>CAXQOB010000233.1:0-6943 GCA_964225475.1 Candidatus Nitrosopumilus sp. | reverse complement strand
AGGCGGGAACGGGGATTCCCAAGATCGAGGCGGAGGCAACAACGGCTCTCCAAGCCTCCTGAGCGTTTTCAACAGCCTGTTCAAAGAACGGGTCGAGGAGGAGATTCTCAAGGTTTGCATCCGAATCAAACGCTTCTTTGATTCGATCAAGGAACTGAGCACGAATGATGCACCCACCTCTCCACAGCAACGCTGCGTGACCGTAATCAAGCTCCCATTCGTGCTCGGCCGAAGCAGCTTGGAGTTGAACAAAACCTTGAGCGTAGCTCACGATTTTCGAGGCATACAAAGCCTGTCGCACCGCCTCAACAAAATTCTCTCGATCGCCTACAAGCGCTCTGGCCGCAGCCGTTAACTCTGGATTCGTATTTTCTGCGGGGCCATTAAGTTTCTCACTCGCGCGAACTCGGGCGTCTTTCTGTGCCGACAGACCACGAGCAAACACGGCGGTGGTCACCAGCGTGCTCGGTACACCCAAGTCGAGCGCCAATTGACTCATCCATTTTCCGGTTCCTTTCGCACCTGCAACATCGAGAATCTTATCCACGAGGAAGCCATCTCCATCCTGATCCTTCACGCTGAAAATATCGCGTGTAATCTCGATGAGGTAGCTCTGAAGATCACCCTGATTCCACTCTGCAAATACATCATAGAGCTCTTCGTTAGAGAGGCCCCCGATTTCACGAAGCAGCTGATAGGCTTCGCAAATCAACTGCATATCGCCGTATTCGATGCCGTTATGCACCATTTTTACGTAGTGCCCTGCGCCGCGCGGGCCAACCCATTCACAGCAAGGAATGTCGTTATTCTCACCGACCTTGGCTGCAATCGCTTGAAACATTTCTTGAACATGTGGCCAAGCCTCCTCGCTACCACCGGGCATCAAACTGGGCCCCTTCAAGGCCCCCTCTTCGCCCCCGGAGACGCCACAACCGCAATAGAGAAGACCGGCCTCTTCGACGACCTTTGTACGTCGCTCCGTGTCCACGTAATGCGTGTTCCCGCCGTCAATGATGATGTCACCTGGCTCACACAGAGGGATCAAAGATTCGATCAAAGCGTCGACCGCAGGCCCCGCCTTAACTAACAGCATTAGCTTGCGGGGTCGCTTAACCGACTTGACGAAATCTTCGATCGAGTGGGTCCCGACGAAATTTTTTCCTGCCGCTCGACCGGCGATCAACTGGTCGACCTTATCGGTCGTTCGATTATAAACCGCGACTTTGTAACCTCGGCTCTCCACATTGAGGGCCAAATTCTCGCCCATCACCGCCAGACCTATCAAACCAAAATCACAATCACCGCTCATCGATTTTTATTCCTACCCAAAAGGGAACTCGTGGAAAACGAACTTTTGAAAACACGTAGCGATCTCTTGGAAACTCGCCTTGTTGTCGCGGATTTTAGGCTCACACGGCCAATGAAGGCAGGGGGCGAACCCAAAGCAAGCCTCGGAAAAGTGCCCTCAGGGTGACAAGTAATCGTATTTTACGGGTGAAACGGCCCACCTTGAGCATCATGCAAATACGGATCGCCCCTAAACCACTCGAATGTTCGACCACTCGAATCTGCGACCACTCAAATCTGCCGGACGACACACTAATTGACAAAACCAGATTCAATCAAAACTCGTACCCGGAGAATTCGCGACGCAAGCGAGCAGGCCCATCGCCTCGATTGAACGTCGTAATCTCATGTTAGGATTAACTTTGGATGCCCTTAGTCGCCTGGCCTGGGATCCGGGTCGGAGCAGAAGCCACCCACCCCCCCCCTCGCTCGAGTCATGGCTCGGATGCATCAGTGAGTCGGATTGGGTTTCCATGCGACGCTGAGCGGGCTCAAAACCCCTGCCTGAGATAGCCCCAGCAACCCCATAAAAGAGGCCTCAAAGACAGTTCAGTACGGAGTAAGGCAAGCGGATCAACGCCTGACTTCGAGCAAAATGAAGCGATCAAGAGCCACAATCCGCCGATCTCAGGCCAAAAATCGCTCCTCTTATCGGAATTACCGGCAAGCTTGTTAAAATAGAGAATTACCGGCGATCTCTGCCATTTTTTTGCCGATACTCGTTAACATATGGGAAAAACGCGGTTCTCCGAAGGATTCCCATATCGGCAGCAGTGGTCGCGCGTGAGCAATCAGCCAACCTAATCGGAAAGATTTGCTCAATGTGAAAGAATTGATTTCCCCCATGAAGCTGGGGAAACTAGTTTGTAGAAGACGGCGCGTTGTCCGATTATTTTCGAAAGACGTTTGTTAATCGTTGCAATTCAACGCGACTTCAGATTCCAGTCAGAACAAGCCACCCTCGGCACTTTTATGAATATGTTGTATCGCCTCATCACTCTCTCAGCTTTTGTAATGCTGGCATCAGCCCCTCTCTCGGAAACTTTCGCCCAAGGTGGCGGCGGTGGAGGCGGAGGCGGCCAGAGCACTTCGTTGATCGGTAACCCCATCGCGGGAATCGACGTGGACGCTACGGGAGTCCTCCGAGTCAAACATTTCGACGCACGACTTGCTCAGCAGCGACTCGCAGCGGCAAAAGCCGAGAATGATCGAAATGTCATGCGAGCTTCCAAGCTGCGTAAAGTTTCCCTCAACCGCTTGGAGGAAGCCATCAAGCAACAGAAGGAAGCAGGCGTTGAACTCAGCGACGAACTCAGAGCAGTAGCGGGTCTGACCGCTGTGGAATACGTCTTTTTCTACCCAGAAACCAAAGACATCGTGATTGCCGGCCCCGCCGAAGGCTTCTTTGCTGATCAGACGGAAAGACTGGTTGGAATGAATAGCGGGCAACCCACTCTGCTACTCGAAGACTTGGTAACAGCCTTACGAGCTTTTGCACCGAACGCACAACCGACCTCGGTGATCAGCGTTTCGATCGACCCCACCGCTGAGGGATTAAAGCAGATGAATCGCTTCCTTCAGCAAGCTCGAAGAATTGCAAGACCGAGCGATGCCGCAAGGATCGCTCGCGGAATCAAGGACAATCTCGGACTGCAGACTGTCACCTTCAAGGGCATCCCGAACTCCACCCATTTTGCTCGCGTTCTCGTTGAAGCTGATTACCGAATGAAGTTAGTCGGCATCGGTTTAGAGCAACTACCCGTTAACGTACGCAGCTACGTGGAGAGAGCCAACCCAAGTGCGGTCGCCGCGAACGCCATGGAGCGTTGGTACTTCCAACCGAATTACGATGGGATTGCTGTCAGCGAAGATGGAGCTGCAATGCGGATCAAAGAACGCGGAGTTCAACTTGTGGGTGCGAACGAACGCGTGGTCGGCGGGCAGAGAACTGCCAGCGGTCGCGTCAATCGTGCAAGCCAAGCATTCTGCAAGGAATTCACTGAAAAATTCAATGAAATCCAGCAGCGAGTACGAATCTACGCTGAACTTCGTCAACTGATCGACGTGTCGATTGCTGCAGCTTACATTCAGCAGCAAGACTTTTACGGCAAGTTGGAGTGGGAGATGCCGGTTCTTTTGGATGAGTCCAAAGTATCCGTTGAGACCTACACCGCACCGGAGCAGGTGGAGACAGCCGTCAATGCGATTTGGCGAGGAAACACACTCATGACACCACTTGGCGGAGGTGTTCACATGCAACCTCGCTTGGCTCTTCGAAGCGAAAATATCGAGGTTGATACCGTCGGAGCAAACCAAAAGGTTCAGCAAGTGGCTGGCCCGAAAGACCTGCAAGATGGTCAATGGTGGTGGGATTGATCCTTACTCCCTGAATCACTTCAGATGTGAAGCGGTTTTCCCAATCGTTTTCAAATTGCTGGAGTACCACTCCGCGATAGAATCCGTCCTCGACGAAACGAATCAAAATAAACTGAACGCCGCCACGAGCGGGGTTCAGTTTTTTTGTGTCCTTTTTCAAGGAAAGCGTTTTGACCTGACGCACTCTTTTAGCAACTCCGTTGACGATTCGCAGCACACAACGTGAGTGTCTGTGCTATTCTCGTTGCTGGTAGCGTTCGTCTTCAAACCAATGCGTCAAGGGCTAAGCATGATGCAACACGCATCCCCTCAAGTGGTCGTTCAACGAGGGATCAAACCCGCAAGAACGGCATTGATCCTTGCGCTGATGGTTGGATGGGCGATGCCACACTCAACGACCAGCCTTGGGCAAACATTTGGCGAAGGTGATCGTGAGTCTCAGCAAAATCAGGTCCCGAAGGGCAACACAGAGAAGCGACCCAACACAGACAGCGGTCAGGGTGGTGGATCGTTTGCTGACTTCCAATCATTAATTGATCTGATTCAAACAACCATCGTTCCGGATACGTGGGAAGCACTCGGTGGGCCAAGCACGATGGCGCCCTATCCTCAAGGAGTCTACGTGGACCCCAGCGGCACCTTGCGGGATTGCCAACCTTTCTCGCAAGAAGCTGGTGATTTGAGCTCCATCTCCCTCGAGAAGATCGCGGATTCGATTCCGATGAAAGATCGCATTCACCCGGGGATGGATGCATGGAAAGAGCCAGCAAAACTCAGATTTGTTTCACTGAACCGTCTCACTTCTCAATGGAGTGAGTGGCGACAATCTGGTCGATCACCGTCAGAGGCCATGCAGAATCTGGCTGGTTTATCGGAGGTCCAAGCGATCTTCCTCAACCCTTCTGACATCATTTTGGCGGGACGAGTCAACGGTATTACACAAAAAGACGGATGGTTTCGGGATCAGGCTACGCACCGCAATACTCTGCAGCTACTGTTTCTTCGCAACACGCTTTGGTCCAGCCAAAACCGTCGGCCATTTGGATGTACGATCGATCCAACCCGCGAGGGACTGCAGCAGGCTGCTGCAGTAGGACAAAAGATTCAACAAAAGTTGATTCCGATCTTGGAATCTAGCGAAGCATTGGTGTCTGCTCTGGGGATGCAACGCGTGGAGGTATTCGGGATACCGGGTGACACACCCATTGGATACCTCATGGTTGAAGCGGACCGACACATGAAACAGCTTGCATTGGGACTTCATCCAATGCCGGGCGACACAATGAATTACCTCGATGCAATCGATGAATTCATTGATCAAGGTCCTCCCCAGGAGTTGCTTTTGAGGCTCTGGTTTACAGCAGAGCGTCGTAAAGTTTTTACGAATCAGGAACAAACCGTATTCGAACTGGTCGGTAATCCAATACGACTCAGCAGTGAAAATGAGCATGCCCAGCAAAACGGAAACCGCGGAGCGATTACCAGAGATTTTCGAACTGAGGCATTCGTAACATCTTTCAACGAAGACTGGCGGAGCATTCGTGAAGAATACCCGATCTATGGCGCAATCGAGTCCGTGTTTGAAGCAGCCTCTATCGCACAGCTGATGGTTCAACAGAGCAAATCCCCCACGCACCTTCGCATTCTTGAAAACCTGTCGATTGGTGCAACAGAAACTCAGGCTATCCTGTCAACTCCCAGACAAGTTTCATCCATTGGTCAATTGCATTCGGTAAGACACGGAAATAAAAAACATCACGTCCTTCTGGCGAGCGGTGGGGTCTTTGTTGATCCAGCACAGACGTTGGGTGAATCCTTGGTGAGATACCCACTCAACTTCGAAAAAAGCCAGAGAAGCGATGAGGTTCCACGTATTCAGCAGCGTTGGTGGTGGGACATGGAGAAACCGCTTGATTGAGCAAATCAGGGATAGCTTTCTCCACAGTGGCAAGGACCACTGTCGCGAAGTGCTATCCGACCGATAGCAAGCTCATGGCAGGAAGCGATCGGATTGATTCCAGGACGTGACGGTAAAATTAACCTAATCATCACCGCTGAAAAGCAGAAGACTTTGCAGAAAAAGAGAGTCCAGCGATGTCGGAAATAATGGCGGATTTGGCAAGCAGGATGTTCGTGGGTCCCGTCTGGCCAGCTTCAATTCTGGCGGTGATTTTGGTGATCTACACCATCCTTGGGCTCTTTGGACTGCTTGATTTTGGATTCGACCTCCCAGAGGTTGATGCAAACCCCTCCGCAGGGACCGATCTAACCCAAATAATCCCACTCGAGTGGGATTTTATACACGGAATTGGGGGATCGACGATTCGCTGGACGAACTTTGGTCGTGTCCCAATTATCGTGTGGGGTGGTGCTTTCACCGTCGCGTTTTGGGGTTTGTCTTACGGATTATGGCATCAGTACGACATCAACCGATACAGCGCGGAGTGGTTACCAAGCTCAATGCTGGCACTGCGAAACATGGTGCTTGCGATTGGTATCACCAAGGTAATCACGCAACCGTTGCTGAATTATTTCATCCCCACACCGCGATACGACCAAGCCAATTTGCTTGGTGAGACCTGCGAGATTTCAACCAGTCAGGCCGATGGAGAATTCGGGCAGGCTGAATACCAAACCGAAGCAGCACCGCTGCTGCTGAACATACGAACGGATGGAACGGTGATCCCAAAAGGTAGCCGGGCCATGATTGTTGATTTTGATCCGAAGAAAAGAATTTTCATAGTCACACCCATACCCACGGAGCATGACTCGTGACCTCCCTGTTGCCCCTTGCCGCATTCGACTGGACCAGTGGATGGATGATTGTCATTTACCTGCTCGGATCTGCTGTTTTTGCAGCCTTACTCACTTTTCGAAAATACTACATCGTAGTCGGACCGGATCGAGCGATCGTCAAGTCCGGACTCGGGGGACTCGACGTCACGACCGCAGGCGGCCGATTTATCGTCCCACTGTTCCATCGATTCGAATTCATGGATCTGACACTGAAGAGCTTTGAAATCAGTCGTCAAGGAAGCGAGGGACTGATTTGCCGTGACAATATTCGAGCAGACATCAAGGTGGCTTTCTTCATCCGTGTGGACAACATGCAAGAAGAGATGAAGGAGGTCGCTCAATCCATCGGTGCCAAACGCTGTAGCGAAATCGAAACCCTTCGGGAATTGTTCGACGCAAAATTCAGCGAGGCGCTCAAAACGGT
>CAXQOB010000232.1:0-7571 GCA_964225475.1 Candidatus Nitrosopumilus sp. | reverse complement strand
TCCCAACGATTTACCGATCGTTGAAATCGCGAGTGATGAGGTGGAGTTGATCATAGGATCGCACGAAATACTTGCAGACGGAACGGAGCGAAAAGCTGCGGGGATTGAAGTCGGGAACAGTGATTCACCGCCTCTGTGGCAGAGATGGAACGATTATGGAATCGGAATGTTGCTGAAGGGCAAGGTTGAGTTGAAGCAAGCTGCCGAGGCATTTGGGGAGGTTGAAAAATTAGGGCGTTTTGATGGTCCGCTTAACCTCGCTCGCGTACAGTTTGCCGAGGGCGATCTGGATTCGGCAACCCAATCGCTGAAGCGAGCTGCTGAAATGGATCCACCTCCACCCACTTGGACTCACAGTTGGTTGAGCGGGATGGTCAACCGACAGCAGGGCAATTTGGTGTCGGCGGCGGATTCGTTTGCTGCTGTTTTGCAAACTCGAGTTCCAAAGCGAGGGTTTGACTTTTCATACGATTATGCAGTTCGAAATGAATTAGGTTTGACTCTCATTGATTTAGCGCAACAAGCGGATGTGCAAGGAAAGGAAGATGACTACTTGAAACACCTTGAAAACGCCAAGTCCGAATTCCTGAAGGTGCTGGAGATTGACTCCGAGAATGTGACCGCACATGCAAATTTGGTGGAAATCTACTCACTTCTCGGGAATGAGGTGGAGGAATCCGTGCACCGAGAATTACACTCAAAGTACAAGCCAGATGACAATGCGTCCGAATTGGCTGTGCCTGCCGCGCGTCGTCGATATCCAGCAGCGAATCATGCAGCAGAAGCGCTGGTAATCTATGATCTTCAACGCGATGACGACAGTCAGCAAAGTGATCCCCAAAACCAAGACCTCGTTCAATAGACTAACTTGATGGTTGATGAAAACGTAGATAGTGAGAACATTGATCAGGATATTGAGAACGATGCGGTCATTGGCTCTGCCTTACGCACTTCTTTGCTGGTTTTCGTCATCGCTGCATTTCCAGTTATCTTGATTCTGTTGTTTTTCCTCGTTCAGAGTGAAGAAGAGCAGTCGACCGAGACAACTGTAACACTTCCTGATATTCGTCAAAGCAATGAGCAACCACCACCGCACTTGCCATTCATTGATGTGACAAAGAAAAGCGGTATTCGATTCTCACACGAATCAGGGAAGTATGGTGAGAAACTGCTGCCTGAAACGATGGGCAGCGGTGTTGTTGTCCTCGACTATGATCAAGACGGACATCAGGATCTCTTCTTTGTGAACTCTTGTCGTTGGGCTTGGGACGTTCGAGATCAGAGTCCATCCCCATGTAAGCTATATCGTGGGGACGGAAAACTTCATTTCGAAGATGTGTCCCAAGAAGCTGGTTTTACCGACAGCTTTTATGGGATGGGAGCCGCTGTTGGAGATTACGACAACGATGGCGATTCGGACCTTTACATTACCGCAGTCGGGCCGAATCGTTTGTTCCGAAATGACGATGGTAAGTTCGTGGACGTGACTCAGGATGCTGAGGTAGCGGGTTCAAAGGATTTATGGGGAACCAGTTGCGGGTTTGTCGACTTTGACAACGACGGATTACTCGATCTGTTTGTTTGTAATTACGTCAGTTGGAGTAAAGACAATGACCTTAGTCAAAATTTCACTCTGGATGGTGAGACTCGGGCTTATGGTCCTCCCAAAGCCTTTGCTGGTTCGTTCTCTTTACTTTATCGGAATCTTGGTGACGGGCGTTTCGAGGATGTCTCTCTCTCGGCTGGTATTCAGGTTCGCAATGAAACCACCAATGTGCCGCTCGGTAAGGCGATGGGGCTTGCGCCCGTTGACTTCAACCGCGATGGCTGGATGGATTTTGTCATTGCCAATGACACGGTGAGGAATTTCCTGTTCGAAAACAATCGGGATGGCACGTTTTCCGAGGTCGGCCGACATGTTGGGATAGCTTTTGATCGGTCCGGCAACGCACGTGGTGCGATGGGTATTGATACAGCCATGTTCCGCAATCAAGAGACGCTTGCTATCGGCATTGGCAATTTCGCCAATGAAGCTAGCGCGTTGTACATGGCGAAGCGAGGTCGCCGGCAATTTGTTGACGCTGCGATGGCGACGGGATTTGGGCCACCAACGAGGCAGGGATTGACCTTTGGGCTTTTCTTTTTTGATGTCGATTTGGACGGGCGTCTCGATCTACTTGGAGCAAATGGTCATTTAGAAGAAGAAATCTCGAAGACCCAGCAGTCGCAGAGGTACGCTCAGCCACCTCAGCTATTCTGGAACGCCGGCTCGGAAGCTTCGAGTGAACTTGTCGCGGTTGGTCGTCAAAATGTTGGCGATGATTTCTTCGAGCCGATTGTCGGTCGTGGCGCCGCCTACGGCGACTTCGATGAAGACGGGGACGATGACGTTGTGTTGTCAATCAGTAACGGTCGACCGAAGGTGTTTCGCAATGACCAAACCTTAGATCATCATTGGATACGAATTCGGCTTATTGGAACCTCATCTAATCGTGATGCGATTGGTGCAATGGTTGAATTGCAGCAAGGTGATCAGGTAACCGCTAGGTCAATGATGCCAACCAAAAGTTATCTCAGTCAGTGTGAGAAATGCATCACATTCGGTTTAGGTGCTGAACCCATTACACCGGAATCAGTCACCGTGACTTGGCCAGGAGGCGAACGCGAAGTTTTTGGTTGTGGGGAGGTAGACCTTGTTTATACCTTCACACAAGGAGAGGGGACTTCCGATAGCTCGGTCAATCCGTAGGCCGATCTTCTTACCACCCTGATGCACGACGCTGCATCGTGAGGCTGGCGAGATCACACTCATTGAACAGCAAAACGCACTTTGCCACCAACGATTGTCATCCTCACTTGTCCCGTTAGAGTTCGTCCGTCAAGTGGGCTGCTGTTGCATCGGGAATGGAACTGATTTCCGTTGACCGACCATTCCTTTTCTGGGTCGATCACAACAACATCAGCTGGCATGCCTGTTTGAAGGGTTCCCCCCGAGACCCCCGCTATCTGAGCAGGTGCCGTTGAAAGGCGTTCAATGGCTAGTGGCCATGTCATGATGCCGTTGCGAATGAGAAAGGTGTTGACCGTTGCAAGCGTCGTCTCAAGAGTTGCTGCGCCGAACGGCGACAGATCGAGGTCATTCATTTTCTTTTCGCGACTTCTTGGCATGTGTCCGCTCTGGATGGCGTCGATCGTGCCATCAGCTACCGCCATCTGCAGCGTTTCCACATGCCTTTCGCTACGCAGGGGTGGATGCACTTTGAATCTTGCGTCAAAGCTACGAAGTTCCTCATCGCTGAGGCACAGATTGTGAGGGCAGACCGATGCGCTTACCTTGATACCGCGAGACTTTACACGACGAATCATGTCGACGGCGCCCATCGTGCTGACCGGTCCAACATGCAAGCGTCCACCCGTTGCCTCTGCTAGACGGACATCACGAGCAACCGCGAGATCCTCTGCTTCAGTTGGGAGACCTTTCAGGCCCAAAATTAGAGCAGTACGACCATCATGCATCACGCCCTGATTTGCCAAGTCTGGAACTTCCGGGCGATCAAAAATAGGTAAATTGAACATTCGACAGTAATCCAATGCTCGTTTTAACAAGGCGTCATTAGGCACCGCTTTCGGGGCATCGCTAAATGCAACAGCGCCTGCTTCGGCCAGAAGGCCGAGTTCTGCCATCTGCTCGCCTTCACGATTCTTACTCAAGCAGCCAATCACATGAACACGAACTCCTGCTGCTCGCGTTGCCTTTTGACGCACAAATTCGACCGCTCCCGGGGAGTCAATGCAGGGGGATGTGTTCGAGGTGCACAGGACGGTGCTGAAACCTCCAGCAAGTGCAGCATCACCGCAAGATTGGATTGTTTCATCTTCCTCGAAGCCAGGTTCTCGCATTTCGGCGCCTAGGTCGATGAGACCGGGTGCCACAATATGATTGGAAGCGTCAATCCGTTCGATTGAATCTGGTAGCTCACCATCGCCAGGGTCAATTGCAACAACGACGCCATCGGAGATTAACAGCCGTCCAATTTGATCCAGCTCTTGTGATGGATCAATCAGCCGTCCGTTCTCGATCAATAAATGAGAGGAGTGAGTGTCCAGCATGTCGGTTCAGCAGTGGGTGTCAAAGTCTTGAGTTAATTTGATTGATTCGCACCGGCAAGTAACCAGAGCGCTGCCATGCGGACAGCGATCCCGTTATTGACCTGTTCGAGAATCACGGAATGGGGACCGTCCGCGACTTCCGGTGTAATTTCAACTCCCCGATTTATGGGGCCAGGTGCCATGATTAAGATGTCGTCTTTAGCTTTTCCCATTCTCTCTCCATTCATTGCATAGAGAGCGGCATACTCATGGACACTTGGGAATGGCCTCGCTTTCTGGCGTTCAAATTGAATTCGAAGTAGGTTCAGAACATCACATCTTGGAAGGATATCGTCCAAATGATGGGCTACCTCAAACCCAAGTTCGGCCCAGCGAGGACTGACTAAGGTGGGTGGGCCGCATATGATCACGTGAGCACCAAGCTTGCTCAGTCCCCAAATGTTGCTGCGTGCGGTTCTGCTGTGAGCGATGTCACCAACCAGTGCAACGGTTAATCCCTTCATGGATCCTCGATGTTGCCGGATGGTCAGCATATCCAAGAGACCTTGAGTTGGATGGTCGTGCGGACCATCGCCGGCGTTCAAAACGCTGCAGCCCAATTCCCGCGAGAGCAAATGAGGTGTGCCGGGTGTACCGTGTCGTGTGACAACCCAATCCACTCCCATCGCCTCTATCGTCTTGGCGGTATCAACAAATGTTTCACCTTTTGCAACGCTACTTCCACTACTGCTGAATTCAACCGTATCTGCTCCCAAACGTTTTGCGGCTAAGGAAAAGCTGTTTCTCGTCCGGGTGCTATTTTCAAAGAAAAGATTCGCACAGGTTTTGCCGACCAGAAGCGGTACTTTTTGGCGACAATCGTTCGTTAGGGTTTTAAGTTGCTGCGCGGTGTCCAGCAGAACAGTGATCTCCTCTGCACTGAGGCTTTCGAGATCTAGTAGATGTCGACGTGTCCATTGTTTTGGAAACTCAATCGGGGGTGAGTCTGCGCAGGAAGTAGGCACATCAGTCATAATCATCAGTGTTCAGTTAGCAGGTAATCACGGATAGCTACGCCGTAAAAATTGATGAATTCGACTTGAGGATTGACCTAGGTCAATCCCGAGCTCACGCCAGCGGCTTCAACTCGCGGCTTCAACGATTAATAGCTGAGCGGATCACGGGTTTGATGGGTGGGTTTGGTCGCTACCCATCTAGGCGACCACCAGACCTCGTGATTTACCGGACAAGTCTCCTGCATCTCTGTCACGTTAAGCAATTCTGACGAGATCGGCGAGGTGTTGGAGCCAATTTTGAGATGTTTTTGGGTAATCTCTTTGCTATTTCCAAGAAACCTTGAAATCAGATCTCAGGGGGTCACGAGAGTTGCGTCTTGCCTATCCAAGCTATCCAGCACCAACCGACAATCCAACTCAGGCCCCCAAGGGGTGTGATTGCTCCGAGTATTGGCAGGTTGAGAAAAACCAGTAGGTATAAACTTCCGCTAAATAACACGCACCCGAGACCAATCAAGAGGCATAACCTACGTTTTGCTTTGACGGATTGAATTGGTAGAGCTGCAAGGCTCAGAATGAGGATCGAATGTAGAAGGTGATACCGCACTCCAGTTTCAAACTGCGAAAGTCTACGGGAGGTGGTTTCGTCATCCAATCCAGCGTTGAGTAGGTAATCCTCTAGTCCATGAGCACTAAAGGCTCCGAGGATGACCGCTATCGCACCGGAGATGCCTGCCGCAATCAAGATGCGACCGTTATTGGGGTTCACATTCATGAGATCAAACCATGGACAGCATTCAAGAGGCGGTCAATTGCGAATGGCTTGTGGATATAGTCGCTCACGCCCAAGAGTTCCGCGTAGGCTTGGTGCCGATTGCCGTCATTCCCCGTCACCATGATGACGGGAATTGGATTCTCCAAGTTGCGGCGAAGATGCTCAAGCACAAGAAAGCCACTTCTCTTTGGCATCATCATGTCCAAAATGATCAGATCAGGTGCTTCCTTTTCTGCCAATGCGATTCCTTGATTACCATCTCTTGCCACCACGACTTCAAAACCTGCTGATTTCAGGGCGAATTGGACCGTGTCAATAATTTCCGTGTCATCATCAATAATTAGCACCTTTTTGCGGTGCCGTTCATCGTCTGATTGGTCGGTACTGGTTGCGGGATCGCGTGATTCGTCGGCGTGGTTCATGTTGTCGTTGGGAGGGAGAGGACGGTGGGAAACCTTAGAACCGAATCGTCTGTTTATTCTAGGTTAGTGTGGTTTTGCGCAATTAACAAACAAATACAGACAATAGGAGGGAGCATCGCAGGCGGGATTCAAGGCGAGACGCTAGTTTTCAGAATATGCGACCGCTTGAGAGGACCAATGCTTATTGTCTGAGATACGAGAGTCTGAGATTACCGTACGCATGATCCAATCATTGGTATCTTTCAATGTCACGGTATTCATTTCATCTTCATCGGCATATTGTCGAATTTCTACCTGTGCGGAAATGGACATTGCAAGCTGGCAGTCTGCCCGCAGATTCTCTTCATTGTACAGCGGATTATTGGCGGACCATTGCCAAAGCATCGGTAGTCTTCTGAGGCGAAGTTCATTGAACAAGGTAATGCCACGATGGGGCATTGTTCCACCGAGTGAGATGACCCCAGCAAATTGATTCGGTGCTCTCAAAGCAACCTGCAAGGCCATGGTGCCACCCGATTGATAACCCGCTAATACGACTCTTGAGGGATGAATTGAGAATCTTGAGCTCGCGTCAATTAATGCCTCGGAGACGGCATCTTGAGTTGCATCAATCGCTGCTGGACTGTCATGCCATCCGAAGAGGTGTCCGGATGAGTCGCTTGCATGATTTCCACGGATACCAATACCAATGTAATTGCGAGTGCTCAGGTGCGGCATGATCTGATCGACCTGATTCTCGTTGCACCCATCATGATGAAACCAAACAACTACTGGATACTGATAGGTTGGTACGTAATGCAGTGGTAGGAAAAAGCTGCGAGGTTTTGGAGGACTCGGCCATGGATGAAAGCCTTTTGAAATATCCTCATTTGCAGCATCGGAAGAATTATTGTTGTCGGCTCCCTTCCAAGGGTGCTGCAAGTCATTAGCCTGCTTACTATCACCGGTAGAATGACTGTCTGTTGAGTCATTATTTTTCGGTGAAGTGGACTCGTTTGTTTTTTTCCACGGTAGCGACTGGTTGATACGATCCACAGCAGCACTCGGCAAGACGTAAGGGATTCAACGAGTCTAATTCAGAAAACAGAAAACGCTTTTCTGCACCACTATTGGATCTTCTGGTGATTCCCGATAGTTGTGACTGGCGAGCGTCTTTCCGACTACTGAAGTAGAGAAGCACTTCGTTCCCAATCTGACCATCGGTGCACCGGTGGTCAAATCCCTGCGTCAGGCCACCGACGGATTCCTCGATGTGCATCTGATGATCGA
>CAXQOB010000231.1:0-13191 GCA_964225475.1 Candidatus Nitrosopumilus sp. | reverse complement strand
ATGAGCCAATCAAATGAGAGGATTACCGTCGAAAAGCCGCTAATGTCCACTCCATAGGCGAACTCAACGAATGCGTTGGTGGCACGACCATCCACCTCCAATGAGAATCGGCCGTCGGTTGCTCTTTGCGTTGACAGGAACCAGTCACCTTGGCCGTCCTGCAACCATTGATCGGCACTACCCTCAAAACTATCCTCGAACAATACCTGATCAGAGGGCAGCGAGGTGACCTCAATGGTCACCGTTGCAGTGTTCGATACTGCTCCCTCATTATCTTGAACGGTGTAGGTATAGCTGTCTGTACCGACGTAGCCAGGGTTCGGAGCGTACGTGATCGTGCCGTTGTTATTGTTGACTACCGATCAAAAAGACGGTTGATCAACGATCGCAACCGAGGATGCAACGAGGTTACCATCGCTGTCAGAATCATTCGCAATGACATTGGTTGTAACAGCGACTCCCGATCTCGTTGAATCGTTATCATCAACCGCTACCGGAGCTGAGTTCGGCTCAGCAACAACGACTGTGACGGATCCAGTATCGGTGCCCCCGTTACCATCGGCGACGGTATAGGTGAAGGTCTCCGAACCTGAGAACCCGGCTGCGGGTGTGTAGCGGAAGGTTCCATCACCATTATCGCTAACAGCACCTGAAATCGCGCTGGCATCGAAGCTCGTAACACTCAGAGTATCGTTCGCGTCCGGGTCACTATCATTACCAAGAACACTTGGCGTATCGAAAGCGGTCTCAAAATCAGTCTGATACCCATGACCTGAATCGTCGCGTGCGACAGGTGTGTCGTTCTCGCCGGAAACAAGGACGGTTACCACTGCGGTATCCAAGCCGCCGCGGCCATCAGTGATCGTGTACCTGAACGTATCAGTCGCTGATTCACCAACCGCAAGCGAGTCAAAACGCCCGTATGGATCGTACTCATAACGACCATCTCCTAAATCAACGACCACACCGGTGGTGTTGGCAGTGTTGACACTCTGCACGGCAATCGTGTCCTCGGGGTCAGGATCACTGTCGTTCGCCAAGATGTCACCGACGATAAAACTCGTGTCTTCGTCCGTTGCAAATCCCTCGCCAGAGTCGTCAACAGCGATGGGAGCGTTGTTCGAAGGGTCAGAAGTGACCCCCCAGAACTTGATGTTGTCAATGTTCGCGTCCTCTCGTGAGCTACTCACTGTACTTCGGAAACGGATTCTCAAATCCCTGCTCTCATTCCAATCATCCAGAGAGACCATGGTACTTTGCCCGGGTCCGAAGCCCGGATTCCAAACATTCTCTGCGACCTCGTTACCACGAAGCTGCATGACGTTCGTTGACCAAGTCAAACCACCGTCACCTGAAATATCAAGCGCCACGAATTCACCACGGTCAAACCCTCTCTCAATCAACCAGTCAAAGGTCAAAAACGCTTTACTTTGACCACTGATATCAATTCCATCAATCAATTCGACGTAAGCATTTTCAGCACGTCCATCAACTTCCAGTGAATAATAACCATCGGTAGCACGCTGAGTCGAAAGGAACCAATCACCTTGGCTGTCCTGCATCCATCGATCCCCCAAGCCTTCAAAGCTATCCTCAAAGAGGACTTGCGCCTGCTCAACCGCCACCGTCACCACCGCTACATTTGTCTCAGCGTTTTCGTTGTCTCGAACGGTGTAAGAATAGGTTTCCGTCCCGGAGAAATTCGCAGGAGGGAGATAGGTCACCGTGCCGTCTAAATTATTGGTCACGCTCCCAAGCAGTGGCTGACTGACAATCGAGACTGTCGACCCAACGAGATAGCCGTCGATGTCAACATCGTTCGCAATCACATTGGTCGTCACGGGCCGGTTCGCTAACGTTGAATCACTGTCATCATTGGCAATCGGAGCGTCGTTCACGGAGGTGATGTTCAAGTTGACGGTCGCGACATCTGTCAAACCGTTGCCATCATTAATGGTGTAGGTAAAAGAATCGACGCCGTTGTAATTCGCGTTCGGAGTGTAACGTAGATCGGTACCGCTGAGAGCAACCGTACCATGAGTCCCTTGCGTAAAAGATTCAATCGTAATTGGGTCGCCATCGGGATCACTGTCGTTATTGAGCACCGAGATCAAAACAAAGCTATCTTCTGCCACGGATGCAGAATCATCGACAGCAACCGGTGCTTGATTTTGATTCCCACCATCTGTGATAGACTCCATTGCGGCACCCAAATTCAGCACACCCCTGCCAACGCGAGTCAGATGCTCGGGCCGAGCCGTGTTCAGAATGGCGTCTTTGATCTCCAAGTAGCTAAGTTCCGGACGCTCTGCCCACAACAATGCGGCAGCTCCCGCCACGATTGGGGACGCCATCGACGTGCCACTAGAGTTCCCG
Organism: Candidatus Nitrosopumilus sp.; assembly: GCA_964225475.1. Classification (GTDB taxonomy): domain Bacteria; phylum Planctomycetota; class Planctomycetia; order Pirellulales; family Pirellulaceae; genus Rubripirellula. The sequence continues at coordinate 10,815 of CAXQOB010000231.1, read as the reverse complement.
TAACCGCCGCCGGGAACCGTACTCCTAATAGATGACCCAGGTGCGGCGATCTGCACTGACTCGTCGCCCCAATGTGAGTAGCTTGCAAAGCCACCATCGGGGTCAGTAGCTGCGACAGTGATGACATTGTCATGCACCTTGCTTAATTCGGCGGGCCAGGAATTGAAGTTGCCATCCATGTCAGATGCAGGAATACCCGACCGAGAATTACCGGCTGCAACGACATAGAGAACCCCAGCCTCTTTTGCTCGATTCACTGCGTTAGAGATCGCTTGAGAACCCGAGACACCAGTCCCTGCAAATCCGTAACTATTGTTGGTGATCTTCGCACCATTGTCCGTTGCATAATCAATCGATCGTGCAACGGCAGCATTTGAACCTTGGCCAATCACCTTTAGAGCCATCAGACTCGCATTCCAACCAACACCCGCCACGCCAATGTTATTGTTACCTCGTGCGCCTACCGTACCAGCGACGTGTGTTCCATGACCATGGCCATCCATCGGATCCGCGTCATCGAAGTCAAAGTCATACCCAAAAATATCGTCAACGTAACCATTCCCGTCATCATCGACTCCATTGCCTGCAATCTCGTCGGGATTGGTCCACATGTTGTCCACCAAATCAGGGTGGTTATAGTCAACACCGGTATCAATCACGCCCACGATGATCGGACTACTGTCGGTGCGAGTATCCCAGGCGGATTCAGCACCGATATCTCGCATCCCCCATAACGCTCCATAAAGATCGTCATTTGGGACTGCCGCGGCCTGCATCCGATAGTTGGGCTCGGCATAGTCAACAATGTCCAAGCTGTTGTAGTGACGAATGAGGTCCTCGACTGACTGACCAGGAAGGACAGGTATTTCCCAAAGTTGCGAATCCGCGCGGAACCCTTCGCCGAGCGGCGCATTTAAGACCGCAGTACGTTCACTTGGAAGGTCCGTACCAGTCCATTTTTTGAGTGCATCCACTTTCACATCATCATTGAAGCGAACAAGCACTTCGGTGTGAGTGTAGTCAGAAGGCTCCAATACATCGAAATCAATGAAGTGAGCCGCAAGAAGGTGTCGTTCCTCCAATTTCTCAAAACGGCGTTGGGGATGCTTTCGAGAAACAGATTTTGCCTGACTCATTATTACCTGACCCACATCGAAAAGTTATTTGGTGAAAAGAGAGCGAGAGAAGGACGGCGGATCGAAATCACTACTTGAATTCAAACCATACGGCACTGGCGCTAGAGCTTGAGGGCGTCGTTCGAGACGATTGGTCATCATGCCGATACGGTTACCCTATTCCCAACTCTACCCAATGATTCACAACCGCGTCGGTTTCGAAATCAAAGAAGCTACCTGTCTCCAACGCGAAACGCTGAAGAATGCGGTTTATTCCATCTGAAACAGTTCCGCCTGTCGCCCCTATTATGCCACGATCTTGCCCGACAAACAAATTGCTAGCTTAAGCAGCAGGCGGAGCAAAGAGACGTAAATTACGGGATTTAGTCTAAAAACAAGGGTTTCCTGCACAATAGACACTTGGTCTCCATAACGCTGAAGCACCATCCAATACCCCAAAAGGAGGCCCCGAAGCATTCGTGCCACCCTTCATCCCTTCCATTCATTACCAGTGGGTGCGTTTTTGCCAGACGAGCTAACGATCTTGCGGGGATTGTCGCGGCAGAGGATTTCGAAGCTCGATCGATGCTACAATCAGCAACTTGAACTGGGTAATCTCGTCGTCCCTGATTCGCCACTGAGTCGCTCCTGAAAGGCCCCCATGCGTTCCACCCTCCTGAGTTTGCTTCTGACCCTCATCACTTCTTGCATAGTAACGGGCGCTGAAAAACCAAATTTCATCATCATCTTTGCTGATGATCAGGGATATGGGGATTTGAGCTGCTTTGGATCCAACACGATCAAAACGCCCAATGTTGACCGACTCGCGGAGGAGGGCAGGAAATTTACCAGCTTCATGGTTGCATCTCCTGTCTGCACCCCGTCAAGAGCGGCGTTGCTGACCGGCTGTTATCCCAAACGCGTTGGCATGCATCAGCATGTGCTTTTCCCAGCGTCCACCAAAGGGCTCAACCCGACTGAACATACCATTGCAGATCACTTGAAATCACAGGGCTATGCGACGGCTTGCTTCGGTAAGTGGCACCTTGGACATCACCCTGAAGTCCTTCCTAGAGCCAATGGTTTCGACACCTACCTGGGGATTCCCTATTCCAATGACATGAATCACCCCGACAACAAGGGCAAACCCAAAGGTGGCCCCGACGGAATGGACCTACTTTGGAAAGACCCGGAGTCGACACTCACTAAATGGAAAACGCCACTGATTCAGGATGAGAAGATCGTTGAGCTTCCTGTCGATCAAAGAACAGTCACTCGACGATACACGCAGGCTGCAATTGACTTCATTGAAACGCACGATGACAAGCCGTTTTTCGTCTACCTGCCACACTCGATGCCGCATATCCCTCTTTACGTTCCTGATGATGTTCGAGATCCAAATCCACTTAATGCCTATATCAACGTCATTGAGCATATCGACGACGAGGTTGGCAGATTACTCAAAACGCTAGATGATCGGAACCTTACCGACAACACCTACGTGATCTACACGACTGATAACGGCCCGTGGCTTCCCTTCAAACATCACGGAGGCTCAGCGGGGGTTCTTCGTGAAGGCAAGGGGACGACATTCGAGGGTGGCCAACGAGTTCCTTGCGTTATCCGAGGGCCGGGCATTCCAGCCGGAACGGTCTGTGAAGAATTGACAGGAACCATTGATGTTCTGCCAACGATTGCAGCGATTACCAAAACGCCGTTACCGACCGATCGTAGAATCGACGGACTTGACGTCTCCAAGCTTTGGATGGGGCAAGTCGACCAATCACCTCGCAGTGAGTTCCTTCATTACACCTCGCGAGGCGACTTGGAGGGATTGCGTCAGGGAGACTGGAAGCTACTGGTCAAGAAACCTCGGCAGAACCGAAACAAACAGCCAAACACCAAGCAAGGGGAAGCTCTTCTCTTCAATCTTGAAGATGACATCGGTGAAAAGAATAATTTGGCAGACAAGCACCCGGACATCGTTGAAAAATTACGGGAACGCATGACGCAATTAGATGAAGAAATTACTTCAAACGCACGCACACCTTGGTTCAAAAACAACTAAAACAGGGTCCAGCCTGCTTTTGCTGGCGGCATGGCACCAACGAGCGATTCAACTCGCGATGCAAATGCTTTTCTGATTACAATGGGATGAGTTTCGTCTAGCAACGCGACTCGAGGGATCATCCAATGATGCATTTTCAATTTGGAAAACGATTCAGCAATTGCAGTGGCATTTCCCGTCGCACGTTTCTTTCTGCCGGATCATGCGGCATCGCCGGCATCAGCCTTTCTAATTTGCTGGCCAACGAAAGGAATCTTGAGGAGCCCTCGTCCGGCAAAAGAAATCGGGAACAATCGCTCATCTTGATCCACCTTGATGGCGGACCACCTCAGATGGATCTTATTGATCCGAAACCGGAGGCTCCCAGTGAACTTCGCAGCCCTTTCGTGCCCATTCAAACCAGCGTACCTGGCCTGCAACTGACTGAACTCATGCCGCAGTGCGCGAAGATAGCGGATAAGCTCGTTTTCATTCGTTCGCTTGTTGGCTCCGATGGAAAACACCATGCGTTTCAATGTCAGTCGGGATACCGCGAAAAAGAGCTTCAATCGGTTGGTGGTAGACCCGCGATTGGCTGCGTGGTGAAACACCTGAAAGGAAATCCCAAGGACCCGGTGCCGAGCTTCATTGACTTAATGCAAGGTCGCCCTCTGGTGAGAAACAGTGCCAGACCCGGCTTTCTCGGAATTCGCAGTAAACCCTTTCGTCCGGATATCTCGGATTTGTGGCATCGCGAACTCGAACCTGGGATGAAAGGAGAGCTACAAAGGCTCGGTGCAGGTCATAAAACTGAGCTGCGACTCAATCCCAACTTGCCCTCCTCTCGCATGGTTGATCGCCTGGAGCTCTTACAGAGCATCGATAATTTCCAACGCAAACTCGATCCATCAGGATCCATGATTGCGATGGATCAGTTTCATGAGCAAGCCTATCGCGTCCTCACGTCGGGTGCATTTTCCGAGGCGATGGATATCCACAGTGAAGACCCCAAAGTCATCGCACAGTACACTCCCGAAATGACACTGAGCGGCACACAATCGACAACCAGTGAGGGGCCGGATGCGTTACTCAAATTCATGCTCGCGCGGCGACTCATTGAAGCAGGTGTTCGCGTGGTTAGTTTGTCACTAAGTGACTTTGATACCCATTCCAAAAACAATGAGCGAATGCGGAACCTTGGTCCCCTATTCGACTATGGATTCCACGCTCTGATCAGCGATCTCGAAGCGCGCGGAATGCTGGAGACCACAACCGTGCTTGCATGGGGTGAATTTGGCCGTACTCCAAAAGTGAACGAGAAGGGTGGTCGTGATCATTGGCCTAATGCGTCCATGGCAATGATGGCCGGTGGAGGCCTACCACAGGGAGTCGTCTTGGGGGCAACGGATCGTGAAGCCGGCAAAGTCACGGAGCGTCCAATCTCCTTCGCGGATGTTGTCGCCACGCTTTATCGCCAACTTAATATTGATCCCCATCGCATGATTTATGACCAAACGGGACGGCCACACATGCTGATGTCCGAGGGCACACCGATCGCAGAGCTAGCTTGAAGACCTTATTGCAATGAACTTTTTGCAATGACTCAGGATCATGCGAGCACATCACGAATCACGTGGCCGTGGACATTGGTAAGCCTACGTTCCAGACCATTGTGGTAGAAGGTAAGACGCTCATGGTCGAGTCCCATCAAATGAAGCAGCGTCGCATTGAAATCGTAAACGGTAATAGGATCCTCTTCCGCCTTGAAGCCGAACTGATCACTCGCGCCATAACTATGAGCTTTCTTCACTCCCGCACCGGCGAAGAAACAAGTAAACGCATTGGGATTGTGATCGCGTCCAGTCCCGTTGGCTTGGAGGAATGGCATACGTCCAAACTCAGTCGCCCATACTACCAATGTGTTCTCCAATAAGCCCCTTTGCTTCATGTCGGCAATGAGTGCAGCGGTAGGCTGATCCATGATTTCTGCCTGCATCGCATGCGTTTGGTGAATGTTTGAGTGTGAATCCCAGTTTGTTATCCCATTCCCTCCAGATGGATCACTACCGTTAAATAGTTGGACGACTCTGACGCCTTTCTCGATCAGGCGTCGAGCAAGGATGCAGTTTTTCGCATACTCTCGACGCAGCTCAGAGCCGCTCTCGACGCCATATGCGTTGATTGTTGACTGAGACTCGCTGGAGAGGTCCATCACCTCAGGCACTGATAACTGCATCCTTCCCGCCAATTCGTAGCTCGCAATTCGACCTGCAAGATTGGCATCACCAGGATAGTTCTCGAGGTGCTTTGCATTGAGCCGCTGCAGCAGATTAATCGTCTGACGATCCGCTTGCTCGGAAAGCACCTCAGGCCGCGTCAGATGGTTGGGTGGATTCTTGGCGTTGAAATCCGTTCCCTGATAGGCCGCTGGCAAAAACCCATTACCGAAATTATTCTTGCCGCTTCGCGCTAGACCGCGAGGATCATTGATGGCAACAAAGGCGGGTAATTCTTGGTTCTCCGTCCCCAACGCGTACGTCACCCAAGAACCAAAAGACGGGAACCCTTCCATGGTGAATCCGGTGTTCATAAAATTCTCGCCCTGCGGGTGAGCACTGGTGTCAGTCGTCAATGAATGCATGAAGCAAAAATCATCAACATGACGAGCGAGATTGGGTAAAAGATCCGACACCATCTTCCCGCACTCACCGCGCGGCTTGAAGTCCCAAAATGGCTTTGCGATATTTCCACTTGGGCCTTCAAAGGTAACCGCGGGTAGCCCTGGTGGCTTTTGCCCATCTAATTTGAACAGCTCGGGCTTGTAATCAAAGGTATCAACATGACTGACAGCGCCCGGGAGATAGATCACGAGAACCTGCTTTGCCGCTGCTTCAAAATGTGCATCACGTTTCTTGTAAGGTTGATTTGGATCTATCTTTGGACGCAACGGACTCTTGCCACTCACCGTCTGAGTCTCAGCAGCTAGTAAACCGTCACCCTGCAACAATGATGACAAACCAAGTCCCGCAGCAGATAAACCTGCCGTCCCAAGAAAACCCCGTCGATCGAGTAGACGACGACCGAGAGTCGAAAGATGCTCTGGATGATTCATCACTTCACCTATTGCAAAAATGCAAATTCGTTTGAGTTAATCAGCGCGCGACAGACCAATGTGAGATCCTCAATCTCAAGACATGCCTCACGTTCCGAATCGCTGGGCTGACGCCCGAGGATTAGCTCGAAACATCTCTCAATTGTCTCAACCGCTGTTTGATTCGAGTGCTCCCTTGCGCGGTCTGCGATCCTCTTTGACTGCTCCATGACAAACTCGCTATTCATTAGATTGAGCGCCTGAAGCGGCGTGGTGGAGACAGGTCGCCGAGCGCGAACTTGACCGCAATCCGGGAAATCAAATGCCGTGAAAAGTTGGTCATCAACTCTTCTCATTCTCTCCTGATAAATCATGCGGCGCCACGTCTCCGGACCATGGTTATCAACTACTTGCCACTGCGCATAGGTTTTCTTCTCGTTATGAATCCGATAACTACGGCCGCCAATTGATGAATCAAGTTTGCCTGATGCCAACAGGATCGCATCTCGAATCACTTCTGCTTCCACTCGCTTGGGCGGAAAACGCCAAAGCAATTGAGAATTTGCGTCCACCAAGAGGCCGCTCTCACTCGGCTGACTCGACTGGCGGAATGCTTTGGATGTCACCAGTAAACGCACCATGGATTTGACCGACCATGGGCGAGCCTGACTGGACAACGGATTCAAAAACTCAGATGCCAGCCAATCGAGCAATTCTGGGTGGGTAGGTGCCGCTCCGGCATAGCCAAAATCACTCGTCGTTGTCACGAGCCCAGCGCCGAAAACATGGTGCCAGATTCGGTTCACCGCAACTCGAGCCGTGAGGGGATTCTGCGGTGCCGTCACCCACTTGGCAAACGCCTCTCGACGAATGGGGCCTGCTGCTTCGGAGTTTAATTGAAAGTCGCCGCCAAGCGCCATGGGTGCAGCAGGGTACACTTCATCCCTCGGACTCTCCGGACTCCCACGCAACAAAACGTGAGTCGTGACAGGATCCACAAACCTACCAACAAAAGAAGGGCGAGGCCCCTGTTCCGCCAATGCAGCAATCAGCTCTTGGATCTCACTGAGAATTTCCGCTCGCTCGGGGTGCTGTTCTTTCAGGTTTGTGTTCACCGCCCAAGTGCCAACCCAGGATTTCCACTGTCCCTTTGCATCACGAATCTGAACGTCAAATTCATAACGCGGTAGGTTCGGCTTCTTCTCCAAGTAATCGGTGTCGTAATAATACTCCCGGTTGTTACTGATTCGAATACGATTGATAAGTTGCTCGCTCGTGAAATCAAATTGCACCCAAGGTTTTTCGTCGTCTTTTTCAACTTTGGCTCTCCAGACCATCGTTCCATATTGACCATCACTGATCCGCTTGATGGGATTCCGAGATTCGAATCCGCTCTCTGGATAGCCAGACAATTTGGTTCCGTTGCTCGCGAGTGCAAGGTTTCGATTCAAAGAGTCGGGTCCGAGTACCTCAAGCTCATCGATGAAGACAGAGTTCGTTTTAAAACGGATCCGCACAGCCCCGGTCGTTACGGGCTTGAAGTGCACCTCACGAAAGGCTCCCCAGTTCTCTTCCCAACCACCGAAAGCTTCTAATGCTTGACGCCTTGAATTCAAAGCCTCTCTCAACTCCGCGCCTCGTCGTGCAACAGGATGATCCGCTGAGTATTCCGGGTGACGGCCACCAAATTCAATATCTTGGAAAACGGCAGTCAGTGCGTAGTAATCCTGAATTGAAATTGGGTCAAACTTATGGTTATGGCATCGAGCACAACCGATGGTCATACCCATCACTGATGCTCCGACGGTTTGTACGATCTCATTCATACGATCAGCCCGAGCCTGACGGATCGCTGAAGGCTCTCGACCGACAGTCGCAGCTGGCACGTGAGGCCCAGAGACAAGAAACCCCGTTGCCTCACCCACTCCTAACGTATCACCGGCAAGTTGCTCACGTAGAAATTGATCGTACTGCTTGTCCTCATTGAACGATCGGATCACGTAGTCGCGATAAACCCATGCGTTCTTACGATAGAGGTTTGCCTCGGAGCCATTCGTTTCCGCCCACCGAATCACATCAAGCCAGTGCTGTGCCCAACGTTCACCAAAATGCTGGGACTCGAGATACTGCTCGACAATTCTCTGGTACGCTCCATCCGGATCTCGTTCAAAAGCTCGGACGAATTGATTCGTCGCTTCAGGTTCTGGAGGCAATCCCGTCAACACAATGGATAATCGACGAATGAGGGATCTTGCATCGGCGTTTGATGAAAAACCAAGGCCAGCGGTCTTGAGCTTTTGAAGCAGAAAGGCATCAACGGGATGCTCAGGACTCTCACCATCGCTCACCGCAGGAACCTCAGGTCTCAGCAGTGGCTGGAACGACCAAAGATCGATTTCATCTTCACCGGTGTCCTCCATCTGCCCCGGCCACACGGCTCCCTGTTTAATCCAGGATTCAAGCATTGCAATTTCCGAGTCCGGTATTGGATCTTCATCCGGTGGCATCTCCATCCCCGGGTCGAGATGCTTGACGACCTCAAGGAGATAACTTGACTCTGGTTTTTTGGGGACCAGAGCCGCGAGCCCCGAGTCTCCCCCCCGTAACATCCGGCCGCGAAGGTCCAAACGAAGCCCCGACTCCTGCTCATCCTCTCCGTGACAGCTCCAGCATCTCTCCTCAAGAATCGGCGCAATCTGGCTGACAAAGTCAACCTCTTGCGCATTCCCCAGAATCGGAGGGCACAAGAGCATCCAACAAATCGGCAATAGGAATGCAGAACGGAACATATCTTCTCAATTCACAGCAATAAAAACAATTTGACCGTCAATGTTGTAACCGATTACGGAGCCTTTTCCCAACCATCATCCGTTTGTTTTCTCAGTTCCTCAACGAAGCCTGAATGCTTGTCGACAAGCAGGTGGTTTCCACTGAACGATGTTAAGAATGAATACTCTCGAACATTGCTAATTTCTGCTTAAAGGTCAAATCCAATCATCAAGTGACAAATGTATTCAATCTAACGAAAGGGCGGAGAGCGGAATGATTGCCATTTCAGCACTGTTGTTATTACCCCGCCGCGGGCCATTGTTGGAATAGCCGACATAAAGCTTGCGCTGATGCTCGGTCGCATAAGGATAAGAAAGAGCCGCATTGGCGTGAGACTCACCGGGCCCGTGCTCATCAATGGCGTCACGAATCGTCAACAGTCGCGAGAACCCGCGTTCGCCCGGTCGACCTAACGCAATCGTGAGCGGCGATCGTCTCCCCCCGCCATCCGAGGAGACGGAGCAAATCAGATATCGAACTCCATTGCTCAATGTGCCACAACAAGGCTTACTGGTCGCCATCGGCAAATCCGCTGGCTTGGCTCTTGCCCAAGACAACCCGTAATCATCACTCCTGCTTGCCAAGGCAACCGCTTTCGCTCCGTACCGAGCCACGTTAAGAATTTCTGATCCGCTTACAACCACCGATGACTCACCCCATAAATTCTTGACATCACCTGACAAGGGAATCACTCGCAAATCCCACGAAAGAAAATCTTCGCCATTGCTAATTGCGACAGCGGGCGGATTATTACCCGATAGAACAAAACCGGGCATAACCCAACTACCATTGACCATACGAACGGGCTCGGTCATCGGCCAAAATCCATCCTCCACAACGGTTCCTCGCGGCTCCCACGCCCCCGACTTTTCGTCAAGGGTGTACGCACGAGTGTGGACGTCTTTGCGAGTACCGTAAAAGGACCCAAGGAATGCCCAGAGTGTTCCTTGGTGCGACAGAAACACACCATGGCTGACCGCTAAATCATCCTGATCAATACCAGCATCGATGGTCCTCACAGGCGACCAGGTTTCCCCCGCATCATCGCTGTAACAAAAACGACCCTCCTCCGTCAAAGTATTCTCACTCCCCTTGTTGTGACCGAATGAGCAATACAGACGATTCTTGTGCCACGCAAGCGCTACCCCGTGCAGGAACCCGAATCCATCGACCTCCGGCTCATGATGCTTGATGACCCGAAACTCAACTCCCTTGATTTTTTCGATCTTACTCGCACTCGGGATCTTTGCACCCGTCCAAAGATGAAAGGGTCTGATTGGCTCTGGAAGCGCATGAACGCGATCAACGGGGTAATGCAGTGCGATCATTTCTTTGGCATCAAGCGATCGATGCAAAAGCGTTACCTCATCAATTGCACCGTGGAAACACTGCCAAATCCTGCCGTTATCATCAACACCACCCAAGGTAACATTGGCCAGTGTGTCAGGGATGGACCGATCCAAATCCACTTTTGTGGTGATCTTTTCATTCACCCAAAACTCAACCTCCCTATCACGAAAGACCAACCCAATTCGGTACCAGTGTCCGAGCGTTGGCTTTACACCGCTATCAATCACCTTCCACCCGTTCTGATAGAGGTAGAGACAAAGGTGCCCATTGCGGTCCACCATCACACTCCACTCACGTTGGTCTAATGAATACACATTCTTTGCAGCGAGCATCTGCTGATCACCTGTCAATCGATGCACAGATCGGAGAGCACACGTCTGAAC
>CAXQOB010000230.1:0-6019 GCA_964225475.1 Candidatus Nitrosopumilus sp. | reverse complement strand
TTGCACGCCGCGTCAACGAACTTGTTGCAGAATCCAACCTGGCCGCTCAACAGCTCGCGGTATAAAGGGGAGTCAGAGATGAACTTTTGGAAAAAAAGAAACGGACTCGACGCCGATGAGTCCTCGTTATCGGTTATCGACCACAATCCGACCGAGGCAGGGTTGCAACAGGCGCTGTCCCCAGAGATCGACAACGATCTCATTGACAAAGATTTACAAACCCCAAGCGAATCCACTGAGTTCAATCAGGAACAAAACCCGTCTGATCCTGAGGTTGAGGTAAATCCGGAGAATCAAGATCAAGATGATGCACTCGCGGCATCAAGCCAATCCGATCAAGAAGCCTTGGCCTTGGAATACGAATTCCAACGCATCAAAGCAGAGGTCCATCAGCAGGTCATCGGACGAATGGACCTCAATGCGTTGGGAGGGCTGGATGAAAGCGATTTAAGGATTGAAGTTCATCGAGCCTGTGAGCAAATCTTGGATGAGCGATCGGATCTTCTGAATAAAGAGGACCGCGAACGAATCTTTCGCGAAGTCATTGATGAAACCTTCGGGCTTGGGCCCCTGGAGCCCTTACTGGCTGACGATTCGATTTCAGAGATCATGATCAATGGTCCTGACACCATCTACATTGAGAAAAACGGTCGACTCCAACGTTCCAAGGTGGCATTTGCAAGCGAGCCCCACCTCCTCAAGATTATCCAGAAAGTGGTTGGAGCTGTTGGAAGACGGGTCGATGAAACGAGCCCCATGGTGGACGCACGCTTATCGGACGGCAGCCGATTCAATGCCATCATCCCTCCGCTCGCTCTTGATGGATCTCTTGTCTCGATCCGCCGTTTCGGAAAGCGCGCCCTCGGGGTGCCTGATCTTCTAGGTTTTAAATCACTCACTCCCGAAATGGTTACCTTCCTGTCTGCATGCATCGAGGGTCGACTGAATGTCATTATCTCTGGCGGCACCGGCAGCGGTAAAACTTCATTACTGAATATCCTCTCAAGTTTCATACCGCCAGAAGAGAGGGTAGCGACGATTGAGGATGCCGCCGAGCTGCGACTTCAGCAACCTCACGTGATCCGAATGGAAACACGTCCACGTAACATTGAAGGGACCGGTGAAGTCACCATTCGTGATTTGGTACGGAATGCGTTACGGATGCGTCCGGATCGCGTCATCGTTGGTGAATGCCGAGGCGAGGAGGCATTGGATATGCTCCAAGCCATGAACACCGGACACGACGGAAGTCTCACCACCATTCACGCCAATAACCCGCGAGATGCTGTTAGCCGATTAGAGATGATGGTCGGCATGGCGGGATTTGATGTTCCAATCTGGACCATTCGGAAGCAAATCGCCTCCGCATTGGACCTTGTCGTTCAGTCTGTGCGTCTAACCGGGGGTGCGAGAAAGATCACTTGCATTTCAGAAATCACAGGCGTCGAGGGAGATGTTCTGACAATGCATGACATTTTCAAATTTGTCCAAACCGGGGTGGATGAGGATCGCAGAGCAGTTGGATACTTTCAGGCAACTGGAATTCGCCCCCAGTGCCTGGAAAGACTGGAAGCCTGCGGTATCAGCATGCCGCCAGAGCTCTTTGAAGAACGCATCCTACAGACGTCGGAGAATTGATCGTGATTCTTGTCGTCATCTTCTTCACCTTCATCGCAAGCGTAGCCATGGTTTTCGCAGGAAACCTGTTGGTGACTGATGTACTTGAGGTCAATCGCAAGCGAAGGATTCAGGAGCTCGAACAAGAACTACTTAAACGAAACAAACAGAAAGCCAGAGCAGCGGCCGCGACGAGTCAACAAAAGACACTCGGAAGCCTTGCTGCACAAGCGATCAGTGAAGCCAATGCGGAAAAATCAACGTTCACCGAAAAGCTGCAGCTTTTCATTGATCAATCGGGCACCGGGATCACGGTGAAGACTCTCGCCTTGGCAAGTGCCATTACCTTTTCAGTCATCGTGGCCCCTGCGATCTATTTGATGGATGACGTACTTCTCGGACTCCTTATCGGGCTAATCGGAATTCCTCTTCCACTCCTTTGGATCCAAATCAAACGTAAACAGCGACTCGAGGCTCTTTCCTCTCAACTCTCCGATTCGCTTGAATTAATGAGCCGTGTCTTACGAGCCGGTCAAACCATTAATCAGGCGATGTTTGCCGTTGGTCAGGAATTCAAGCCCCCGATCGCAACGGAATTTCTGTATTGCTATGAGCAGCAAAACTTGGGCATCTCAACCGATATTGCACTACGTGATCTCGCGAAACGTACTGGCCTACTGGAGATCAAAATCTTTGTCCTCGCATTGATCATTCATCGGCAATCCGGTGGCAATCTCACTGAACTGCTCGACAAGCTCGCTGGCATCATTCGAGAACGTTACAAAATGCGAGGGAAAGTTAAGGCATTAACGGCCGAGGGTCGCCTTCAAGCTGCAATCCTCCTCGGTCTACCACCAGCCATGTACTGTCTATTGTTAGTGATCAGCCGTGATTATGCCCTCGAATTATTGAGCCACACGAACCTGATCATAGGCTGCCTGGTCTCCATGACTTTTGGAGCTTTGTGGATTCGAAAAATTGTCAATTTTGATTTCTAAGCCGCTAGAACAGAGGATGAGTGATGGACCATTTAGGTGAAAATCAATTAATTCTGTTGAGTGGTTTTGCTCTCACGGGATTCTTCTGCCTGATAGCGACGCTATGGCTGACGCGTCGCTCGCGCGTGCAGGAACGACTGGACGATATTTCTTGTGGATCGACCGGCCACAGCACTGACGCACAAGGCACGGGATCAGCTCACACAAAAAAGAGTGCCTCACACTCGAGCGAGGGCGGCGACACTGCTGAGTTGGGCAATCGTGTCATGCAAGCCGGAATGTATCGCCCCAAAATGATTGCGATTTTTCAAACGGTTCGTCTCGCCTTGAGCCTGATACCAGCCGTTCTCTCATTCATCGCCTTTCAAACCAGTCTCATCTCCCTCACCTGGGCCGTGCTGTTCGGAGTGGGTGCGGGCGTCTTTGGTTACCTCGCACCGAGTCTTTGGCTGGACTATCAAAAGTCGGGTCGACAGACATCACTTCGCCGAGCATTACCCGATGCGCTCGACGTCATCATCATTTGCGTTGAGGCCGGTCTTAGTATTCAGGCGGCCATGGCGAAAGTCTCGCGCGAACTATCAAGTGTTCACCCGTTGCTGGCTACGGAAATGGCGATCTGCCAACGCGAGATGCAATTAGGTGCAAGCGCAGGAGAGGCTCTCAACCGACTCGCACAAAGATTTGACCTTGCTGAAGTACGCAGCCTTGCCTCGGTGATTAATCAAGCGGAACGATTTGGTGCGAGCGTCATTAATGCATTACGGGTGCACGCCCAAACACTAAGAGAAAAAAGGTTTCAAAGGGCAGAGGAATTAGCCCAGAAGGCAGGTGTCAAACTGGTCTTTCCAACCATTGCTTTTATCTTTCCCTCACTCTTCGTTGTGCTAGCTGGTCCCGCAGTCGTTCGGATCTTCGGCATGTTCGACAAAATGGCACTTTAACACTCACCCCCATCGTCAATCGTGATTACCCATGAGCGATTCCACTTCCAAATTCGATCAACAAGATGCAATTCAGCATACTGAATTGCTGAGGGACTGGGATCGCTGGGTCACGACCATGAGTCGGATAGAAAAAAAACGCCACGCGCGAATTTCTCAACGTCGCTATCGCCGGCTTCATCGACGGATTGTCAAACGGTGCCAAACCAATATCGGGCATCCAGTCCTATGTGAAGAGATACTCCGCATCGTCGCGCCTTGGGTAACCCTCGATTCTGTCTGCCACGCAGACCGTCGAATCATTCGCGAATTACTAAAAGAGTGTGATCAACTCAATCATTCCCTCCGAAGCCTTGGTTGTCGCGTTGGCAAAAGAATGATGCAACTAACACCTCTATTCGTTCTTCTATCTCTGCTATTTGCGGTTGCATGGAAGTTCGACCGGTTATCGAACTCAACCTACATGGCAATCGCGATCACAAAACGACGAGTGAGTGACGCACTGTCCGCACTCAATACTGAATACACACTGGCCCTGATCACGCTACTTGTCGTTGGCGGTGGTGTCTGGATCACACGTGACACCAGAAACTTTTGAAACCCGCATGACCAATTACTCCACCCTGAGCTTCATTCTTTGAACTGAACCAAAAACTCGATTTCATTCATTTCCTACAAGCAGTTTTATTATGTTTTCGCATCGCGTAAATAAGACGTTCGGCAGAAACTCGCAAGGGGGAAGCAGGTTCACCAATGCCCGTCAGGGAGCTGTTGCAGTGGAAATGGCCATGATCCTTCCGCTTCTGCTCTCACTGATTTTCGGGATTATCGAGTTCGGTCGCGCAATGATGGTTCAACAGATACTCGTCAACGCTCCGAGAGAAGCGACTCGAAGAGCGATTGTTCCAGGCGCCACCGACGAACAGGTGCACACCATTATCAAAACCTATATGGAATCGGCTGGAATCACCAGTTTCGAGGCTCACTTTGAACTGGACGGCTCTCGTCATGCTTTCGATGCCAACGAAGCGGCAGGTGATCAATACGCGAACCTGATCAACAATGCATCCGCGCGAACGAAGGTCGCTGTGGACCTCAGCGTTCTCCATGCAGACGTTGCCTGGGGACCCATGTACGTCATTGCTGGCGAACGTCGACTCTCTGCAATGGTGGTCATGCGAAAGGAATAAAAAAATGATTGTTATCAAACCGAAACATGTTGCAACCGAACGCACCAGTTCAACCAAACGCGCCGTTTCAAACAAACGCACCGTTTCAAACAAACGCACCGGGGCAGTCGCCATCCTTGTCGCCATCATGCTTGTTATGTTGATGGGAGTCACTGCACTTGCGATTGATCTTGGGTACATCATTCTCACCAAAACTTCCATGCAAGCGGCAACCGACGCAGCCTGCTTGAGTGGTGGCACGGAGTTGATCGAGGGCCTGGGAGTGGATCCCATTCCCTCGGAGTTTGTCGCGGTGTCAGCCGCCGCGCTTGCGAAACAATATGCCGCCTTTCATCCGAACGGCGACGTCTCGGAATCCTATATCGACGTGGATCGTGATGTGCGGTTTGGCTATGCATCTTTCAACAAGACCACTGGTGAATGGCAGCGTTATTGGGGTAGCCAGATCCCAGGCGTGGGCGGATACAACATGATCGGTGTAACTTTGAAAAGAAACATCACCGGCAGCGCCAGTGGCGACTCCCCTCTTCCCTTGATTTTCGCACCCGTGCTCGGGCGATTCACGTCAAGTCTTGAAACCACCGCAACGGCCGTCATCATGCCGGCAAACGGCTCAAAAGTAGGTGTTGGCGACCAATCCACATCAGAGGTTCTTCCCTTCGTGGTTCGAAAAACACTGTGGCAGAAATACCTACGCGCGCAATCCTATTACGAAGTCCATGGACTTCCAACGGATCCCATTGCAGTGAGTGAAATCATGGACATTGAAACGAACAACTATCGCGAATCCCAACCGACCGGCGAACCGCTCTTTGGTCACTGGGTAATCAAAAACAATCAGGAGCCCATCTTCAAACAAGATTTCGCTGATATCTGGTCGTGTGATTGCAATTGCGATGAAGCGTATTCACCAACTGATTTCGGACCTGATGGCTATCTGGAAATCGATATTTTTCCTCGGGATGACTATACCTCAGGTAACTTCGGGACTGTGGATATCGGTTCCGGCAGCAATTCGACCTCGGATATCTCGAGGCAAATCCTTTACGGGATCAGCGAAGAGGACCTCTCCTACCTCCCTAATTCGAGCTTGTCGCTACCCATGATTCTCGAAGGTGACACCGGGGTGAGTGCTGGAATTAAAGATGAACTCGAAATGATCTATGGCGAATGCCGAGCCATGATTCTTTTTTCACACATGGAAAACCCGGGGAATAACTCATCCTTCGAAGTGGTCGACATGGCCGGGATCCGAGTCATGCATGTCGAA
>CAXQOB010000229.1:0-3685 GCA_964225475.1 Candidatus Nitrosopumilus sp. | reverse complement strand
ACAGAAACGTCAATGACGCGGTTTTTTGGTAGAATCCTCAACACGCTTGCCGAGCCAATTGGGCCGACGTCAACGTTGGATCGATAGTTTACGTCACAGAGTTTACTCATGGCCGCAGTCGTACTTTCTAACACACCTCATACCGGACAGGGGATTGCGTCCTGTCTCTAGCTTCCCAACTATCATTCATTATTCCCTCATCACTTAGCACGCTAACAGAATCATGCGTCTGCCTTTCTCCATTCTTAGCCTCGTCTTGTTAATTCCACTCCCGCTTACGGGACAAAATCAACCCTCTTCTGGATTCCCTGGCCACCTGACCACCGAACAATTGAAGCAACAGGGATTCACTCCGTTGTTTACAGACGGCGATTTGCAACACTGGGACTTAAAGCCATGGCATCGCGGACACTGGACAACCAATCAATCAGTACTTGCCTATGATGGACAAGCGAAACATGGCAAAGACCGTCGAGCGGACCTATGGACAAAAAAATCCTTTGGTGATTTCACGATTTATGTGGAATGGCGTCTCCCAGCAGAACCCCAAATGAAGCCACACCCGATCGTTCTCTACAATGGTGATTTTTTGATGCAAGAAGATTCCCCTCGCATGCGATACACTCGCGAAAGAATGGATGCAGGGGATAGCGGACTCTACTTTCGTGGAAGCTTGAAATGTCAAGCAAATATATGGAGCCAGGTTTTAGGCTCAGGTGAAATCAATGGATATCGCACCGACCGATCAATGCCACCTGAGGTGCGTCGTGCGTGCATTCCAATTAAAAATGCGGACCATCCATTTGGACAATGGAATGCATTTCTTGTGACCCTGCGAAAGAACCAAATGAGCGTTAAGCTCAACGGACAGGTTGTCATCCCGATAGCAACGTTACCAGATCTGCCTAGTGAAGGCCCGATTGCGTTACAACATCACGGTGACCCGGTTCAATTTGGCCAAATATGGATCAAAACCCTCGATTAGATTCGCGGCACGAACGTGTTAAAACATGCACTCCCCTCACCGGCACAGCATTTCCCTGAGTGAGTAAAGCAGATTAGTAAAAACACCAAGCCTCAAAATGAAACCTAGCCCATGAAGACCCCATCTGAAGAACCGATCCTACGCAGTCGACTTCTACCGCGAATTTCTTTACGGCTGCTTTTGGTAATCACTTTCATGGCGGCAGTTTTCGCTGCAATGGCGCGCACTGCTGAATCGGGAGCAGTCGTGACACAAGCTCTGCTTTTCGCGTTCACTTCATTACTCGGATTCTTCGCATTCTCCTTCATGCTCTTTCTTATTTCACGTGCATCTGATTTTGGACGCGGCAAACATCAAGAAATCAGCAACACCGGAAGTCCATTCGCCGCTGATCAACTTCCACCACAGATCCTGCCTCCAAGGAACCGGCCGTCATGATCTGTAAACATGATTCCCCCTGCGACGACTTATATTTCAAAAGGTTTTTCGTGTGAATTCAGAATACACTCTGAATCGATTTGGAAGCGCGGCAGGCTTTGAGGAGCAGTGTAAGCCGTACAACACTACGAAACGTCGCAATGCCTCTCCTGCCGTTGCGACGATGGCCGCAAAGTATCGGCTCTTGTTGTCGCTCATTACCTCTCTCTTGCTGACAAGCTGTGTTTTTTCTCAACACATCGACCTTATCCGATCACCACGCTTACCCGAGCGTCCCGAACTCAATCGTGGTTTCACCATTCAGATTAGCGTCTCGCCAATGCTGGAAGCAGGGTCCATGCCAGTCAGGTTTGATCTTCAATCCAATACAAAAGTTGCTCGCGACCGCTACCTCACACTCAGACTCCAAACCGACGATGCGAACGTGGTGCCACCTTCAAATGGTATGCAATACGATCTAACCATCAATCTGCAGGAAGGCCAGAACGCGTACAAAAAAACCTATCTGCTGCCAAAATGGTTTGCTGGGCAGGCACTAACCGCGACACTTCTCGAAGACAACCTTCCTCTTGAGGGTTATGAAACCTCGTTCCAAGTACCGATATCCTCGCGCACACCCTTGATTTCAATTGGTTCGTCACCGGGTGTGCTCGCGCAAGAAATTTTGTGCAATTGGTTGTACGTGGATGATGAGACAAACGGAGAAAATCAGGTACCAGATTTACTATCGAACTTTATTTCTATTCGAGATCGACAAGGTTTCACCAACAAAGATTTTCAATCCTATCAGGAACTGTTTTCCAAGAGGTACCCAGAGCACTTTCCCACACACAGTATCCCCTCTGTGCAAAGCTGGACAACTCTTCAGAAAGGCAGCGGGCTTGAACGCATATCAACCACCCAACTTGTCGAGGATTGGCGTTTCTACCAACGTTATGACGTGATCCTCATTCATGCAAGAAACTACCGCCAGCTACAGCTCAAGCAGGACCCTCGTTACCTAGCCATTCGTCAATGGCAATTACTTGGGGGAACGCTGGTTGTCGTCGCAGATCAGATCAACCTCGAAGCAAAGGTTTCAAATAAAACCAAGGGTCTGCTTGATCGAATAGCGGAAGAGGAGTTGGCAGAAATCATCGACGAAATGGAATCCCAACTTGCAGGCATCAACCTCAAACATCCTGTTTCCCGCATTTTTGCTCTACCTGATCCTTCGGGTCCCGACCGCCTGAATTATGTGGTACCAGCAGAGAGGGAAACATCTACACAATCAGCAGCGGCATCCATTTTGTATGAGGAAATAACAACAGGCTTAACTTCATCAGAAATAGAAAGATTCAGGTTAACAAGCTCGATCTATCACCATCTACAGACATTCGGTACTTTCCTCCGCCGCTACGACAGACAGCAGTACTACTTCCCCGAACGAGACATCGTGACTCGACACAAACCGGATGGGCATCAACTTCACTGGATTGAGAGTTGGGGAGTATCCGTTGTCGACATCGGACAGGGATTTACAGTTCATCTAAATGCTGGGAATCAGATCGCAACGAATCGAACCAGATGGAAGCTCATCAATAAACTGACCAAACGACTCCACTCACCGACAATTCGTCGAGGAATTGATCCGATCATCGGAAGTTCTCGCTTCGATGACTGGAAAATACCAGGAGTATCTGAGCCACCAGTCTATGTATTCATTGGATTTCTATCGATGTTTTTCTTATTTGTCGGACCGATCACCTACTGGCAAACCAAAAGATTCAATCGACCTTATCTAATCTTTGGTATCGCTCCTGTCCTTGCGTTGACAACCACCGTTTTGATGTTTAGTTACGGAATCGTCGCAGACGGATTCGGAACGACAGGGAGAATCCGACAAATCACGTGGGTTGATGGTAAAACGAAACAGGCAGTGGAAAGGGTGCGAGCCACCTACTTTTCAGGCTCTCAACTACGAGATCCACTTACATTCCCACCTCATGCTGAGGTCTTTCCCTCGATCAACCCAAAGGGAGAAGATTGGAGTACACGTGCAAAACAACCGCCGTCTAAAATTGGATTCGTCACTCTTGAAGAGGATCATCAATCATTTGATCCGTCACTCTTACCACCACGTGAACAGCGACAGTTTGTATCCCATCTCGCGAAAACTGATTTTGGACGCCTTCTATTTGATCAAAAGGCATCAGCCCTACCAATATTGACCAATGATTTTGACATCTCACTAACTGACATTATTGTTCGCGACTTAACGGG
>CAXQOB010000228.1:0-18083 GCA_964225475.1 Candidatus Nitrosopumilus sp. | reverse complement strand
AAACGTTTCCCTCAATCGTACGCTTCGGCTGAAAAGTAAAAACACCCGGAGCGACAACGACACCACTGAGCCGTTACTCAGTGGCACGGTCACCTCATGGGGAGCATTCACGTCATGGCAACACGCGGACAATTCTGTTACCGGTGACCCGCTTTCCTCCAGTGACGGCTTCTACTTCAATTAGATGAGTGCCAACCGGTAATTTGGCGGCAAGGTTTGCTTTCCATAGATGCGGCGTACGGTGCGGGCCCGGAAGCTCCGTCCAATTCCGGTCCGAGATTTCCTTTTCTCTCGCTTTAGCTCCCGAAAAATTTTCATCCACGCCAGTGAAGCGTTCCAAAGCTGACCAAGCTCCATCTGATCCGACACGCATTCGAACTACCGTTTTCTCCGATCCATTAAACACATTTACGGTGACTTGAGCCTTCGCAGATTCTTCCTGTGAAATTTCCTCCGCACAATTAATGCTCATTTGGTAATGCGCCGGCTTTCCAGCTCCCCGAAACGCCAAGGTGTAGTCGTTGCCGTCAAACTCCATGATTGAATACCCGTTAGGTCCGCCATCACTCATGGTAGCGTGCGGGATTCCTCGCTCATCTTTCTGTCCACGCCACCAACTCCCACCGACGGTGACATTCACGATGTGGTGATGCGGTTCAGGTCCCATCCAGCCGTCTTCCTTCCCGATGTATCGATGCTCCATGTAGTGCGTGTGTGCAGAGATGGAAACGGTCGCCGGGCGATTCTCGATTAGGCGATACAGATCCTGCCGATCTTTTACGCTACCGAGTGGAATATGCATCATCAACACAACAAGTTGGTCCTCTGGGATTAACGCCAAGTCATTACGGATGAATTCGATCTGCTTCTCGCCCAATCCACCGTGGTAATGTCCCCGCTCGCCATCTTTTGGGCCGTGCCACTCCACATCATCCAACACGAGGAAGTGCGCAGGACCGTGATCGAATGAATAATAGGAAGGCCCATAATGCCTTTCGAACGTTTCATCACTCAACTGGTCATTAGGCGCATCGGTGTTGATATCGTGGTTTCCAATCACGTTGTACCAAGGAATTCCAATAAGCGCGATAGCCTGGCTTAATGGCTTCATCACCGAAAGGTCATCAAAAACGATGTCGCCAAGTGTCACTCCGAAGGATGCATCGTGCGATTCTTCCATTACAATCTGCTCGATCACATCATGAGCGATATATTCAACCTCACGTAGATTCCGGGGTTGCGGATCGCCAAAAAGCAGGGCTTTGAATTTGTCGGGTTCTGCATTTGGACGCAGGGGAAAATCGATTGATTCCGGCAGATCCCCAGTCGGCGCCACACCCGCAAATCGAAAATCCTTTGGCGAGCCATTGGGCTTATGGATATAAAAAAAGCGGGGCAGCTGATTCTCGTCGATCTCCGTTGCGAACCCCCTCGGTTTGATGACAAAAACAATGGTGTCATCATCAACCATCAATTCATATCGCCCTTGATCGTCAGTCAAGACCACGTCACGACCATTGCTGACTCTTACACCAGCTAAACCTGGCTCATCCGCGTCGCGAACACCGTCGCCGGAACGATCCAGAAACACGGTTCCCGTTGCGAGTTGTGATTCATTGGCCGTCTTGGCTACTGCAACATCAGCCGTCTCGTGCGCATACGTTTGTGCTTGCGTAATGAATAAACACACCAACGGAGCAGTCACACTCAATCGAAGGAAACTGGTGTGCATCAAGCACATTCGAAACATTGAAGTAGTAGACGCCGATCCAAAGAACATTTTCTTTCACCCTTGATGTAGTTAGCATCCATAATAGAAGTTTCCGACAGCACAGCAGAACCATCGATAACGCGCAGACAGTACGCGAGTCAGAGCGAAAACAAACGGGCGCCCATCTCACGCAACTAAAAACGGTGAGCCACCTTGCTCCCCCTCCTCGCTACTGACTCTACGTCACAAACAAGTTTACCAAAAGCTGAGCCTCAGTAGTGAAACTAGCTGCAGCCTTAAAGTCAGACAAAAACGTTAGCTTAATGCTCGTCTCCTGCTTACACCAAAGTCCCTTGCCCATCCCACCGTTGGTCAAATTCAGTGAAACCTAGTTCCACCCCAAAGCGTGTTGCGATTTGGAGGCACAGCACAGGGCTTACTTGGGTTTTGATAAAGTAATTGATGCACCAGATCCTCACCCGCACCATCAAACCGATGATGAAGGTGCCAATCTCGCGATTCGGGCACGGCCTCGTCAATCAGTGGCCAAGGGTCCTCCCAGACGCCTCCGATCGCATCCCTCAATCGATCGGAATTGAGCGTGACATTTCCAGCGCGCGGGGGCATAGGACCTGCCTCGATCCTTGGGCAACCTACGAGGAGATTTGGATCGTAACCTCCAACGACGTTCACGACCTGCGCGATTTCATAAAGGCTTAAGGGGCGTGCACCACCCGCATGATACAGCCCCGTCAGATTCTCACCAAACAATCGATGAAAGAGCCGATTCATACAGTCAGTGTAGGTGGGTGTTCGCACTTCATCAAAATAAAGCGTTGCAGGCTTACCCTGCCGGAACCTTGACGCGATCCAGTCAATCGCACCCGCATGCCCGTTAAAGCTTATTCCCATGGGCAAGGAAATCCGAAGCACAAGACAATTCTCGACCGCCGCTCTAACAATCCCCTCGGCCTCAACCATTTTGGCCCCGTAAACCGTCACGGGATCAGGATGATCGCACTCCTCGTAATTCCCGCCCTCTCGACCGGCATATACGAGGTCGATCGAAAGGTGGATCAACCGGCAATCACGTTCCTTCATTACCTGAGCAACGTTCTCCGTCCCGAGAACGTTCACACGGTGAGCCATCTCTGGGTCTAACTCACAGGACTTGAGCCGACAACTCCCAACGGTATTCAAGACGCTCCTGAAGCCGAACTCATCGAAAAGACTGCGTACCGCACCTAGGTCACCGAGGTCGCACGCACGTACACCGTCACCCTTTAAGGGCCACATGTTTGGTTGACGTACTCCGATGACTTGCTCACCGTAAAGTCCGCGAAAGTAATGAAACGCATTATACCCCGGGACTCCACCCAACCCCGTTACGAGCAGCGGAAGCGAAGGCTTATTAGCATCTACGAAAACATCAGACACGGAACGTCTTCCTTGGTCGACTTTAGTTCTATCCACCCCCAACATCATCCATTATCTGCGGGGCAGGTTCGACCGAACCTCACGGCAGATGGGGTTAGCATTCTGCCTCAAGCTACTGCATTCCCACCCGGAAGGAAACCTCATGCATCAACAACACACAACTGTCAAACGCGATGTCAAATCGATCAGACCGTTTCCGATTACCAAGACTCTACCTTCTAATTTCGGAGTTGTTCGAGGATGCCCGTGCAACAAGGGCGATCCCAACAGCCACGGCTGCTCCCGCCATAACTAACCATGTTAGTGGCAGATGTTTTTTATTATCAAAACCGTCTCCTAGGAAATTCAACTCGTCTGAATAGTAGAGAACCAGATTTAATAATCCGTTATGCACGAAGTGAATCACCATGCCTGGCACTACACTCGAGGTCTTCAGAGCGACCCATCCGATCACAAATCCCATCATCGTCGTGGGAATAAACCGTTCGACAAGCAAAGCATTCCCCGTCAGAACATGGAAAAGCCCGAACACAACGGCAGTTACCGCAACAATTGCCAACGGACGAAAACTCTTTTCGAGAGAGGAGAAAAAATATCCTCGAAAACAAAGCTCCTCAATCAAAGCGGGCCCCACGGCAAAGACGAGAAGAAGCAGCCAGACGGGTGCCTGACGCATTTTCTCAATCATCCCCTGAGCTGCTTCGATCTGTTGATCACCTAGGCCACCTATCCCCATCGCATCAGCAATCACAAACGCTTCGTGAGCAAATGCCCAACACCCTAACCCAAGAAACACAGCGCCAACCAATGCCAACGGTGCAAACCCGTTGACTCTGAAAGCAGAACGAATCTGGCATCGCTCCCACCACACCGCGATCAAGGGAATTATCCCGAAGGTCAGCACAAGCGCGGCTCCATTCAGAACCAACTGCCACTGGACGTTGACGGTGTCACCGAAACGGGTCAAAAACTGCATCAAGCCGTTGGAAACCACAAAATAGATCGGAACAAGCAACGCAAGCACCAATACCGCCTGAGACGAGCTTGGTCTGTCGGTGGAAACCCTCGAACGCCTAAAGAGGCTCATCGAAGACTGTTCGCTTGTCCGCATCACCGCGTCACCACCAAACAACCTCGCGGCAACCGCCAAGGCGCCACCCGCATAGAAAATGGTCACAGCAATCGCCAACAACGCATTCTCCAAAATGATCTGACCAGCGAGTAGATCACGTGCTAGAAGGACAATATTGATCAACGGCACTACGATTAACGCGCCGCGCAACTCGATGCCCGGAACCAGAGAAATCATGGCGGGCGCGAGGGACAAAAGCATGACCGGAATCAAAAAAGCTTGAGCCTCCTTAAACGACCTTGCGTAGCTCGTGAGCGCCAAAAGTACAGCGGAGAAAAACAACGAGAAGAGAATCAGCAAGCCAAACATCGGCAGCACCATTTCCAATGGCATGCCTCCACCCTGCTCCAACAAACTCATCAAACCACTGCCCCACAGCGTGGTAAACATTGCCAAAAGATTGGCAATCGCCGTGAGAGTCGCGACACTGATCACGGCAAAATACTTTGACAGCAGCACGGAAAATCGCGGCACGGGTGAGGCCATCACCGCCTCGAGTGTCCCACGCTCACGTTCTCCAGCCGTCAGATCAATTGCAGGGTAAACAGCACCCGTGATTGTCATTAAGACGAGAACTAACGGGATCAGGGTGGCGAGAAAATCAGACTTTTGCTCAACACCCAAGTCTTCAATCTTCACGCTGACAGGCGAGAGGTATCTCGGATAACTCGCACGAAGGTAGTACTCCTCGTCCGCTTCACACAACCAATGCAGTCGCTCAGTTAAAATCTGCCGCGCGGCTTGACTAACTGCATCGCCTCGATGTGCAAAGATCGTGACATTGTTAACTCCTGCTTCATCCATCGAGATCTCGAGCCCCACATCAGCCTCATTGGCCAGAATGGCTGCCTCGACCGAATCAAATTTGCCCATGCCTATCCTGAATTCCGCAAGCTTTCCACCACGACTCTCCAAAATCGCCTTGGGAGGATAGCTCCGTGAATCACTCAACCATTGACCGAGACGGTCCAGCTCTGCCTGACTCGATACACATACGGTGTAACCCTGCTCTCCTACACTCATGGTTAACATGAATCGGTTCAGGGCCATACTCAGAATCGGGTAAAGCAACAGCGGCATCAGCAGAAGCGTGACCAGCGTTCGCCGATCACGAAGTGTCTCACGCAATTCCTTCCTGTACATTCTCCAGAGGCGTTTTAGCCGATACAGGCTCTGACCGGTTTTTGAATCGCTTGACTGAGCCGACATGGACTTCCCTGCGATTGACTTAGCCTTCACTTCCACTGTCGAGTTATCCGGTCCCATGTCCTGAACGCCCGTTTCTTCGGACGCCGCGTTTGGCTCGACATCGTTTTCTTGAGGTTTATGATCCTCTGTTCGATCAGTCATGAACGGGTCTCTCCATTAGATCCACGAACATTTCAACGAGATGCTTCCTGCCAGTCGAGTCACGCAAGTCTGACAAGTTTCCTTGTTGCACCAGAGCACCCTGATTGAGCAGTCCAAAGCGATCACAGAGCCGTTCCGCCTCATCCAACCGGTGTGTGCAGATAACCACCGCTTTGCCAAGCTCGCGAAGGTGACCGATATACTCAAAGATCGTCTGGACACCGACCACATCCAGTCCGCGAGTTGGTTCATCAAGTAACATCACCGGCGGGTCGTGTATGAGACCGCGAACCAACGTGACTCGTTGACGCTGTCCGGTGCTAAGAGCACCCGCACGCCGATCAAGTAGTTCAGTGATCCCCATCAATTCGGCTAGTTCTGCACATCGCCACTCAGCAATCTCAGGATCAACTCCGTAAAGATCACCGAAGTAGAGCAGCATCTCTCTCACGGTCAGCCAAGGGTAGACCCCGTCACTTGCTGAGACGAACCCGAGCTTTCGCTTAACGGCCTCAGCGTCTTCCGAAGTCTTTGAACCTTCGACCTCCGCATAACCACCGTCAGGATCGAGGAGGCCCAAGATCATTCGTAGCGTCGTTGTCTTTCCAGCTCCGTTGGGGCCGAGCAGACCGAATACCTCCGATGCTTCGACCGAAAAAGAGAGCTCGTTGACGGCACGAATCTGGCCGTGCTCCAGAGCAAACGTTTTCGTCAGACATTCAACAGTTAGCATCTGAACACACTCAGTCCTTGTGCGGCCAAACGGACGCTTGAACGATTCCAGCGACCCCCATGATCGAGGTCCCGCCCTGCACCCGCTCTCGCCACACGCCCGCCTTTTCGATCCGTACCAATTGCCCGAGCCTAATGACGTCCCAGCCCATTTCTCGCGTGCAACCCGACGCTACTGGCCTCAGGAAAACCTTGGAGCCTTCGGCCCTATCGCCCCAAACCACGTGTTGAGGCCGTCGCGGAAGTATACGCACCTTGAAACCCCTTGGGTCGAGAGTTCCGATTATCTCCGGTGAAAACCACCTGAAACCCAGAGCAAGAAGCGATAGACGATGCGTTGAGGCCCCTGACGATGAGACACTCTCCGACCCGCCTGTAGCCGCCGTTAAACTCAGCGTCCATTGACAGATGCCGCGGCAGTTGCCTTGTTTTTCCTCCGTAATCTCAGTCCAGAATAGAAAAACCAACTCTTCGGTCGCCCAACCTATGGGTCATATTTTAAGGACGCGGGCGAGATTTCCATGCATTCATTCAAGTTCGATTGCATCCCCATCCTGCTCAAAATCGGAAGGCCGCACCCAACCAGCCCTCACACTCATAGGATCCCTTAAGAAACGCTCGTAAAACCCCCGGCCCCTCGCATCCGCGTAGGGATACCTCTCGAACACCTCGCCCCTGCCCTCCATTCTAGGATCATCCTGCTCACGCAGACGCATCTCCATCATCTCAAGCAACTCTTGTCGCTGCTCTTTGTAACTATCCAGAAAGGCGAGGTTTCTCAGACAGTCGGTGTCGCTGGCGATGTTATAGAGTTCGAACTTCGGTCGCTTCCCAAAAGCGAGTTTCCACCACTGAAGGTTCGCGCCGCTGCGTCTCGCATTCAAGATCTCGGTTTTTGTCGGACTCCCATCCGTATTGAGATACCCAGTGATCGGGTTTCCAGCTGGCCAACGGTCGCTCTCATAATTATGTATTAAAAGAAAATCACCTCGAATGATTCCTCGAACGGGATAACCGACGTCTTCCGGGCGGCCGATATCGTGCCGTTCCTTACCGAATAACAGACTCTCCCTCTTCGGGCGGCTTTGCTCATCGCGAAAGATTGGCACCAGCGATCGACCCGAGATCGGTTTCATTCCCGATCGCGACCAGTCAATCCCAGCCACCTCCAGGTACGTCGGCGCAAAGTCAACAAACGAAACGAGGTCCTCAATGACTCTACCAGGTCGCTGAATCCCCTGCGGCCAACTGATTGCCAAGGGAAGGTGATGGCTTTGCTCGTAGCTTTGGCCTTTGACACGAGGAAACGGCATCCCATTGTCACTGGTCACCACAACCAGCGTTTGTTCCAACAAACCACGTTTCTCAAGCTCATCCAGCATCCTGCCGAGGTGCATATCAAAATGCTCAACCTCCAATGCGTAGTCGAGCATATCATTTCGTATAACTTCGTTGTCCGGCCAAAACGATGGAACGTCTCGAACCGAATCCAGCTTTTTACCTCCAACACTCACACCTGTACCAAACTCATAATTCCGATGTGGTTCGGTCGCTCCGTACCAAAAGCAAAAAGGCTCGTCATCCGGAGTTGCATCAAGAAAGTCGCGAAAGTTGCCTGCGTAGTCGTTGGATGAAATTGCTTTTGTGGGAGGCTTTGACTTCAAGCCAGAATAATTTTTCCCAGCCATCTCCCGACGTTTCCCATTGGCATCCAAAGCGATCCCCGGTGCCCAACCTTTCCCTGTCATCCCAACGTGATAACCGCTTTCGCCCAGGGCCTCGCCGTAGCTTTTAAACTTCGCTGGGAAGAAACACCAATGATTCGCGGCTTCTTCCAGTTGCCACGAATACCGCCCCGTGAGTATCGCAGACCGCGAAGGTGCGCATTTCGCATTGGGCGTATAGCAACGATTGAAAAGAAGGCCATTCTCTGCCACTCGATCGAAACTTGGCGTATCCACCCACTCACATCCATAAGCGCTAGCGTGCGGAAAAGACTGGTCATCGGATATTGCAAATAGAATATTCGGTCGGTTTATTTCAGGGGCACCTTTTGCACCAGGGGCATCTGGCTCCTCTCCATCAGCCGGCGTCACGCTGGTGCCCACAAAAAGAAGGAGGCAATAAAAAGTCCACACCTGATGGAGCGGTTTCTTTCGCCCAGGGCCAGGAGTTCGAAACAACATTTGCAGACTGCTAATTATGAGACGACTTGATGCGAACAAAAATGGCAGACAACCGACAGCCAATTGATTGCACCCTAAGCTACAACCGATTGACCAACGAGAATACGCCCAACGAATTACCAAAACAACACGCTGAACCGAACACAGAACACTTTCTTCCCCTAGCCTAGCCTGCCCCTAGCTTGGCCTGCCCCTAGCTTGGCCTGCCCCTAGCTTGGCCTGCCCCTAGCTTGGCCAGGGCAATCGACAGACGCCCCACTGTCCCTCATTTTCATCAACCGCGATTTCAATAAAGCTCAAAGCGGTTCCAAACTGCCCCTTAGTTTTCTCGATCACTCGCTCACCAATGACTCGGGCGAGCTCTTCTGCCGTCGTATTTACGACCGGAAGAATTACACAATCTTCATTCGGGAACACCCAACGACGTTCGCGGAAAGTTGCCGTCGTTTCTTTCTCATCCGAAGCCACTTTGATCTCTGCATGATCCCGCGGAAGTAACATGTGATGATCCAACGCCGAGGTCTGCTCCAGCACCGCATCACGCAAAGCGATGAAATCAACGACATATCGATTCTCATCAAGCGGCCCCTCCACACTCGCACGCACCTTGTAATTATGGCCATGCAACCGCTCACAAATGTCTCCAGCGAAGGTAATAAAGTGCGCTGCAGAAAACACAAACTGTTGCTTCGTCACGTCGACTCGGTAAACACCTTTTTCCATTCGAAAACTCAATCACAAAGTAAGGAACTCACGTAGCCAGACCTCTCTGGCTGAAACAGGTCACTTTCTCTCGACTTTCCCCAAACCACCGTCACCACATCGGGCGAGCCTCGCTCTTGGAATGCTCCGAAAGATTACGAAAAGTGCGGCTGCAATGAGATCTGCCGTGGTGCCCGGGTTTAGCCGGTTTCCATCCGCCCGCAAGTGCGAATCAAGCAGGTTTACCTGCTCAGGATCCTTGATCGTAGTTCTGGCGGCAAGTCGGCGTACTTCCTCTGCAGCTTCATCTCCATTCTTACGCGCGATCAAGCTATCGGGAAAATTCGCTAACAACTCAATCTGCGCGTACACAATCCCCCGCAACAAATCCCTCGTTTCCAAAAGGCAAGTTCGCAAGACGGGAACATAATTTTCGAAAAAATCCCTGAAGCCAGTGTCGTACTGCTTCGCAATTCGATCCCGTTCCGCCGCCGCGGACATCGCTTGAATCAAGTCAAGATCGCTCGGGGCCTCGTTCACATCCCAACGCTCCACCTTACCCATACCACCAGCTGAAGAAACCGAAATCGCATGGAATATCGCGAGTTGGTCCTCAGAATCAAGGGATTTCAGTACCTCGTCCAGCGCCTCGCACCAATCTGTATCTGAAGGCGAGGCTGTACTCGCCTGCAGCAACTTCTGATCGGCTAGGTGGAGCGGACCAAGTAGAAGAAGGATGCCCAAATTTACATTCGTGCCGCATCGATCGCCGGTTTCTTTGACGGCTCTCAAGATCGCATCACTGAAACGCTCACAATCTCGGAATGCATCTGCTGCCACCTCTGCAGCGATAACAAAATCCTGATACCGAAGATCCGAAAATGACTGCCCCGGACTCACGTTACCAACTTTGGGTGCGGTTGCCTCAAGCAAACATGCCCAGCGGACCGCCTCTGCTCCGGTTGTCACATGCGGTGCGAAACCCTCCAGCATTGTTGAGAGCTCCCAACCACACCCGTCGTTAACCTCTGCGTCACTCACATTCGTTACTCCCCGGCCACTGCTAGCGAGTGCCATTTTATCGAAGACGACACACCCGATTCTTTTCGCTTAAAACACCGAAAGATCATAGCATCTCTCACTGCCGAGGCAGGATCATTCAATACAGAACTCATCGTGAATGTTCATGTCGTTGATCACTCGTTGATCACGGTGACAAAAACCGGGTCATCGCCGCCAATGTTTCCTCGGGAGCATCCTCCAACACGTAGTGACCAGCGTCTGCGATCTCTAACACGTCTGCATTTGGCCATGCCGCCTGAAATCTACGCAGGCACTCCGGACGGAAGCACCAATCCCTCATTCCCCACACGAGTAGGGATGGCATCGTGCTCAGCCCCTCTAACGCTTCACCAAGATGCGACAACTCTGCGTAAGTTGGATGCCCGGGATGCATTGGGATATCCTTCACAAATCGATCGATAGCAATACGACTGTGCCAACTTCGGTAAGGGGCCAAGAGCCCTGCTTTGGCTTCCTGCGAAAGATCACCCCGAGACATCGCCATCGTTATGGCAGCACCCGCAAAAGCATTGAACCCTCTCACCGCTATCGTCCCGAGCAAGGGGAAGCGGCACGCTGATATTCGCAGTGGAATGTACGGAGGGAGGAATGCGGCGGTATTCAGTAGAACGATCTTTTCGAAACGTTCCGGCGTCCGCAGCAAAGACGATAGCCCGATGGCGCCTCCCCAGTCGTGTGCAACGAGCGTGACTCGAGCAAGATCGAGACGCTCAATCAACTCGACGAGATTGTCTCGATGAGCAGAAAATCGGTATGAAAACTCACCGGCTTTTGGCTTGTCACTTCTCCCACAACCCAAATGATCCACTGCGATCACTCGGTGCGTTCTCGCAAATGCATCCACGACTCTGCGATAATAAAAGCTCCACGTCGGATTCCCGTGAACACAGAGAAGGGTCGACTCACCCGAACCCTCATCCAGGTAACGCAGTCGATGCCCTCCGATTTCAATTTCGGATGACTCATAGGGCAACAGTTCACGTGCGATGGTGGCGTTCATCTCAGGAGTGTCACCGATCTTGAGTGACACGAAAAGGTCCCGTCAGGAATCGACAAACAAAAACAGACGGAAATCCGTGATTCAGCATGCGTCACAGGGATCCGTCGTCTCAAGCTGCAGCGGTCGGGGTACCACTCCCTCGACACAAACACCCAGCTCCCTCGACACAAACACCCAGCCCCTAAATGCAAACGCTCAGCACCGCCAAGGCCACAAGAACCGGCACCATGAAGCTGCGAATTTGAACCACAAAAGACTGACGAACACCGATCCAATGGGCAGGCAAATCGAGATGGAATTCGCGTATAGGTGACAAATCTGCGTGAGTCGCCTCGCTACTGCCATCTAGCATCAAGGGACCGCCCGCCAACGCTATCGCTTGTGTGTCATCCATCATGTCGTTCGATGACAGGAATTCATCTCGAAACCTTCGCGTGGGCCAGATGAGGCACGACAGGATGTAAGCCAAACCGACTAGAAGCCCGAAGGTCAGTGAACGCAAGAAGGCCCGACTGTCCTGCTCCGCGAATACCTCTCCAAATACAACCGGAGCACCCGCAATCCCACTTTGGCGTTCTCTCATCAAATCTTGCTGCTGTAGCTGCTTGTTCCTCGCGGATTTCCCAAACTCCAACCACTTAGCGAGGCTTGCGTTTAACGCTTCGCGACGATTCACTGCTGTCGTAAGATTGCCAACCGACGCGTCGGCAGGATACACGGCGGATGCCAACCGGACCGCCGACTGATTTGAAACGTCCCCCAGCTGTTGACTTATCTTCGACTGGGCCTGCTCGACGTAATGTGCTGCAAGCTCCTGCTTCCAGCGAACAACCGCATTTTCTTTCTCGAACGATTCACCGTCTAACCAACGTTGATGGGCAAGCTTAACCTTTCGCCACGCCGGCGAACCACCGGTCAGTGCGAGACGGGCCGGGGTTGCCTCTGTTTGGTTGATCAGAACCCATTGACGAGGAACCCTTTGCGAAGAGAGAAAGTAGGCGAGGGTCACCGTGGATAGCAGCACCAAGACAAAGTCGTGGAGTGAAAATCGACGGGTCGTCTCCAGCATTCCAGAATCCCTCTACGCTTCTATTGGTTCAACGAATACGACACACTGGGTTAGAATCGGTCAGGTTACACTGCGAAATGCAGTCGTTTTGGAACGGTTATTCCGGTTATTGGGATTAATCCAGCAATGTTTAGAATCAAGATCTGTGGCATAAAAACCATTAAAGACGCCGAGATGGTGTCCAACAGCGGAGCTGATGCGGTGGGTCTGAACTTTTTTCCCCCAAGCATTCGTTACCTCGATCCAACCGATCCAGATACCTCCGCAGTTTCAGAAAGAGCTGCTCAGCTGTCACTGCTTCGCGTTGGGGTCATTGTGAATCTAGAGATAACTCAGGCGGAACAGCTCCTCGACCAAGTTCCCCTCGATGCTCTCCAGCTCCACGGGCACGAGGCTCCAGAAACGGCCCAAAACTGGATCAGCCTCGGTGTGCCAATCATCAAGGCGATCAAACTCCCAACAGGTCCCATCAGCACCTCAGTGATTGACCAATATTGCCTTCCTTGGATTGAAGCAGGATGCCATCCCCTCTTCGACGCTGAAGCAGGCAACGCACATGGAGGCGTGGGAGCAAAGGTAGACTGGGAAAGCGTGGGGAAATGGAGCAAGTCTATCCCGAGCCAGAATTTCACTCTCGCCGGCGGATTGACGCCAGAGAATGCAGCAGAGGCCATCGCTCAAACGGGGGCTCAAAGTGTTGACGCTGCCAGTGGTGTGGAAAATCCGCGAGGAACAAAGAACGAGCATAGCCTGCAAAGGTTTGTCGAGGCCTGCAGTCTTCGCTGAACCGCAGTGAAAGAGCAACGCTTTGACTCAGCGCTTTGGTAACCGCGAAACGGCGAAGTCAAATGGTCCGAAAGTTACCCACCCTACGGTCGCAAGTCGGCCTCTGTAGACCGGAGCGTGTTTTCGTGGGCAGGCAGTGAAGCACCCACTTTTTTATCCCGAAGTCACAGCCAGAGCGAATCGCAGCGTGCTATTTGGTCAGAATCAACTTACCCTGCTTGGTCCTACGCAAACGGTACAACGACGATTCGAATTCGATCCAAATCTCATCCCCGCAGCGTGCGAGATCATTGAACTTGATGATCTTGGGCAGTTCCGCAGAGGAAATCTCAGCCTCCACCATTTTCTTAGGAGTGGAGAGCTCATCCCTGCGTTCTGATTTTCCTTCCCCCATGATCCTGCCTGTAAGCGGAGGCCTTTATTTACAAACCGTCCCGAGTATAGACTTATTGAGAACGATTCGCAATAAGGGAAGCCGCGCAGCGACACCGACCCGCCGCGGTGACTTCGGACGCACCTCAAATCATTTGCAGGAAATGACTTACGGAACATGAAACCCCGACAAAAATCCAAGAGGTCATGAAGCAGTGATTAAAATCCAAACGAAAAAAAGGAAACTCAAACGACATGAAGCGGCACGCGGACCAGCGGACCATCCCGGCCCAAGACTAGCCTGTCTTTGGGTGAGCCGCACGCCGGCCCTCTCTCTCCGGGAGCAATCTTCTCCGACGGAGTGATGAAAACCGCCAGAGCAATCCGAATCTCCCTAGCACTCCAAACTCCAGAGCAATACTGCCAAACCGGCGGGTAGCCCAGCCTCCGAGGGAGGTCTGCGCCACTATCGAAACCTCCAGCACTCCGGCGACATCGCTCGGAACTTCCAAAACAATCCATAGGACCGTTATTTGGTCTGCCTGAGGGTCCCCACAACAGCAACCACCCCCTGCGAATTCCCTTAACAAACGAGTAGACTGTGTTGGGTCGCAGAATTCCTGCGGTCAATTACATGAAATGAATGTCACCTAGAGTGCGTTTGTGGGTTTGCGTACCAGCGAGAGTCCTCGTGTTGGGTACTTGATCCCTCCAACGCAACTAGGAAGTATCCCTTTTAGTCTCAGGAAAGAGAGAAGCGAAAGTGTCACAAGTTGAAACAGATCGCCTACCGTACAAGGTGAAAGATATCAGCCTCGCTGAGTTTGGTCGCAAAGAGATTGAACTCGCGGAAAACGAAATGCCGGGCCTAATGGCCCTTAGAGAGAAGTACGGCAAAGATAAGCCACTTGCGGGTGCCAGAATTGCTGGCTGCCTGCACATGACGATTCAAACCGCGGTTCTTATCGAAACACTCGTCGATCTCGGTGCTGAGGTAACTTGGAGTAGCTGCAACATTTTCAGCACCCAAGACCACGCAGCCGCAGCGATTGCTGCGGCAGGTATCCCTGTTTACGCCTGGAAAGGCGAGACAGAGGAAGAATTCGACTGGTGCATTGAGCAGACACTACATTTCCCGTCCGGGAAAAAGCTCAACATGATTCTCGATGATGGCGGTGACTTGACAGCGATGGTCCATGATCGCTTCCCTGAGTTGCTCACGGACATCCACGGCGTCAGCGAGGAGACCACCGCCGGTATCCATCGGCTGGAAGTACTTAACAAATCGGGACGGCTGGCCGTTCCGGCAATTAACGTCAACGACAGTGCAACGAAAAGCAAATTTGACAACCTTTACGGCTGCCGTGAATCACTGGCGGACGGAGTGAAGCGTGCGACCGACGTCATGCTGGCTGGGAAAGTTGCCGTAGTTTGCGGTTATGGCGACGTTGGCAAAGGCTGTGCTGCTAGCCTCAAGAGCTACGGATGCCGAGTCATCGTCACCGAAATTGACCCAATCAACGCTCTACAAGCCGCGATGGAGGGTTACGAGGTTGTCACGATGGAAGAGGCTTGCAAAGAGGGACGCTTGTTCGTTACCACCACTGGCAACAAGGACATCATCCTCGGAGACCACATGGTCGAAATGCCGAATGATGCAATCCTCTGTAACATCGGCCACTTTGATACCGAAATTGACGTCGCGTGGCTTGAATCGCAAGTAGCCGACGGAAAAGCAACGAAAAGCGAAATCAAGGCTGCCGACATCGGGGCGGTTGACCGCTACACGTTCGAAGCAACAGGACGAAGCGTCATCATCCTCGCGAAGGGACGCCTCGTGAATCTCGGATGTGCGACCGGTCACCCAAGTTTTGTAATGAGCACCTCCTTTACCAACCAGGTCCTCGCTCAAATGGAGCTCTGGGGTAACCGTGAGAATGACCAGTACGAAACTAAGGTTTACATGCTACCGAAGCATCTCGATGAGGAGGTCGCTCGACTGCACCTTGAGCAACTGGGCGTCAAACTAACGACACTGACCCAAGAACAAGCCGATTACATCGGTGTTCCCGTCAGCGGACCCTACAAGCCCGACCACTATCGGTATTAATTTGCATCTTCGATAGACGACACGACAAAACGCCCGAGGCCCCAAAAACCCTCGGGCGTTTTTTCATGCTCCGAGCAACCATACACCGGAAATAATCAAAGCGGATCTCTCGTGAAACTCACAATCCATGATTCCGCCCACTCCGCGCCGTCGGCATTTTACCCTAGGATCTTTAATAAAGTTCTCTGAATAGCATGCCCCTAACCTCCCACTAATTTTCGATGCCCCAAACCGCCCCGTTCGCTGCACTTCGTTACAACCTCGATCACATCGGCTCGCTATCAAACGTCATCGCACCGCCCTACGATGTGATTGACCCAGAACTCCAAGACGAGCTTTACAAGAAGCATCCCGCCAATTGCATTCGCGTTATTCTCAACCGCACAGAACCCGGAGATACCGGCGACGAGCGATATGAGCGAGCCGCAAACTTTATCAAGCAGTGGATCGAAGAGGGTGTTCTAAAACGGGAAGACCAACCGGCGTACTACGTTTACCATCAGCAGTTTGAAAGCGACGGCGTCCAATTCAATCGACGTGGATTCATGGCGCGAGTGCGCATTCAGCCCTTTGGCGAAGGGAACATCTATCCACACGAAGAGACCCACCCTAAGGCGAAGGTGGATCGACTCAAATTGACAAACGCCACCAAACAGAACAACAGCCAGATCTTCGGGCTCTACCCAGACCCAGATAACGAAGTCATCACCCAACTGGACGCAGCCTGCGAGGGTCTAACCGCAGTGGAAGCAACGGACCACCTAGGAGTGACCCACCGGCTCTGGACAGTGACCGACCCAACCGTCGTCGAGGCAGTCGCCGAGCTCATGCAGGAAAGGCCAATGTTTGTTGCCGACGGCCATCACCGGTACGAGACAGCGTCAAACTACAAAGCACAACTCGAGCAGAGCGAGGCAGGGCTACCAGAGGATCATCCGGCCAATTTTGTCATGACGATGCTGGTTGGCATGAGTGATCCAGGCATGATCGTCTTACCAACACACCGGTTACTCAGAGGCACCGCTTGCTTCAGCTCCGAGGAGCTCATTTCGAAACTCGGCGAGCACTTTGAGTGTGAAGTGATTCCCGGTGGCCTCGATGCGGCCCCAAAAGCTTGGGCCAGAATGGAGCAGGCCGACGAACAGGAGATGATTGCACTTTATGCTGTCAGCGATGACCAATGGGTCCTCGGACGGGCTACTGCGTCCTCTGCTGCAAAAATGTCCGAACTCGCCCCCGACCAGAGCGAACAATGGAGAGGCCTCGGCGTTAGCCTGCTTCACAAACTCGTCATCGACTCACTTCTCGAGGGCGAAGGGCACCCGAAACCAACCTATGTGCACGAAGTATCGGAGGTCATCGAGGGAATTCGAGGCGAGGGCAGCCAAGCTGAAAGCGACAGCGATGAACCCTACACGCTCGCAGCTCTCGTCATGCCAGCAAAGCTTGAGCACGTCGAAGCCATTAGCCTGCACAAAGAACGCATGCCGGCAAAGAGTACGTACTTCTACCCCAAACTACTAAGCGGTTTAACCTTTAACCCGCTGGACTGAATGATATCAAACCGACTGGCACATCTGAATAAATAACCCGGCGCTGCGAAATGCAGGACTCAGGGTCGACTGGGTCCACGAAGGATGCATTGACGAACGGGCGCGTGCCAGGGGAGCGGAAAACGCACCGGACCAACGTCGACCAACAACGAGTGCGGGAGCCACTCAGTGCGCAAATTGCAGGGCTGGGGGGCCATCTAAACACCCTCTCGACTGACGATTTCATCAGCCACGGCACAATGAACGACACAACACCCACCGGGGAGACAAAAAGCTTTGTGATGTCAAGCCCAGTTTCGTGTGAAACCACTCTTGTTTCACCGACGCCTGTTTCCCTAATATCCAAAAACATCACAGATCAGCTGTCACCCTTTCTCCTAGAACGAGCACCCCGTGGGAAGGATCCTTTGTGTGGTCAACCAGAAGGGCGGAGTGGGAAAAACCACCACTGCCGTTAACTTGAGCGCCGCCTTGGCGTTGGCCGGCAAGCGAACCCTACTACTAGATATGGACCCGCAGTGCAATGCAACCACATCGATGGGTCTCGCTCCATCGGAGAGACATGCTCTGATCAATGATGCACCGATATTCTCGTCAATCCAATACCTCGAGGAGACCAATCTTTCGATCGTTCCGGGAAGCCGCAGCTTTCAAGACGTAGATCGCCTTGCAAGCAGCAGTGCTAGCGAGAGCAATCAGGTAACAAAGCACTTAGACGATGCGTTTCGGTCGTTTGATTTTGTTTTAATCGATTGCCCTCCGAGCGGTTGAACCTTAACCCAGACGGCCTTAGGAGCGAGCACGGAGGGGCTCATTCCAATCCCGTGTGAGTATTTTGCAATGGAGGGCCGTACTCAGCT
>CAXQOB010000227.1:0-33502 GCA_964225475.1 Candidatus Nitrosopumilus sp. | reverse complement strand
TTTCCTTGACAGGGATGGGGGTTATTACCCTCGGTCCCTCTTCGAGGATGTTGACCCCGCGACCGGCTTACCGCCTTTTGGAATCGTACGTGTTCCATCGCTTCAGGAATCTCTTCCGCTCTTGGGTATCGAGACCGCTGACACTGCAGGTTTGAACGAGCTGATCGACAAAACCATTGCGGAAATCGAGAGACACTATGCTCACCTTGGTTTAGTCGGCAACGCCGGAGATTATGATTCCACCGGGAATCGAGGTGATTTTGGGATCACGGTCCTCAACAGCCGTGATCACGCGGATCCCGGTAGTCACCCACTCGTTACACGAGTGCACATTGGTGGCGACAATCCGGACGACCCAGGCTTGTTAGGGAAGTCGTCGACCTTAGACGTTGGCAACTTCAGCATGGACGACATCGTTTTCGCATTAGCTGCCCCGATCTTGCCAGCACCGGTTCCGATCTCACCAACGGTCAGTCAGCTTGACTATGCGTCCGACATCCTTGCATTCATTGTCACCCACGAGACGACCCACTCGTTCGGTATGCTACACACGGATCCTTTCAACACCACGATTTCGATTTCCGATGCGATTGTTGCCTCCAAGGAAGGCAATGACGGTATCTACGGAACGTTGGATGACGAGCCATGCAACCTTGCAGACGACGCTTTCGGAGGATCCGCCGGTTCAGAGGGGCTCATCGGATTCAATTATGTTGTCAACGGCATGGCCAACACATTGGTGACTGGATTAGTGGGCGGAACCGTCGCTGGTACGGTGTTTAATGACTTCAACCGCGACGGCTCAAGGTTTGGCGACGCAGGTTTGCCTGGCTTCAACATTTTTGCTGACCTTAATGCAAATGGCAGTCAAGACGCGGGTGAGCCTTCGACGACCTCGGACGCACAAGGCAATTATTCACTCGATATCCGTTCCGGCACATTCAACATCATTGCTGAAGGTCTCAATGGATTCGCCGCGACAACCAACCCTGTCCAGAGTACGACAGTAACCACCGGTCAAACCTCGGTGGTCAACTTTGGCTTTGCACAAGTGATTGCAGACATCACCGGAACTGCCTTTGTAGACAGCGATGGAAATGGTATCCGTGACACGGGCGAACCAGGCCTCGAAGGTGTCTACGTCTACGCTGATTTGGACGGTGACGATCGCCCAGACCTTGGAGAACCAGGTGCATTTAGTAATGATGAGGGAAGTTACTCGATCAACTTCCCCGGTGCTGGCACATACACCCTCCGAAGCGATTTGGAACCAGGTTATGAACGCACCTTCCCTGTGGGCGAAGAGCACACCTTCACCTACGACGGCCTGACGCTCGATGACAACTACGATTTTGGTTTCCTACCATCGCTCGACTTTGGTGATGCACCCGATTCCTACGGCACTTCAGTCAGTGCTGACGGAGCAAGGCATGGAATCACCGAAGGCTTGAGCATCGGCTCATCGGTTGACCGTGAAGGTGATGGCCTTCCGAGTGTTGCTGGAACAGGTGACGACGTTGACAACCTTGATGATGAAGATGGTGTACGCCTTTTGAGTCCTTTGGGACCCGGGGCATCGGCAACGTTCGAAGTCACGGCAACTAATACCACCGGTTCCAATGCATACCTACAAGGCTTCATGGACTTCAACCAAGACGGTGTCTTTGGAATTGGTGAGCAGTTTGCCTTGAACGTTCCCGTGGTTGCAGGAACCATCGGAAAAACTCACGAGTTGACCGTTGACGTCCCTGAGGGGGTTGACCCAGGAACCACTTTTGTTCGCTTCCGACTGAGTCAGACGAGCAGCGTTGGTGCAACTGGATTCGCGTCAACGGGTGAAGTAGAAGACCACGCAGTTCAAATCCTGACGGAAGCAAAAGTTGCGAATGACGACACATTCAGCGTGCCGAGAAACTCGCTGTCGAACATGCTGCCGGTGCTTGAGAATGACTTCCAGAACCCAACCAATCCGATCCAGATTGACAGCTTCAATTACACAGGGGCGGGAGTCGTTGTAAGTGGAGTTGACCGACTCTTCTACACACCACCCAACGGGTTCACCGGACGAGAGGAATTCACTTACACGGTGGTTGACGCTTTGGGCAATCGCAGCTCAGCCTCAGTCGTGGTCAACGTGACCTTCCAGTCGGATGTTCCAATCGCTCTTGACGATGTATTTGAAGTGCCCCAAGGTTCAAGCAACCGAGCCTTGAATGTGTTGGACAACGATGTTGCCAGCATCCATGGTGGCCTCTCCATTACGAGCGTCACGGGAGGCTCCGCTGGTGGTACGGTAACAGTGGTGGGCGGCGGTCAGTCGCTTCGCTACACCCCTGATCCTGACCATACCGGTACCGAGCAATTTACCTACAGCATCCAAGACAGTGCCGGCTCAACTAGCAATGCAACTGTCACAGTGAACATGCTTCCTGGTTCTCAAAACGATGACGTCGTTGAGTTCTCAATCGAAATCCTTGACCCACTCAACAACCGAGAAGTCACCAACGTACGAGTAGGTGATGAGGTTCTTGTTAAAGTTTATGTTGACGATTTGCGATTCCTAGCAAGTAATCCGGGTGTAGCGTCTGCCTTCACCGATTTACTCTACACGGATGAGTTGTTATCGACGACGAACACAGACAACAACCCGTCATTCCCGTTTGATATTACCTTTGGGTCGTTGTTCACAGGACTCAATACGCTTCAAACCGGTGATGCTCAAATACCAGGCTTGATCAACGAAGCAGGTGCGGTCCAACGAGTCGATGATCAAACTTCGCACACAGGACCTGTTGAACTATTCACAGTCAAGATGCAAGCGACTTCACCGGGAGTTGCAGTCTTTCAAACAGATCCAGCCGATGCAACAATCAGCGAGACAGTTGTATTAGGATCGGACGAAGCTCTCACAGTAAGTCAACTTCGTCTTGGATCCGCTGAGCTCCTTATCCTGCCAGATACAGGACCCTTCACGGCAGCGGTAGACGATTCGTTCCCAGAAGGCTTGGATTCTGATGGCAATCTGATCTCCAATTCCTTCGCAAACGCAAATCGCTTAGATATTCTCGGCAATGATAACCTTGGTCCTACCGGCAACATTCGAGAGTTCGGGATTCTGACCAACCCAGCAATGGGTACCGTGACCATCAACGATAATGGCACACCGGACAACCTGAATGATGACTATGTTGACTACCGAGCCGCTGCGAACGCGGATGGACTCGACTCATTCACCTACTTGATTG
Organism: Candidatus Nitrosopumilus sp.; assembly: GCA_964225475.1. Classification (GTDB taxonomy): domain Bacteria; phylum Planctomycetota; class Planctomycetia; order Pirellulales; family Pirellulaceae; genus Rubripirellula. The sequence continues at coordinate 30,257 of CAXQOB010000227.1, read as the reverse complement.
TCACCGATGATAATGTTCGAAGCACCGCAGAAGTTACGATTGCTCTTGGTGCTCAAAACAATAACGCTCAAGTTGGGTATGACTTCACTTTAGTCAGTGGTGACGGTTCCGGCACGGAGATATCAAGCGTCAATGTCGGTGAACGATTTGGAATTGAAATTCGAGCGGAAGACCTTCGAATGTTCACTTCCACCTTCGTCTTTGCTGGTTTCCTCGATGTCCTTTATGATTCGGATCGAATCGCGCCAGCTGATACACGTCCAACGGACAACTTTGATTTTGATGTCGACTTCCACGGCGAGTACTCATCCGGAGCAGCAGTTGGAACGGCAGCAACACCAGGAATCATTGATGAGTTCGGAACACTGTTCTCACAAGCTTCGATCCCTGCCAGCCAGTTCCCAAGCCTGAATCCGGGATTGATTGCAACGATCTACTTCAACGCAGTCGGAGCCGGCTTGGCGAATGTGATTGGCTCACCGGCCGACGCCTCACCATTCCAGGACACACTTCTATTCAATGAAGATGATCCGATTCATCGATCGCTCCTGAAATTCGAGACTTTCGAATTTGTGATTGGCGCCGGTGCACCGAATCAGAATTCATCGCTCAATCTCGATGTGAACGACGACGGATTTGTTTCACCCATCGACGCTCTGCTCGTAATTAACGAGATGAATCGAAGCTCCATGGATATGGAGGGTGAACAAACCACCGGTGGAAAGGGCAAACGCTACTACACCGATGTGAATGGTGACAATCGCACAACAGCACTTGATGCTCTGAAGGTGATTAACTACCTGAAGCGAACCAGTAGCACACAAAGTAGCGGTGAACAGATTAGCCTGCTGAGCGATTCAAATGAAAGTTTCAGTAGCAATCAAAGTGGCGACGCATACTTCGCGGAGCTCGCAAGTGACGACTCGGGTAAGATCGCTTCCTTTGATTCCGCTTCATCCGGTGGCACAAATCCGAGTGGAAACGGTTCAGCGGATTCCAGCATGGATGAGGATGAAGATATCTACTCAGCGTTGGCAGACGATGTTGACGGCCAGTGGGCGTAGCTAACGCTCAACTAGCACGAATCATGAGTTCCTTTTGAACTCCGACAGACTACGAAGACGCTGATTGTCGTGCCGACAGTCAGCGTTTTTTTATGATTCAACCATGACACTCACAGCGAATCTCGCCAGAATCAGGCGCGATGCTACACGAAAACCGTCGAGCAAGATCACCGCTGCTAAGAGCGACTTGACTGAAACAGGCGCGATCCCGTGCTAAAGTAGGTAAGCAACCATACTCTTTTCTGCATGAACCCCACCAGAACCTCCTAATTTCCCTTGCCAAATGCCGATGGAAGGTGGCACGATAAACAGGCTTCGTCAGTGCCTAAGTCATCCTACTACGCTAATCTTTAGGAAGTCGCTTGTCGTTCCAACCCTTCGCCGTTCAGTGTCTGACCTGTGGCAGTCAATTACGTGTTAACGATCCAAGTATCGTCGGCAGTATCGCGACTTGCCCAAAGTGTCAATCAATGGTGGAAATCCAACCACCAGAGAAAGAAATGAACGCGGACGGCGCGGATCACTCTCGAGCACAAGAGCACTTTGACAGCCAAGCGATTACAGAAGAGGCAATTAATGTAGACAATGACTCGAACGGCTTGGGACTAGCACCTCCAACAGTCACAGGCTTCTCGAGCGAATTCCGAACGGACATCAGTCCACCAGTGGGTAGTGAAGCTGACACCGTTTCATGGCAGAGCGAAGGAACACGTCGCAAAAGACAACTCGGCCTCATTGTCGCAATCTCAGTCGTCAGCTTACTGGTTTGTCTGGCGGGGTTTGCCTGGTTCATCAGTGTTTGGCAAGGTGATCAACAAACAGTACAAGCCACTGATAAAACAGATGCGATAGCGGATTCCCTTGACCAATCGTCTGCGGAGGCGAATTCTGTAACTGACTCGGATCAACAATCTGAATCAACCGTGGACACGGACGAAAGAATAGAACATGCCGCCGATGAGACTTCGGATACAGAACCAAACTCGCAACAACCGGTAACCGAATCCAAAGCTGATTCCACAGGACAACAACCTGACACTTCCGAACCCTCGGTACAGGAACCGGTTGAGCCAAAGATTCCATCGGATTTGATTCCAGTATCGCCTATGGAAGAAATACCTGAAACGAATAATTCAGCGCCCCCCGAAACGGGAAGCTCCGGATTGCAAGATCTACCACCTGGTCTTGAGCAATACACCAGATTCCTCCTTGAAGAAGGACCCGTCGAGCGAACAAATCTTGAAGCGCCACCAAGCATGGATGACCTCGACATCGATGAAGCAACCCAAGAACTTGCGAGTCCCATTGCGCCACTCCGGCCAAAGAAAATCAATGTAGAAGCCGCTTTTGCAATACAGCTTGCTGTGAACAGTGATGGGTATGCGATACCGGAACTGACACTGCTGATCAGTCAGATCACGGGCATACCGATTCAAATTGATTGGGTTTCTTTCGATCTCGCCAACATTGACTTGAGTGTCCCTCAAAAGTTGCCTGAAGGATGGAAATCAGCCAAGGAGCTTCTGCAAGCAGCCTGTGAAGGAGTAGGTGCTGAAATTCGTAACGAGGAAAACTTCGCAACAATTACGCTTAGTGATGCAAGTTTCCAGAAAGTTCTTGATGAAATCACAGTGCTAGGAGACTTTCCGGACAACGGAAAAAATACCCAAGACTTGGTACTCTCGTTTCTCAGTTTGAAAAAAACGGAGGATGCTCAATGGCTTTCATCGGAGAGTAGAAAGAATCAACAACTTGCTGCAATCGTGATCGAAGCATTACGAAGAATGCGAGCTATGCCTTCAAAGGTAGAGGATCCCTATTTCTCACGCTGGGTTTTGTCTCCAGAAAACAATGCAATCAGCTGGACAACACCCGTGAACGGCAAAAGCTTTCCTCAAGCCGATCTACCCATGACCGTCGCTGAATTTTTGCTTCGTCTTTCAAAGGAGAATGGGGTTCAAACGCTCATTAATTGGCAAGACTTCACCGATCGGCGCGTCAACCCTGAACGTGTCTTCCTGCCTTACAGCGGAGAGTCCGCAGCAATCACCATTTCAAAAACACTGGAACCGTTGGGACTTGAAGCTCGTCAAGTCGATTCCAAACACTGGTGGATTGGCCAGCGATCAACCTACGACCGATTGCCTGTGGTGGTTTGGACAAAACCACTCAGCCAGGACTCGACGCTTGTTTTGCAGCAACTACAGTCAATGCTGAGTCAGACCATTGACGCGAGCCTGTTCAGGGTGACTTTTGACGAAGTATCAAGTCGTGCAATCTTGGTCTTACCTCGATATCTCGCTGAACAATTGCCCAAATTCATTGATGGAATCCCTGAAGGCACCCCACAAACAACCACCGATTGAGACACCTCTCAACCAACGGTGGTCATGCTGTCGAAATCACTTACGCGGAAAAATCTGAAATAGAAAAGCGTTTAAAGATTAGCAGCGTTTATGCAACTGCGGACTGATCCAGAACGGCAGGTATTTTTAAGATGAATGCCGTTCCCCTTCCCACGGTGCTCTCAACACGAATGCGACCTCGATGAGCATCGATAATCTCTTTACACGCAGCCAAGCCAAGACCCGTTCCGCCTTTACCTGATTCGTCTGGGCCCGATTTTGTGCTGTAAAAAGCGTCGAAAATCCGTGGTAGCTTGTCACGTGGAATTCCCTTTCCGGAATCACGTACTACCAACTCAATAAACTCTTTTTCATCTGCTTGACGCAGTCTCACGAAGATCGTCCCACCCTCGGTCATTGCTTGCCGAGCATTGATCAAGAGATTGAGCAGCACTCGTTGGATTTGATTACCGTTGGCCATAGCGGCCGGTGTCTCCGGATCAATCTCAATCTCAACGGACACACGGTACTTTCGCATTTCACGTTCGAGTAGAAGCATTGCATCCTGAATGATGGCACCAAGATTGGTTGCGGTCAGACTTTCACTTCGATTCCGTGCCTGCGCAAGAATCGTTTGCGTGATCTTGGCGGCACGTTCAGATGCTTCGAGTATTTTGTTTAGAGCCTTATCCCGACTCGCATCATCTCGATTTCTAATTCCCAACCTTGCGTAGTTGAGGATTGTCATCAAGATGTTGTTGAACTCGTGCGTTGCAGTACTTGTTAATTCTCCGAGCGCTGCAAGAGCCTGAGTCCGTCTAAGCTCATTACGCAATGACTCGATTTGAACACTCATATCCCGACTCGCTTCTGGTATGGAAACGTGTGTGGGAATGGAATTGGTTGAGAATTGATCCGATTGAGTCGCCACGACGAACAAGCCATTAGGAGTAGGTGACCTGAAGAAAAGATCTACGATTAGTGGTATCGTCGTTCGCGGAGGATTCGCTACAGATCCGAAAATCAAACCGTCATAAATTGCCACCTAGGGGACCAGATCTCAGGGAAAACAGGGGGAATCCCCCCATTTCAAGCTATAACGGTCAGGAAAAAAGAATCGACTAGCAGCTTTTTAGGTGAAACCGTTAAACTCCATGAAATGGAATTCATCAAGGAAGATGCACATGGAAGAAAACGTCGTTAAACGGCTTAAAAACCGACTCGCTGACGCGCGTTCGCTGGGTTTCACGGTTCGAGTTGAACTGCTTGAAGATCAGACCGCAACTTGGTGTGAAATTGCTGGCATTCCGACTCTCTTTGTCGACATTTCTCAACCCGCTGGCGAACAACTTCAGCAAGTTGATGACGCATTAAACTCGTATCGCGTTGAAGTCCAACATCGGCAAACGCAGAACGCCTGAGCAACAATCGGATCGACAGCTTAAAATACTTTCTGGAGCCAAACGGTAGGATTAGTAGTCAGTGGGACTCAAGATACCAAGCTGGAATCACACGCCCCAGCTCTCGGCTTGCGCGCAACAATACGTTCAAATAATCGAGTGGCACGATCATGAAAAACCTTGACTTGAATTGACGTACCGAGTGGCTGAAACAAAAGTCGTTTCTGGTTGCTGGTTTGTATTGAGCAACTGCTCTCTTAGTGGCAGATCTCTGAGTACAGATTAACAAGCAGATTTGATGACCGACTGCACATCACTGAATTTGAAATCAAATCGATGAAGCTAGCAACCGCATCCAAATTCACGTATCGACTAGGAACCGGTTTAAAAGCTGGCGCGAATTTAATTCAGTTGCTTCAATCTGAGTCGAACCTCGGTCCTAACAAACATCGCGCTGCAATTCTAAGATTGATCGATGGTACGAAAAATGGATCGTCCTTAAGCGATTTGATGCAAAAGGACAGGTACTTTCCACGTCTAATGACAGGATTGACTCGAGTTGGTGAGGAGTCTGGAAATGTTGAGAAAGCATTATTAGCACTCAGTCGTCACTACGATCATCAGATCGCCACTCGTCGTTCTTTCATCAGTTCCATTGCATGGCCGATGCTGCAGCTGATCGCAGGGATTGGGATCATTTCGCTGATGATCTATTTGCTTGGAATCCTGACAACAGGCGGTGGTGGTCAAATGACCGACATTCTAGGATTCGGCCTTAGGGGTGGATCGGGCGTTCTCTGGTTTTGGTTCTACATCGCGATCGTGTTTGGCGTCATTGCAGCGGCTATCACAGCATTTATCAAAAATGTTGCGGGAGTCCAAAACCTAGTTCCAATACTTTATCGCATCCCTGTCTGTGGTCCTGCAATTCAAACTATTACCATCACGCGTCTTTGTTGGACTTTATCCTTGGCGCTGGGGTCAGGCTTAGACCCAATTCGCTCGATCGCTCTGGCCTTGGATAGTACGGATAGTGACTACTATCGAGAGGGTTCAAAAAGATCAGAAAATGCGATTCGTGACGGTGCCTCACTCGCGGGCGCACTGCGTGCGACAGAAGTGCTGCCGAGTGATTTTATTCAGCGTGTTGATATTGCTGAACAAGCTGGTGTTGACTCCGAATCACTAGCGCACTTGTCGAAAGAATACGACGAGCGTGCAAAACAGGCAATCAAAGTCATGACAGGGATCGCAACGGCTGTTATACGCATTACTGTCATGGGATTGCTCATTTTTATGATCTTTCGAATCGCCTCGTCTATCTTTGGTTTCTACAACCTTCCCAACGAACCGATTGACCCGCACAGGAGGTTCTAAAACGGTCAGCTTCCTATGGCGATTATGATTTTGACACGGCTCGTTTCAAAATTGTCATTTCAGCAGCTCCAATCATTGCAAGCCGTCGAGTTCACCAATGCACCATTGTGCACATCATCCTGTGCCTGATCGGTACGGCCGTACCTTTCTAATTGGCATTCTGTTAAACACTGTCTTCGTAGCTGTCGAAGCCGGCTATGGGTACACGACGGATTCTCTGGCTTTGCTCGCAGATGCAGGACATAACCTGAGTGACGTCTTGGGTCTCCTCATGGCTTGGGCTGGCTACGCGCTCGCAAAACTTCCACCCAGCCCAAAATACACTTACGGTTGGAGAGGTTCATCAATCCTAGCGGCATTGTTCAATAGTCTATTGCTGTTGATCGCTGTTGGGAGTATCTCGTGGGAGGCGATTACTCGTCTGGATAAACCAGAATCTATTGATGCTGATGCGATTATTGTCGTGGCCTTCATTGGAGTCATCATCAACACCGGGACTGCCATTCTCTTCGCAAAAGGACGTAAAACAGATTTAAATCTACGAGGTGCGTACCTTCACATGGCGGCTGATGCGTTGCTTTCCTTGGGTGTCGTGGTAGCCGGTATCGCGATCCATTTCACAAATTATTATTGGATTGACCCAGCAATCAGCATCCTGATTGCATTGGTCATTCTCGCGGGTACCTGGAACCTGTTTAGAGAATCAATCGCTTTAGCGATGCAATCCGTTCCTCGACACATTAATCCGAACGAGGTGCTGCAGTACCTCACCGACTTACCTGAAGTACGACAAGTACACGATCTGCACATTTGGGCCGTCAGTACGACTGAAACCGCACTGACAGTGCATTTAGTAATACCCATTCCTCAAAACAATGATTCGTTACTTCGAGATATTCGGCACGAGCTACACGATCGGTTTGGAATCTGTCATTCAACCATTCAAATTGAGCGTTCAGTCATCGACGCTGACTGTGGCCAGGCAGATCCAAGCTCTCTCTAGATTAGTGGCACCAAAAGCATTCCCGGCTGCATCCAGTGAGAATTGCAATCACAGCTTCTCTGCGATCCACACTCAAAACTCGACAGTTTGTGATGAGTTGTGCGAATGTGTACTCATCGCAATTCTTTGCAATAGAGTATCTAGATCAAGTATCCCGGCTAATTTACCCTCCTCATCAACAACCATGTGTTGACGATTTCGTCGATCAACCTTCATTAAAGCTTGATCAAGCTGTTCGGAACGACGCAAAACACTTGGGCTTTGTGTACGTTTGACTATATCCCGAACGAGAACGTGCTTGTCAGCACGTTTTCGCATTCGGTCGGTCAAATCCTTTAATTGAATCATCCCAACCGGAGCACCCTCAGCATCCACGATCGGCACCACTCTAAGAGGTAGACGACGCCACGCGATTAATAAACCCTGAACAGAGACCTGTTCCGATACCGCTACGGTCGAGTGAATCATCGCGTCTGCTACCGATATACCCTCGACCGCCTCAGACATCTCTACTTGCTTCAACTCTGAATAACCTGCAAAGCATACGAACAGCGCAATCAAGATCGGTATCGGATTCTCCATCACTCCTTGAACGGAAAACAGAATGATCAAAAATGCGCAAAACACTCCGACGCGAAAAGCAAAACGCGTTGCAGAAGTGTAATCAGTAATAAGGGCCACAAGACTACGAAGCACTCTCCCGCCGTCCATGGGAAATGCCGGAATCATGTTGAAAAGAACCAGCATTAGATTTGCAACGATCATTGTGAAGAGGTAGCCAAGGACCGAGGGGAACCGAAACATCGTATCAATGGCAGTCGCCACATCCTGACTCATTTCCAAACCCTCGCTCGGCGCCGAAGCCAGATCTCGAAATGCAATCAACATTTCGTCGCTCAGCTGTGAAGCAAAAATGATCGATAACGTGAAGATAATCACAACGTTCACAGCCGGTCCAGCAACAGCAACGATCATTTCCTGCCAGGCAATCCGAGGCATGCGATGTAATCTTGCCACACCGCCTATTGGCAACAAGGTAACGTCTACTGTTCCGACCCCAAAACAACGCGCTGCAATCACATGCCCGTACTCATGCAAGGTCACGCAGAAAAAAACACCCAGCAATTGAGCGACCATAAAAAAAGCGACAGAGAAACCTTTTTCGATACTGGAAAGAAAAACACAAGTAGTGAGGAGTAGAAAACTCCAGTGCACAAAGAGGTCAACACCCAGATAATTTCCAAGCTTGAATCGGCGAGCCAACAGACTTTGTGACAATCGACTCGCTCCAGCACAATTAGAAACAATGAAGTGTAGAATGGAGTCCCGAGGTCGACGCCACCCAAGTGGATCCAGTGACAGGATTCAATTTTGGAATCATTATCAAGTATTTGTCAATAATATCTGATTGCCGAGTCGCTGACCGCAAGTGACAGGGATTGATAACTACCGTATCATTTTCAACGGCAGTGATTTCGCGGCGCCAAATGCTTTGAGTGAAAAAACACACCTTCCTATTAACTGATTTCGATATGCTTCGACACAAACTCATCCATCCCCAGATTTCTTCCGTTCTTGCGTCAGCAGGGCATCACAGCACCATCCTAATCGCAGATGGCAACTACCCTGCCGCCAGTAAGCGTGGGCCACGATCAGAGCTTGTCAGTCTCAATCTGATGCCGGGCATTCCCACCTGCAACCAAGTACTGGAAGCGGTCTTATCGGCGGTCCCTATTGAAGCGATTCAGACAATGCAAACGGAGACCAGCGGGCCGTACGCCCTCGAGGGTGATCCACCTGTTTGGGCCGATTATCGAGAGACGATCCAACAGGCAAAGCTGGAGTTGGACCTAGAGCCGATTGATAAATGGGCCTTCTATGATGCCGTTAGTACGCCGGATCATGTATTAACGATCCAAACCGCTGACCAGCAGAGGTACGCCAACATTCTTCTCAGTATTGGCGTCCGTATGGACTAATGAACCAGCTGCAAATCGAGAACGCTGCTTGATCCATCAGCAAACGACGACCCAACCGTGCGAAAACATCTTTCATTGCAGACAGAATTTAAAAACTGAAATTCAGCCATCCGTGGGGGCTTCTTGCGGGTCACCAGGTAACGCGAGGAGAATTAGTTCTGCAAGTAAACTTAGACGCGTTTGGATAGTAGCGTTCTGCGTTCTTTGTGCGAGGACGCCGGCGTCCTGAACAATCTGCCATGCGAGCTGATAATCTTCGCGTCCGTAACAAGATCTTGCCGCTCGACACAATCGATCAGCTGCACGCGCATACTCACCCTCTTTTTCGTACGCCTCGGCACTCTGGCTGAATACTTTATGCAGGTCGAGGAATTGACTCGCTGCTTTCAAATTCGAAACCTCTTGATCGAAATACTGCGCTGCGAGCGAATATTGCCCCATCTCCATCGCCAGTTCGCCAGAAATACGATTCCACTCTGCTTGAAGCTCCAAGTGATCCGAACGTCCTAATATTTTTTCGGCCTCGGTCAAATGTCTCTTCGCCACTAGGAACTGTTTTTTTTCAGCCGCCACCGCTGCTTCAATCAGCAAAATGGGTACGTTATCTAATTGCTCCGTATACTTTCGCGAACGAAAGGATGCTGCGCGAACCAATTGCCCGTTGCCGGAAACACTACCTAAACTCGTAAACAAAATCTGACTCAATCGATCCGATTCGGAATCCATCGAGCTCACATCTACTTCCTCTGATGCTCGCTTGAGTAAATACGGAATATCTTGGTAACGCTGTTCAGTGCGAGCAATTTTTGCATCGAGTAGCCATACATTCCGACAGGAAGACCCCGCGCGCGAAAGCTCATGACGTGCGTCCAACAACCAATCTTTAGCTACTCTCGTTTCGCCAGAGCTGAAATAGCAAGCAGCTAGGTGATAGGCAGCTGTACCAGCTTCGTATTCATTATCCGTCAACCAGGCCTGCCGCAATACCTCTTGGTACTCGTGAATCGCTTGATCAACGCTCCCCTGAGAGTAGTAATCACTCGCACGATCGCTGGTTCTCACCAAGGCACGAGCATAGCTGTCATTGGTCTTATCAGGAGTGCTACATCCCACCAAGATTACAAGCAGCACCAGAGATTTTTTTGTCGCACCCGCGAAGTAAACACTTCCAAGCTTGCCTACGAAAGAACGTGCGCTGTTGTATGCCTTCATCTCGCCGTGCCTCCACGAATCGTGGAAGGATTTAATTGCTCTGTACCACTAGATTCCTGACGGTACCGCCTCAGCAACCAGTGGCTCCTTATCTCCTGCACCAATTGCTGAGCCTCACTCATCGTATTGTTCACCCGGTTCGTTGTACCAGGAAGATCATCTGCCTCATCATTCAAAACGCTGACAAGACTTTGTGTCTGCATGGCTAGCTCTCGAACCGTTTCACTTGTCTCCCGAACAACCTGTAATGTTTCAACCATTTCTCGATCAAGAGTCCGAGATGTTGCTCCAACCTGAGCAGCGGTCTCTTCGATGACCTGATTCGATTGCTGAATGGCCGATAGCGTCTCCTGTACATCTTTTTTCAGCAGGTTATCGGCGCGGCTCATTAACGCAGAAACTTGCTTTTCCAATTTGTCAGTGGTCACTTGTAGCTGCTGGTTGGTTTCGACAAATGATTCAGAAGCGAGCTGAGAAGTACGGAAAGCAGGATCAACGGACTCATCAAGTGATCCTTGAAATCGCTCACCTGTCGTTTTCATACTCTCCAACGTTGGCTCAGCAACCTGCTGAATCTCTTTGAAAGTTTGTGTAATCTGCTCCATCTGATCGGATAATTGATCGACTCGATCAAGATCGGATGAAAAGTAATTAATTCGCTGGTTCGCTTCCAACGGCTGCGAACCTGCCGCGTCGCGAGAATCTCGTCGTATCACGAGAACTGGAGTCCCCACTCCAAACTTCCGTTCAAGACGCACAATAGAATCCTCAAAGACAAGTGATTCCTTTTGTCGACTCAATTGAATCTCAACTTTGACACCATGACCGTCAGCTAGGTAATTGAGGTCGAGGACCTCCCCAACGGGCTTACCAAGAATCAAGACTTCGGTACCGGGATGCAGCTCATGCACATCAGCTTCGGATGCCTCAATCCAATAGAGGTCTTTGGCACCAAAACGATTCCCCAAACGAAGAACCGTAAACGATAAAACGATCAAAAACACCAGCAAAACGAGAAGAAACGACCCCACGATTTGGTTGGTATATCGAAGTCGATAAACCTCATTCATCGCTACCTCCATTCACCTCAGAGGCGATTTCAAATCTCCCATCCTGCGCCACGACGTGGTGATAGGGTATCTTCCAATCCACCTGGTCAAGATTCGGGCGACTATCCAACCAGAGCACCGCTGTACCACGGCTCGCAATCCACTCAATGGATTTCAAAAGTTTGCCAAACCAATTTTCAGACAAAAACTGCATTGGACGTTCCAAAATCACAAGCTTTGGCTGACTCAAAAAAGCGCGAATCCATTGATGCACCTGTAAAATTGCAGGTGCAACAAACGCAGGCCGACGATTGATTAATCTCTCTAAACCCAGCCGATCTAGCCAATCTTGAACAGACACCTTGATGTCTTCGATCGAGCGACCGTGATGTCGCGCAGCGAGGGTAACGTTCTCATCAACATTAAGGCTCTCTATCCAAGCCTGACCTTCAAAAACTCGGCCAATCAAACTGCGCAAAAAGAAGTGGCGTTCGTAATCGGATCCACTCCACCGCTGTTTTAGAAAAAGAAGATCTCCAGCATCGGGATTTATGATTCCCTGCACTAGCGACGCAAAGGATCGGGTCCGTGTCGATGGATCCACCTGAACAGTTAATACTTCACCTGCATTGAGTGCGAAACTCACGTCATTAACCTTCAAGCTGCTCTCGTACTCTGGCCGCTGGTAAACCGCTTGCAACCTCAGTACACAGCTCTCATTGATAACATCTTTTTGCCAGTCGGGCGTTAACATTAGATCACCTCAAAGATGAGTATACGCCCATAAATCAGCACCGAGAGAATTGCCGAGATCACAAAAACGGCGCTCAAAGCTCGTGTTCCGGCAATGCTTGATACTCGAGGAACATCGGTAATCGTTGCTTTGACGCTCAAACCGTCTAGACAACAGATTGCTGCAGCAAATGCACCTGCTAAAAGTGTCTTTGGAAGAAAAAAAAGTAAATCAAGTGTGTTGAAGTGACTGACCATTTGATCGAGAAAGGCAAAGAAAGAGACGCGGATCACACCGGCGGCCCGCCCACCGGCATAACCAGTGATCACCATGGCAGTTGTCGCAATAAGCGCAAGACAAAAAACGCTAAAGACCATACTTGTCACGCGCGGCATTACCAAGCTGGTCATTGGATCAATCCCTTGAGCATCCAGTACATCTAATTCACCGTCGACTCGCATGGTTGCTAATTCAGTTGAAATGGCTATTCCGCTGCGGCCAATCACAACAAGACACGCCAACAAGGGTGCTAACTCCCGTACGATTGCTCGCCATAACATGGGCGCTACCATTTCCGTAGTCATCCCAATCGCATCAACCCAAAGAGCCGCCTGGACAATCAATAGCACACCAACCGCTGCTCCAAAACGTAAAGCGGCCCACGTTCCATCAACACCAGTGAATAATAATTGGCGTGACATCACACGACGCACCGGTTCTGTCCACGAACTGGGCCGAGAAGCCAAGGAAAAGCTCGCCCACAGTAATGACAGAATGCTAACTACTGCCTTGCAACGACTTACAATCGCCCGGCCGATTGCCTCCGGTAAACGGCTGAGCCTTATTCGTTTGATCAGCCTCAGACCATAGAATCTAGATCGACTAGCATGCACGAGTAGACCACGCGATTAGGAACTGCTTAGCAACTGCAAAGGGAATAATACATCTCTATAAAAATCGGCCGGTATCATCCGTTTCAAATAATAAAATCGCGAGAACCGGCAGCGGAGAGCTTGAATCCGATGCGAAAAACTTCCTAATCGTTACAACCGTTAACGGATGGCGAAGACAGTAGGCAGCAGATAAAGACACATCACCCACCTGGGCAACGCGATTGGCTGAGCAAACGAAACCTCATAGCCACCAAAGAACACGGTAACCATCATATTGCATTGCGCGCATCCGGATCGGTTCGTCTTAATTCGATGTGTTCGCAGCTAGAGTTCTCAAGAGCAAGCAACCTTGGGAAACTTCTGCGCGACCGGGACTCCCCACTGCAGCAACCGGACACAAAACGTAGCCGTCCAGTTCTCCCCACAACCTGGATAAGGCGTAAGGAACAGACCCGGAGCTCACATTACCTACCTCCTTAGCGAATCCATTCACAACAGTTGCAGCGAGACCAAGTTGCTCTAATTTCATCGTGGCGAGACGAATGATTCCGTTTCCCGCTTGATGCGGAACCACATGATGAATCTCAGAGGCATCAAGCTCATTAGCTTGTAGTAATTCTGCAGCCGATGCAGCCATCGCTCGCGGGGCAGTATCCGCAATGCCCATGCCATCCATTGAAAACACGAGCCGCTCCGAAATCACTTCTTTGCCACCGTCCGGAGTCGGAGTAAGAACATTCTTTTTCAATGAGAAATCAAAATAAGCGCGGTTCACCGACTGCTTGCCGTAGCAAACGTCAATGAGCTCAAATTTCACCGGATATCGCTCGCTATCTGTTCTTGAAATGACACTAACCGTTGCAAAATCCCCGAAGAGTGCCCCTGATTGTCGACAACCATAGTCGGTGATTCGACTGATCCTATTGGAAGTTACCACCAGAATAAACTCCGATGAATCCAAAGCTAACGCCGGAAGCATCTTTCGTTTTGCATGCAGGCAAGCTTTTGCGTAACCACTACAAAAACCATTCATGCCTACCACTTTACGCGCTGGGATCTCCAACTTCTCTGCTAGCTGATGCGCAGCTCTAGATGGCTGCTGCTGTCGCGCTTCAGCACGATCCATGTACCGGTTTGCGATGTGCATTGGAACAAATGAAGGTGTGACGAAAATCAATCCGGCGCAGTCCGATAGGTTGATGTTTGAATCATCAACCATTTGATGGACGCACTGAGCAGCCATCGTCACTTCATCGGAAAAGGATATCCGGCGAGCTTCAATACCAGTGTGATTGACAAACTTTTTCGGCAAGCTGTCCTCATACCATTCATTCCCGATCACCTGATCTGGATGAAATAGTCCAATCTTTGCGATACCAACTGCGGTCGATGGCATGGAAAATCCTATTGCGTTTTCGGCACTTTGATGAGCGACATCTGGCCTTGAAAATCTTTCCTGAGCGAAGTCTCGAACCCAACGATCGCCAAATGTATCTTGTCGACAGCATCACTGCGGTTCAATCAGCCTACATCAATAACAAAAAAACCCTACTTTGCACCACCTTGAGATCTCCACAGCATTTTCTCGCAGATTTGGGTAATCACGCTGGAAGTCTCTTTTTCTTCACTTACCACTTGGTTCGCCCCGACTTTTTCAAGTTCAAGAATATTGGAAAAATATCTGCAGCGAACAAGAATGAACAAATTTGAATTACGTTGTCTCAACGCTGCAACAATTTGAATGGCAGTTGTATCATCTGGAACACTGACAATGGCAATCTGGCTTTCCTCCAGTCCCATCTTACTTAAGACGCTTTCTTCTAACGCGTCCCCTGATACCGTCTGAAATCCTTGCTGTGCAAACGGGTATAAGTTCAACGGACTATGATCAACCAAACGAACTTGAACGCCTAAGGTCTCAAGTCGGGCAGCCGTTCGACCGCCAATTACTCCGATACCAACAACAACTGCACGAGGGGAATCGCTAACAGCATAATGCTGAACACCATGTCCCACCTCATCATCACTTGTAAGGTCGCCCCATTTTAATCCGAACTTGATGAATTGCGGTGTCAAAATCAGAGTTCCAATGGCAACTAGCAGTATTCGTTGATAGACAGACTGATCAAAAATCTCTTGACTTACACCTGCACCGATAAGCAAAAAAGAAAATTCTCCTAATTGCGAGAGACCTAGTCCGGTCGCCAGGGATTGCCGCCACTTTAAACCAGTAAGCTTCAAAGCAGTCATTGCTGCCAATGTTTTTACTGTAAGCAAGGAAACAAGAATGCCAATAATTAGCCATGGCTCTTGGATCAACAAATCAGGTCTAACCAGGCTACCTAGACTGACGAAAAAAACTGCTGCAAAGGTTTCACGAAATGGCAAGACCAAAGTGTCAACTTGATGTGTTAAGCGATTACCACTGAGGATAAAGCCAGCTGCCAACGCACCTACTGCTGCTGGCATAGATAGGCGATTCGCAATCCAACAACTTCCAGACAGCACAATCACAGCAAACAAAACGACTAGCTCTGTGCTGCGGAGATTGATCAGATTCGGAACAATATATCGAGCTACACATCGTCGGAGCCAATAAACAGCGATGACAAAACCGAAAGCAATCAACGCGAGCCTTGCTAGTTGTAGACCAAGATGAGAATCAGCCTGTCCGCTCAGCGCTGGCACCAACAGAATAATTGGGACGAGCGCGACGTCCTGAAATAGCAACATCGCAATGGCTCGACGGCCTGGAGGTGTGGACGCTTGTCCCCACTCATTCAAAGCCTTGAAGACTAAAATCGTCGAACTGAGTGATACGCTCGCGCCAATCAATATTGACGCTTGCCATTGGAAACCAAACAGCCAGGATATTGCAGTCACGGGCACCGCAACCAGTAGCATCT
This sequence comes from Candidatus Nitrosopumilus sp., assembly GCA_964225475.1. Classification (GTDB taxonomy): domain Bacteria; phylum Planctomycetota; class Planctomycetia; order Pirellulales; family Pirellulaceae; genus Rubripirellula. The sequence goes on along the minus strand of CAXQOB010000227.1, from coordinate 14,296 downwards.
GAACGGAACCGCCCAAAAAAATATATCGTCGTAATCGCACGAGCTGTTCGATTGAAAATTCTAGGCCGACTGCAAACAGTAAAAGCAGAGCGCCCGCATTTGCCATCACCTCTAGCCCACGATCATCCTGAGCGACTACACCAAGACATCCCTGTCCGAGTAATCCACCGATCACAAGGTATCCGACTAATAGAGATACGCCGGTTCGTTTGCAAAGGACACCGGCCACTAATCCTCCCAGAAGGACGATTAAAAAATCGGTCGCCAACGTTTCGATCGCAAACTGTTCCATTATTGATTCATCGTCCTGTGATTCAAAAGCTGCAAATCAATCGATTTCAAAACTACTATTTTCAGATACATTCCATTTAGACAATCAGGTCAAAGCGAGTGAATCCTGAGTTACCCCGCGTTAACAGAAAAACCAAGACCGTTGTGAATCGATTCCATCAACTAATAAGGGGTATCACCATGACCCTTTATTTACCTAACCCGCATTCCACCCCGTAACGCCCCGGCTGACGTCTGACCATAACTTGCAGAAAACATGGGGTCGATGGGTCGACTATTTGGCATCGAAAGCCAAATCCGCAGAAGATGTCGTCGAAATTGGTTCCGTCCATCATCCTCAAATGCTTTTCGACGATGCAACGTTACAAAATTATTCAACAGGAGAATATCTCCACGCTGCTGACGAAACTCCAAATGCATTCCAGGATCTGATGCGAGCGTTTCAACCAAATCCAGAGCATGACGTTGCTGTTCAGTCATCTCAGGTGTTTCCGGGGAACGATAAGCCCGATCAATTAAAACCCTTAACAAACTGGATGCAAACCTGCCTTCACAAAAAGAGAAAATAGGCTGCTGGTAAAACGCATGCTCATTGCCGGAATCTACATTATGTCGCTGATACCAAAATGGCTGCATTAACACTTTTAGAAGATCAGGGTGGTCTCTTTGAATCCTCTGATACAGCGAGACAGAGCTAACAATCTGGTTTTCTCCTCCCTGCATGGCCTCCTGCATACAAAGAAAACAAATGACATCGCACCGATCAGAATGGAATGTCAAACGATTCTTTGAGTTCGGACCTCTCGCACGAGGATCATCACTTTTAAAACCCTCATCGCGAACGTGAAAGATTTCATCTCCGTCAGTGGTTTGTGCAACAGGAGTTCCGATTCTTTTCATCATCCACGTGAAAAGAACCCCTGCCGCGTGCTTGTCCATATGGTCCAAGGGAAAACCATGAATGATTGTCGCGCCCGACTTTGACTCCAAATCATTCTGACAATGTTTCAGCCGATCTGATAGATTCGGCAAACACAGCGCTAACGTTTGATCGATTTTTTTTTCATCAAATCCATTGGCCAAAAGCGCTGCAGCCTCAATACACTCTTCCACCTCGTTTTCACAAAGATCCTGTCGCCAATCCTGACGCTCCAATAAGTCCTCACCCAACCAAGCGGCATTTGAGTCGTCTTGATGAAAGCACACGTGATTCATAAACCCTACTTAATGTACAGAAGTCGCTTTGAAAACGGTTAGCCTATGATTGCACCTGCCACTGACGAATCACATCATTTGGGGCAACCAACATGATTATGTTAAGAATTAAACTGTCGCGTACCCAGAATAATGAAAGACTTTCCAGAGCAATAAATAAGCCAATCCCAATCTTCCAACCGCTTCGATGAACCAATAAAACGCCTAACATACACATCAAATAATCACTCACCGAATTACTGATGCTGTCACCGTAATAATCTAAAGAGATTGTCGCCTCACGGTATCGATTAATAATGAGTGGTGTGTTCTCTAAAACCTCCCATGCCACTTCAACAAAACCAACCAACACTACCTTTACAGGAACGCCGAGAGCCTGCTTTCCGATCATGCTGAGCAAGAGGAAAAGGCTGATGCCATGCTGGATATGAGACAGCGAGTAAGCATCGAATAGGTGCTGAGAATTATGCGGGGACCAGATATCGAGCGACCAAGGCACGGCGTCACCCTGAGGGCACCACCAAGATCTGCCCAAAAAATACAAAGTTACCACCATAGCCACCGGTAACGCCACCAGACATCGCGTCATTGCCTCGTTAGCTGACTTCTTACTCATGGCAAATCCTTAATCGAGCGATTTCTTATCACCTGAATTTGGTTGGCTCAGTAAATTCAAAAATACGCGTAATGCACAGGAAGACCCGTTCTCACACAGAAGGCTCAAACTGAAGCATAATCCGCATTCATCAAAACCTCGGCCCTCGGCGAACTCACGAGATACACGCGGCTCAATGAATCTTGAAACCTAATCAACGCACAATCAGAACGAACTTGCCATCATTGTCGGTGAACGCGAGTTCGAAGTCGACTACAATTTCACCATGGAGTGATGTCCTGCGGACGAATCGGTCGAAAATCGGCAATAGTAAACATAAATCAATGATGAATCATCTTTGGCTTCGGTCTTTTCTTGCCTCAATTGCTCTGATGCATGCATGCCATGTTTACAGCGAGGAACCGGCACGCTTCGCGCAAGATATTCAACCAATCCTGTCGAACCACTGTTACACCTGCCACGGACCGGATGAAAAGACGCGTCAAGCGAACTTGCGTCTTGACCTTCGTTCGGCAGTGTTAGATTCGTCTGATTCCGGGGTGGTTCCTGTTGTGCCCGGTAATTTAGAAGCGAGCGAACTCTTCCAGCGAATTACATCAAAGGAAGAAGACCTACGAATGCCACCGATTGAGCAGTCACACCGGTTAACGGAATCTGAGATTGCAAAAATCAAGCAATGGATCATGGAAGGTGCGACGTATGAAGAACACTGGTCATTTCGCCCAACAAAAAAACCCTCCATTCCAATCATCAACAAGTCAAACCCAATACGAAACCCTATCGATGCATTTGTCAGCAAACATTTAAAAGAACGCAACCTAAAACTATCGAGCGAAGCGAATCGAGAAACGCTTGTGCGTCGTGTGAGTTTTGACCTGACAGGCATTGCTCCTTCGATTGATGAAATCGATTTATACATAAACGACAAACGAGCAGATGCCTACGAGCGTATGGTTGATCGTTTCCTGCAATCTCCGCGATATGGCGAACACTTAGCTCGCTACTGGTTAGACCTGGCTAGGTACGCCGATTCCAATGGGTATCAATATGACACGGAACGTGAACAGTGGGCATGGAGAGACTGGGTCATCCATGCTTACAACCAGAACATGCCCTTCGATCAGTTTACTATTGAGCAAATCGCTGGCGACTTGTTACCCGACGCGACTGATCTACAACGTCTCGCTACCGGATTTAATCGCAATCACGGTATCACTATCGAGGGTGGAATTATCGATGAAGAGTACCGTACTGAATATGTAATGGATCGTGTTGTCACGACGGGAGCGGTGTGGCTAGGAATGACCATTGGTTGCGCACGCTGCCACGACCACAAATATGACCCAATCACTCAACAGGAATTCTACGAACTCTATTCAATCTTCAATCAGGTTCCTGAACGCGGAATGCGGGGTTTTTCGCCTCAGTCCAAAATCAAATCTCCATTAGTTGACCCCAAATTAATCTTGATCGAAGAAACGATTAATCGACTTGAAAGCAAACGAGATCACCCACTAGACCTTGAAAAACTGATCTCTGAATGGACGAACTTGGTGAAACAAAATCCACCGGTGCAGTGGACTGTCCTTTCCCCCAATCAAATGAAATCGACGGGCGGATCAACTCTTGAAAAGCTCGAGGACCTATCTGTGCTTGTGGGTGGCGCCAATCCGAATCAGGACATCTATACGATTACCGCTGAAACCAGACTTTCCAAGATATCTGCGATCAGACTGGAAGCACTCACTCATGAATCGCTGCCGGGAGGGGGCCCTGGACGACACTCAAATTCAAACTTTGTGCTAAGCGAATTTGAAGTGGAAGCGATCTCGAAGCAGAACCCCGAGATCCATCATCGGGTCAAGTTAAAAAAAGTCATCGCTGATTATTCGCAGTCAGGCTACGAGATTGGAAAAACAATTGATGGCACAGTTGCAGACAATAACGGGTGGGCAGTAGATGGCCCCACTCGGAAAGCACCCGCAACGGCCATCTGGATCTCAGAGAAAGTATTTGGTTACGAAGGTGGAACCATTCTGCAATTCACACTTAAGCATGAAGCAAATTTTGCCACTCATGGTATTGGACGACCCAGATTTTCCATCACAACGGATAAACGGGAAGAATATGACTTTGCATCAATCTCCCCTGAAATTATTGCGATCATACGAGTACCAGCCTCGGAAAGAACCGCTGAGCAGAATCAACGATTGAAAGATTACTACCTCGCCAAAAATGATCCTCATGCGGAACTTGTTTCCAAGATTCAGTCATTGCAAACCGAACGGAATTCGATGATTCCCGCGACGATGATCATGGCAGATCTCCCACAACCTCGAGCTACGCATATTCTCGATCGTGGGCAATATGATCAGCCCACGAAAAAAGTGCAGCCCGGTATACCTAATTGTCTCAGTTCGACGCCTGTTAAGACCAAGATTCAGAACCGACTGGATTTTGCTCACTGGCTGACAAACCCCAAACACCCACTTACAGCACGTGTCGCTGTCAATCGACATTGGCGCAGACTTTTTGGACGTGGATTAGTCGAATCTGCTGAAGACTTTGGGCGTCAAGGAGACCTACCCACTCATCCCGATCTGCTCGATTGGCTGGCGGTCGAATTCGTTGAAAACGATTGGGACGTAAAACGACTGCTTCGTAGCATTCTGACTTCGGCTACCTATCGACAAACCTCCGATGCTCCGCGTTCCAGCTATGAACTTGATCCTGATAACCAATGGCTCTCGCGCGGCCCTCGCTTTCGACTCGATGGAGAACAGATTCGCGATACTGCATTAGCGGCAAGTGGAATCCTTCAATCGCAACTAGGTGGAAAAAGTGTCTATCCTTATCAGCCAGAGGGGCTTTGGTTGGAATTAAACAATCGCCCCGGTTATTCCAAAGCTTATCCTCAAGGGGAGGGCACAGATTTAGTTAGAAGAAGTATCTACTCCTTCTGGAAACGCACGGTTCCATCTCCAATGCTTAAAACACTCGACGCACCGGAGCGAGAGTTTTGCACCGTAAGACGGTCGCGTACCAATACACCCCTTCAGGCTTTGCTACTGCTGAATGGCACACAATTCATGGAGGCGGCACAGTTCTTGGCTGCGAGAATGCTTCTTGAGTGTGAAGGATCGGCTGAACAAAGAATTACTCACGGATTTCGAATGGTCACCTCCCGTAAGCCGACACCAGAGGAGATCCAGATTCTTGTGGAAGAGTACAATGATTCGATTCTTGCTCCAGATTCCCAATCAATCAATGATTCAAAACTTGGAAAACTTGTTGACCGATTAGATGGTCTCTCAATTGATGGTACGCAATTAGCAGCGTACTTAAATGTCGCCAGAATACTTTTGAACTTAGATGAATCGGTCACCAAAGGTTGAAAACGACTTCCGTTGGGTACCGAAACTACCAAACCACAGATGAATCAATGCAAGCGTTCAGTATCCCATCTTCCTGCGATCGCCGAAGGTTTCTCGATCATGCAAGTCGAGGACTTGGAACGTTAGCGTTAGCCACGCTTTTAAATAAAAACACCTTAACCACTGCGCAATCCACAGCAAACGCACCAATTGGAGCCTTGCCGGGCATTCCTCATTTTCCACCAAAAGCAAAACGCGTCATCTACATGCTCCAGTCAGGTGCGCCTTCTCAGGTGGATTTGTTTGACCATAAACCCAGCCTTGAACGGCTCCATCTCACTGAATTACCCGACAGCGTTAGACAATCGCAACGCCTGACAGGCATGACCGCTGGTCAGAAAAACTTTCCTATTATTCAGTCCCCTTGGAAATTCACACCAAATGGAAAATCAGGTTTATGGCTCAGCGAATTGTTACCTCAACTCGGATCAGTTGCTGATGATATATGCGTTGTAAAATCCATGCATACAGAGGCAATTAATCATGATCCCGCAATTACGTTTTTTCAATCCGGTAATCAACAGCCTGGTCGTCCGAGTGTTGGTGCTTGGCTTAGCTATGGGCTGGGAAGTGAAACAGAAAACCTACCGGCGTTTGTTGTTTTACTTACCAACAACTCTTTCTATCAGGCTCAACCTCTTTACGATCGCTTATGGGGTAGTGGTTTTTTACCCTCGAAGTACCAGGGAGTAAAATTTCGTAGCACAGGGGACCCGGTGCTATACCTTAAGGATCCATTAAACAGCACCGAAGCCGTTCGGAGGTCCAGATTAGATCGGCTCGCAAATTTGAATCGGATCCGACTCGAACAGGTCGGTGATCCTGAGATTGAATCAAGAATTTCACAATACGAAATGGCTTACAAGATGCAGGCCTCAGTGCCAGATTTAACTGACCTTAGCGATGAACCAGAGAGCACGTTCAAACTTTACGGGGAATCAGCCAAAATACCTGGCAGTCATGCAGCAAATTGCTTACTTGCGCGAAGGCTCGCTCAAAGAGGTGTACGGTTCATCCAAGTGTTTCATCGTGGTTGGGACCACCATAGTAATGTGCAGAAGCATCTACCAACGCTTGCTCAAGAAACCGATCAAGGTTCTGCTGCTCTCATCAAAGACCTAAAGCGACATGGACTGCTCGAAGATACTTTAGTGGTTTGGGCCGGTGAATTTGGAAGAACCGTGTATTCTCAGGGCAACCCGAACAGCTTTGGTCGAGATCATCATCCGAGATGCTTCTCAATATGGATGGCAGGCGGTGGGGTTAAAGCAGGATATTCTCACGGAGTAACAGACGATTTTTGTTACAACATTGTGCGTGATCCCGTACATGTTCATGACTTTCACGCAACCATGCTCCATTGCCTTGGAATCAATCATGAACAGTTAACATATCGTTTTCAGGGTCGTGATTACCGCTTGACGGATGTTCATGGCACCGTTGTCAAAGATATCCTGACCTAACCGATTCATAATCATTTCATTACTTCCTTTACTCTTGCCATCGTTACTGCATACCTATGAATAAAAACCATTCGATGATCATCGGATTCATCAGCGTAATTGGAATCACTACCTTGCTTGGCGATTGCCTTTTTGCAGCAGAACCAACTATCAAAGCGACCAAACACCGAATTGATACTCATATTCACCTCTACGACACTCGCCGTGACATTGAAATCACATGGCCACCAACCAGCGATAAAATCCTTTACCAACCTCACTTACCAGAGGAATACACAGAATTAGCGAAAGCATCTGGAGTTACTGGAGTCGTGATTGTTGAAGCAAGTCTTCTCTATGATGACAACCAGTGGGTGCTAGACCTCGTGAAAGAAGACGATTTCTACGTCGGACTTGTAGGCAACATCGATGTTACAAGGACGGATTTCGGTGCTCGCCTAAGTGAGCGACAAAAAGATCCCCGTTTTGTAGGAATCCGGCCGAGGAACCGAGATAGCATCGATTACACCAACGAAACCGTTCTCAAGAACCTTCAAATTCTTGCTGATAGTAACCTAACAATGGATTATCTCACCAACGGTGGGGGAATTGAGGGATTAGAGATCATCGAGAAAGTAGCTGCGAAAATACCTGAACTACGAATCATCGTGAACCATTGTCTTGGATATAACTTTGATGGACAGAAACCATCCTCCGAATGGGTCTCAACGGTAAAGAAACTCGCTTCTCACCCTAATGTTTCTTGCAAAATTTCGGGACTCTACCAGCGCTCAACGCAACAACCGGCTCCGCAAGAGATTAGTTACTACCAAGACGTACTTGAAGTGCTCTGGGACTCATTTGGTAAGAAGCGACTAATCTACGGAAGTAACTGGCCGGTAACGAAACACACGGGAACTTACCAGAGCTACGTGAATTTGGTTGATCAATTCATTAGCCAAAAGGGTCGTGTATCGCGAGAAAGGTACTACTGGAGAAATGCTGCAAGGATTTACAATCTTCCAATCAAATAGAGGAAGCTAGGGCTTGAGCCTCGTTGGTATCCCATATGAATAGAATAACGACGACTGCCGATCGCCAGTTAGTCGTTAGAAAATGAATCTGACTCAATCACGGATCGGATCAAGTTACGCATTGGATAACCTTGATCCTTGGATTGATTAACAATCGCTCTAACCCTGACGCGGTCCTTTGGGGATAGTTCCCTCGCCAGTGCATAACGCATTAAATGCTCTGTAAACGCGACAGCAAACTGATCCGCTTGATTCGTTAAGTTCTTTTTAAACTCCAGAACATCCTGAAATTCATTCTGCTGAAAGATCTTGCCAGTAACGTCAATGTCTCTTCCGTTCGGATATTTTGTACGCCATCGACCGGTAATATCGTAATTTTCCAACGCGAACCCAAGTGGATCCAGTTGATTATGGCATCCCGCACATGTTGGGTTTTCACGATGAGCGGCAAACTTCTCTCGAATGGTTTGATCTGCTGGGCCTTCATCCTCAGCCAAAGGTGGTATGTCGTTAGGAGGAGGGGAGGGCGGATCATTAAAAATCACCTCGGATACCCAGACACCTCGCGCAACAGGATGGGTACGATTTGGACCTGATGTCATCGTGAGCGTTGCAGCATTCGTCATGATACCACCGTAACGCGGATCCGAAATCTCCGTCCGACGAAACTCTGGATTGCGAACCATCGCACGAATCTTTGAATCGTACTGACTTTGATTTCCCTGTTTTGCTTTCTCCACGTCCACATTCTCTGGTACTTCTCTTAACTCGTCTTTTGCCTTTTCGATTTGAACGCGCAGGCTCTTGAGTCGCTCAACCTGAGGATCGGTCATCACAGTGCTCAAATCCTCATCCGTAACAAAACTGCCGCCGTACCGAAATGCGTGCTCAACCTCTTCTTGTGTCAGTGCTCGATCGTAAAGTCTTGCATCGTCGATCTGAACATTTAAATAGCGATTGCCACCCGCTGGCAAATGCCTCAAACCGAAAAGTACAAATCCCTCACTCGCTTTAAAGCTCTGCCTCCCTTTTGAGAACGCACCTCCATAGGGACTTCCGTTTCGATAGAGTCGAGTTGTGCCGTCTTCGTGGTAACACATCACAAGATGGATTGGCTGATTAATCGACAACTCCGGAAATGAATTGGGAAAATCCTCTGTCCTTACAAAGCCATTACTTCCAGAGATCCAATGCCGATCTTTTCGCTCTCCAATCACAATCGAATCAAAAATCCCGCCAGGGCCTTGCACGGTCATGAGACCTCCCCCGCGTTGATCGAGGTCTTTCAACACAAAGCGAACCTCTAAGCTCTTCTCAACGAAATCATCATCGAACGTTTTCGTCTGCAGGTAAGATCGGTTGAGAACCACCGAGCCATTCTGAAATGTTATCTCACCGTGTGAGACCAGTTCCAAACCACGGATCTGCTCGCTTAGATCACCATCGAAATCCCAGGCAGCATACGGTTGAAGATTCAATGGTTTCACATTGACATTGCGATCTGCCAAAATCTTCTTCGTCGCTGGTTCAATCAGGTTGGATATTTCGGTTTGATCGCTCGTTATCCGTTGACGAAGTGACTCTCGCGTCTGATTTCGCTCTGAGTTCACTCGATTCATTGCATCGATGTCCAATGGTTCAGGTGCGAGCTTGTCAAAATACCAAGTTTTCAGAAAGTCACTTTGGTAGGCAACATTCGGTGAGATTAACTCAATGATTGAACGATTCTCAATAAACGTCATATCAAAGAGGAGAAGAGGCTCTAAGAGCATCTGTAAACTAGCTGGATACTCTGGGTTCAATGAATAGAACCGATTTTGCTTTGGGTTAGGCGTGGCAGCTAGCACATTTTCTAATTGCAACCACTGCACTGGAAATGCATCGAGAAACCGTTCAATTTTTGGACTTAATATCATTCGGTCAATCATTGCACTAAGAGACTTCTTGTCTCGCAATTCGCCTCTCTCAGCAGCTTCCAAGAGTTCTTCATCCGGACAGCTAGCCCAGAGAAAATACGATAACCGGGAAGCCAGTTCGTATTGTTCCGACTGATTGCTCTCACCATCGATACGATACAAAAACATGGGCGAGGACAACGCTGCTGCCACAACCTTTTTCATACCGTCCGTAAAAGAATCCGAAGATCTAATCTTGTCGAGGGCGTATAGCGTGTAACGATCAAGGATCGAGTTCTCTATTCGCCGTCGAAATGCCAACGTCAAAAACTTTTCGAGTCGCCCACGTACGTCATCTTCGAGGTGAGAATCGGAGTTTGCTTCAGCAAACAACTCATCCCAAACCCCAACGTTTTCCGGGTTGAAATCAGGGCTGTCTACAATGGAAACGCTCAATTTAAAAAATGAATCGAGCAACAAAGGTGACAGAGTTAATTGATTCGCCTGATTGTCAAATCCGTGCTCAGCGCGGAGATCTTTTGGAAAGGCCTTAACACCCTCGAGCCCAGCGGTGGGATTAAGTGCTGAGGAAGATACACGCACAAGATCCGGCATTGCTACTTTTTGATCCCAAGACTTCAAGTAATCCCCGTGGCGATCCATCAACTTCTCTGGGAGAGGATAAATATCCTTGCTTAGCTCAAAAAGGTCACGAATTGTGTTGTTGTACTGAAATCGGTTCAGACGGCTTAGAGGGATTGGTTCATCCGGTAATGCTTTCGCTAACTCATTCAGGCTATTACGCATTCTCATTGTTATTTGATGACGCAAAGCCTGATCAATCGTGCCTGCTTCTTCAGGTGGCATTGCTCCTTTAGTCAATTGCTTGATAACACGTTCTAAAAGAATGGCATCACCAAACACGCCTGGATCTTCTTCACTGAATTCCAGATTAACCCCACCGCTAGCTTCGGATGAGTGATGACAATCCAAACAGGTGTTACTCAGAAATTTCGCTATCTCTTGCTCGATCAACGTTTCACCGAGCGCAATCGATGGGCAGAAAAGTAACGAGAATAGAATTAGTCGTTGCATCACTTCACAACTCGATCAGGTTTGCAATACTTCAAAACAGTTAGCCATCTGACGTGGTCAATTGATGGCTAGCACGCATCAAATCAATTAATGGAATTATGACCAAAGCTCAGAAACGGCACCTGTACTGTCAGCATATGAATTCATTTCCACACCCATCAAGTTTGCAATCGTCAACCACAAATTTGAATTCAGCGTACCGCTTGGCATTTTAATGAAGCGACCCTGCTTAATTTGATTCTGGGCCCTGCCAGCAATCACCATTGGTAGGTCGTAATATTGATGCGTTGCACCATCACCCAAGCCTGCGCCGAACGCTACCAGTGACTGATCTAGCATCTGACTTCCATCAATCTCCTTGATTTCTTTCATCCGTTGGATCAGATAAGCAAACTGCTCCATATGAAAAATATCTATTTTCTGCAGTTCCTTGTATCCGTCACCTTTTTGGTTATGGGTCATATTGTGGTGCTGAACAGGTTGCTCGAACACTCCTTCGTACATCAGTGTTGCATCCCATCGTTCCGGTCCAATCATGAATGTTGCCACGTTGGTGATACCCATCTGAAACGCAAGGAGCATCAGATCCGTTTGCAAACGGATGTATTCCCCGCGAGGAAGGACTTCGTTCTTGGGAATTGTTACATCGGCTCCGGACAGCATTTGATCCATTTTTTTGATTCGCAGCTCGATACCGCGAACCGTAGACATGTATTCATCCAGAGTACGACGATCTTCGGATCCCAATCGGCGTGCCAAGCTGCGGGCATCCTCGAGAACCAACTCACTCACCTCAGTCACATGTGATCGGTAACTTTCTTTGAGGAACAAACGATCATAAAGCTTCTGAGGCTCTCGAATCGAAGGCGCGATCTTTCCTGGTCCATACCAAGAAATATTATCGAATTCGATTGGCTCTTTGGGAGCGGTAAATCCGTTACAACTTATCTCGAGTGTGTTGTAAACGGTGGAGTAGCCGACTGCATCTCCGATAACGTGATCTAACGTTCTTCCGTTTGGGTGAGCCATCCCGATATGTTCAGCCTGCTCGGGAGAAACACTTGTCAGGTAACAGGACGCTCCCTGAGCATGGACGTCTTGGCCATTCTTATAGGTTCGATCCAAGCCAGTCACTAAGGTGATATCGCCGGCATGTGGCAACAACGGTTGCATCGTTGATGTCAGCTCCAGAGGATAAACTCCAGGTTCATTGTGAAACCTCCTCTCATTTTTTGTCTTATCCGCATTGAACCCACCGATAAAATCCGGGATAGCAGCATTTTCCTCCCCCGGGAAAAAACAACGTCTGACAATCCCGTTAGGTAAATAGACGATCGCGAGTTTCTTACTCGGCGTGTTTTGGAGTTTCTGAGCATTCTCTGCCCACAAAAACGAATCCATGAATGGTAACGCGACGGTGGCACCGCTACCGCGCAGGACAGCTCTTCTCGATAAATCCATCAGGCTTTCTCACTGTCTATGATTTAAAAAATAATCATCGAGCATGCGTCTCAGAGCATTTCATCTTTGGTGTCTAGGACTTGGGCCTCGCCGAACGTATTGGCTGAACGATCACGATCGATGAGAAGCATCGCATCACGCCACTATTTTACACGAAAGACCATCAAAGAGGTTTCGCAAGGCTTACCTATTTCGAACCGAAGGCTTCAAGCAGTTCGTCAACTTCAAAATCAGAAATTGGATCAGGGACGACACGCAATAATGCCCTGATACTGATTGGAAACACTGATTCAGCGTGAATTCGTAAAAACCTTGCAACTTGCCGATTGGTTTGTGACTTTTTCGGCCCCAGTGCAAGCGTAAAAAAGTTTGCAAAACATCGTGGCTTATGGTGTTGGTAACTGTGAAGATCAAAATTTCGATCCAATTGATCCAAGCGACCCACGGCTTCCGCAACCAGAAGGAAGGGAAAACACTTAAAACAACGTCCACAATTCAGTCGGACGGAATTGTCATGGGAGACGCGCGCACAAACATTGATTTGAGATCGCAGGGAGTCATTAGCCAAAACCTCCAACATTTTCTCCAATCTACAAAAACCACTACCGTATTCTTTGAAATCATTCTCTTTTGTCCTCAGCAGTGGTAAGAGCATGGGGTTGGCAGCATCCAGCACCCTTGTGGGCAAACTGGGCAAGCCTACTTGCATATCAGTACCAGACGCAAATAAATATCGACGAAATAACGGCCAAAGGGATAAGGTGGCCGCTGTTGTTCGCAAGCAGTGCGTTTCTAAGAAAGAGAATCCTTTGTAGTAGGGAGTGGTTTCGCAGGATGCCCCGGCAAACGCCAAGCCAAAATCATTGGCAAATTGCTTGCTATGCTCGAGGTTGACTAGATACTGATCGCGTTGAGTGACACTACCAACATCATGATGCATCAGCATCGTGACCTGATAATCGTTAGGCAAGGATTCATCGTTTTGCTTCCGATGGATCAACTGCATGCTATCCACACCGCCACTAAAACCGGTAGCGACATGCTCAAGTGGCTGGATGATCTCGTGTGGTTCACGAGCCTCCGCTTCAATCTTGATGCTATCTAACTCACTGAAGGTAAGTTTCAGTAAGTTTTGTACATCGCCTCTTAGCTCAAATAAAAGAAGTGGATCAACAGGGTCCTCGATCCAAATATTCTGACCAGTCTTCATTGCGTGAAGAAGGATCATCATAAGAAAAGCATCTGGTCGAGGTTCTGCTTCTACCAAACCAGCCACATTACTATAACGACGAAAAACCATGTCTCGGTTTCCATCGTTCGAACTGATTTGAGCAGAGAGGTTGACAATGTCGCCGTCAGACTCCTGACGAAGATTGCCTATCTTTATCACCATCACATCACTCAAATCAGAGTTTACAATGAACTGTTAAGATCAATCCGATAACGTAACAAAATCACTGTGTGGCGAGGATGGCGATTGATGAGGTGATTCAGATTTGTGCGTTAGAAAGTCTTATTTCTTTGCATGCAATATGAGGCATCTAGCCGGGTTCGTTCGTTCTTTCTCGCTCTTGATAGACTTCGACCGTTGATTCCCACTGTTCAATCCACAACTGCACGCTTGTCCCTTTGTGAAGAGAATCTGGATAGGATGTCTCAATCTCACGCAGAGTCTGCAATGCCAAAACCTGACTTTCGAGAGTATCCATTGACTTTGCCTCCTCGAACTTCTGCCAAGCCTGCTGCTCCGGACTGGAACAACCCACGACTAGAGCCGTGGCGAGAAGCAACATTAATGCTCGCAGAGCGAAAT
>CAXQOB010000226.1:0-10570 GCA_964225475.1 Candidatus Nitrosopumilus sp. | reverse complement strand
CCTCTGCCAGGAGAACGGGAGGTTTTTAAAGAGCACCCTTGCCGGTCAGAACCACGAAGATGGTTCGGGTCAGGATCTTCAGGTCATTCCAAAGACAGCAGTTTCGGAGATAGAGCAAGTCATAGGCGACCTTGCGTTTGAAGCTGTCGATATTGTTATCGTATCCCTTGACGATCTGTGCGACGCCGGTGACACCAGGTTTCAATTGCAATCGGTCAAGATAATTGGGCACCTCAGCGGTCAGTTCTTCGATGAATTCTGGCCTCTCTGGCCGTGGGCCAACGAGCGACATGTCGCCTCGTAAAACATTCCAGAGCTGTGGTAACTCATCGAGCCGAGTTCGCCGCATGAAGCGTCCCAATGGCGTGATGCGAGGGTCATTTTTTTGTGCGAACTGTGCTCCGTTCTTTTCAGCATCGACCACCATGGTTCTGAATTTATAGAGTGTGAATGGACGCCCATAGCCCTGATTCGTACGGCGGTCAGTTGTTTGACGGCGGTCAGTATGATTGAGGTGGTTCGAAGTCGACCTGCGATCGGTTCTTCGTTTCGTTCTGCGGTTTAATCCAACACGTTGTTGACAAAAGATGGCGTTGCCCGGAGAGCTTATTTTAACGGCGATACAAGTCAGTAGCATGATTGGCGCCAGGAGAATGATGCCGACCAACGAGCCGATGACATCAATTAGGCGTTTTGTTTTTTGCGTTTTGACGGGTAGTGGAGCAAAGATCCCACGATTTAGATCGGAAGAAATCTCAGAAAGCCAACTCACTGGCGCAACGGTGACCGTTTCGGCATACCGCGAAAGTGCGTCTGTCTCGGTCAGTTTCGATGTTTTATCAACCTGTGGAACGCATGCAGAGTCGTTCACCACAAAGTTGGAATCAGTTGCTTGTGTCATGCATTTGTTCTAACTAAGTAATTGCAGAGGTCTGCTCTTATTTAGTTCCGCACCCCCCGTGTTCCGAAGAAAACAGACGAGAAACCGCCGCTTTGGTTGAGGCGTATGCAACTGTAGCGATTCTAGTAGATGTAGCGGTTGTCAGGCGTGAACTTTCACGGCTTATTGGCGTTTGGAAACCTGCTGGTGGATCGACGCATTGGACTCACTCTTCCAGTCCGCATCACTCGCGGTGTCGCGTGCGGGCTAGCGGCTCGATTCTCTGCTTAAGCTGCCCTAATCAAAGATCTAATGGCAGAGGAAGGGCTGTAGCCACGTCAACTGGCATCCGGGTTTAGCATTTTTCTTGCCTACGTCATTAATGTGTGCAAGACTCACTACTTAGAGCTAATCGGTAACCTTTTAAAACGATTAAGAGTTCACGGATGTCATCTCCGCCGGGCTTTTGGTGAGGTTAATCAGCTGTGTTAGTTCGGTTTCTTATAGCCGCTAGGCTTTTGCTAATCACCGGGGATTTTTAGGTTCAACCGTGCAACAGGTCACCACAATTGGTTGGTTGTTTCAGACAGCATCGTTTGTCCCTGCGGCGATCGGGTTTGCAGCGGCGGCGATAGGTCTGTTTTTCTTCGTTCGGCCAAGTCGACGAGGCAGTCTATTTGCCGGGTTTTTGTCGTTAATGCCCGCCCTGTTTGGAATGTTCATTGTTTACTCCTCAGCGAAAGACTTCGTGCAGCTTGGCCGTGCTGATGTCATTCCAAAGCCGTCCGAATTTGCTGAAGCAGCCGGCAGGGGGATCGGAACCGGTCTTTTCAGCCTGCTAGGTACATCCATCGCTCTTTATGTTTCGCTATTAGCTTTGCTGCGTTCGCATAAACGCAACAGCACGAATTCGGGCCAGACACAAACGCAAGTGTCGCCGGGACTCTCCGGGCAGGCGTATCAAGCACGTGTCACACGTGGCCTGAACGCTTATGAGCCACCCGGGCGCGCGGAAAATCAGGGTTCAGGCGGGGGTGGTGTTCGTTTGGATGAGGTTGTCGGAGGTGCAGGGGTGGGATTCGTTCCTGGCTCCCCGACCGAGGCGATGGCATCAGCGAGACCGACGTTTGGTCGTGACGGTGCAAATGAACATGGATCCTCCGCTGACGACAACGACCCCGATATTATTGACGTTGAAGAGGTGCGTTAAGACGCGGTGACACCCATTCGGTGTTCTTTCTTCCGCGCGATCTGCCAATGCACAACGTGATTGCCGAGTTCCTGCTGATTTAGCACCATAAGTACCGAAAGCGGACTACGGACGTGTGAGCATGCCGGCGATGCTGCCGGTCATGCAGCAAACGATTACACCTCCGAGCATCGCTCTGAGGCCGAGGCGAGCAAGATCGGATCGCCGGTCTGGTGCCAAGGCACTGATGCCGCCAATCTGAATCCCGATCGATGCAAAATTGGAAAAGCCACTCAATGCGTAAGTAAGGATGGTGATGCTGCGGGGCGAGAGGGTATCGCCCGAGGCAATTAGCCCGCTTAAACGCTCGTAGGCAATGAACTCGTTTGCGATGATCTTGATCCCGACCAGCTGTCCCGCCTCGAGGCATTCACCACTTGGTATCCCCATTAGAAAAGCGACCGGGGAAAAAATGTAGCCGATCAATCGTGAGAGTGTAATCGCATCGGTTCCCGTAAAACCAACCCACGAACCTGTCCATTGAATCGCTGCGTCAAGCATTGCAATTAAGCCGAGGAAAGCGATGAGCATTGCGACAATATTGATCGCTAACTTCATGCCGTCGGTCGCACCCACTGATGCGGCTTCGATTGCATTAGTTGTCTCCGATTTCGGGGCCTCTACCACCGTGGTTTCTGTCTCCGCGATCTCCGACTGAGGGATAAGGATTTTCGCCACAATCAAACTTGCTGGTGCGGATATAACAGATGCAGTTAATAGGTGACCTGGGTCAATGCCCATCCCCGCATAGACCGCCAACAGACCGCCGGAGATAGTTGAAAAACCCCCAACCATGAGCGCGTTCAACTCAGACAGAGACATTTTGCTGAGGTAGGGTTTGACAACAAGGGGCGCCTCGGTGTGGCCGATGAAAACGTTCGCTGCCACCGCGAGACTCTCAGGGCCTGAGGTGCGAAGCGTTTTTCGCATTACGAAAGCTAAGGCACCCACAATACGCTGCATAATCCCAAAGTGGTACAAGATCGACGTCAATGCGGAAAAGAAAATGACGGTTGGCATCACTCCGAAGGTAAAGGAACGCATCAATAGATCGGGTGGGGGAAAGTTGTCTTCGGATCCCTGCTGGTTGAGCCGAAAAACAAAATCGCTACCGGAACTCACGAAACCTAAGACCGCGTTAAACGCATCTTTGAACGCTTCAAATAGCATCAGCCCGGGATTGGTCCACAAAACAGTGACCGCGAAGAAAACTTGAAGTAGGATTCCAGAGATAACCAGTCGCCAATCCACATTCATTCGGTCCGTGCTCATCGCCCACGCCATTGCAATAAATGCAAAGAGTCCAAGTGCGCTTATCGCCTGTGGCAACAGGTCTGCGGAAATTAATGCCATCGGTCTCTCACTTGGAGTTAGAGCGTATTGAAGATTCGATCCCCGGCATCACCAAGGCCCGGTACGATATATTTTTGAGCGTTGAGGATCGGATCGATCGCACAGGTGTAAATTGAAACGTCCGCATACTCGTTGGTGATACGATCGATGCCTTCGGAGGAAGCGATTAAGGTTAATAGGTTGAGACGCGGAACTCCCCACGATTTTAGTGCGTTGATCGCCAGTGAGGCAGATCCGCCGGTTGCGAGCATGGGATCGACGATTAAAGCAATGTCGACGGGGTTTGAGTTCGTCAGCTTACTGTAATATTCGATGGGAGTCGCGGTTTCCTCATCGCGGTACATCCCAAGATGAAACACCGAAGCGTTCGGGATCAAGTCGAGTATGGGTTCAGTCATCGCGAGCCCAGCTCGCAGTATGGGAATAATCCCAATGGTTTGAGTTAGTTTCACTGCGTTAGCGGTTGCGACCGGTGTTTCGACCTCGATCGCTTCCGTTAGAAGCTGTCGGGTAGCTTCAATTGCCAGAAATTGTGTGAGTTTTGCTGCAATTTGACGGAACATGGCAGGTTCCGTTTCGCTGCGGCGTAGTTGACCAAGAAGTTGCTGGCTAACCGGGTGCTCAATTAGGTGAATATTCGGCACGGTAGTGTCCGTAGAATTATCGTTATTGATCTGTCGTGGGGAATTCGAATTGTTGCGGCAACAAGTCCGCAAGGGTGTGCTCTTGTTGGTTTGCGTTGTCTAGGTCGACACAAATGATTTTTGTTTCGCGGCTGCAGAATTCGGCAAGAACCTGCCGGCACGCGCCGCAGGGACTTACGGCTCCCTGTGACGCTATGATCACCGTTTCAAACGCGGTCGCACCGGCGGCGATGGCGTTTCCTGTTGCGACACGTTCGGCGCACATGGTGAGTCCAAAAGATGCGTTTTCAACGTTGCAGCCAATATGAACCTGGCGGCGTGCGTCAACAATGACACACCCCACCGGGAACTTTGAATAGGGCGCATGGGCGTTCCCCGCGGTTTTGATCGCCAGTTGCAGCAGTTCCTGGATTGAGTGATTTGGGGCAGTCATTTCATGGATAGGGTTAGTCAGAGGATCAAAGGCGTTTTTTGGGGAGGCGAATCGGCGATGGTGATCGCACCCGTTAGGTATTGGATTGCTCGTTCAGTGCGACCCGGATCTGTTGAACAATGAAGACGCAACCATGCTTCACCCTGATGAACTCTATCCCCGACGCAGCGTTGCAGTTCGCATCCAACGTGGTGATCAATCTTATCCGTTTTTTGTTTTCTTCCACCCCCAAGTTCAATCAACGCCCACCCGATTTTTTCTGGGTTGATTTCGCTAATGTAGCCGTCTCTCTCCGTCAGAAGTTCCGTTGTTTTTCGTCCCGCTGAAGGTGTTTTCGGGTCACCGCCCTGAAACACAATCATCTGGTCAAAAACTTCTCTCGCTCGTCCCGTCTTCATCGCTTTACTGATTGTTTGGTTATGCTCCTCCAAGGTGCTCTCTGGGGATGCCAGTGTCATGAGCTTGGTAGCAAGTGTGTGGACAACCTCCATTAATCGCGATTCTCCCTCTCCTTCCAGTGCGAGCATTGCTTCCCGGACTTCGAGGTAATTACCGATGGTAGATCCAAGCGGTTCATTCATGTCGGTGATCAGGTACTCCGTGGGCACTCCGAGCCTGTTGCCGATTTTTGAAAGTGCTTCTGCTAGTTCTGTTGCTGCTGCGGGGTCTTTGGTGAAGGACCCAGTCCCGTACTTTACATCAAGCATGATCATGCTCGGGTTCTCCGCAAGCTTTTTGCTTAGGATGCTGGAGACGACCAATGGGGTGGAAGGAACCGTCGCAGTCGCGTCTCGTAACGCATAGAGTTTCTGATCGGCGGGAGCGATGTCTTGGGTGGTGCCAGTGATACAACAACCAACTTGATCAACCGCTGATGTGATTTCCTTTGTGGATAGGTTTGTACGGAATCCTGTGAGAGACTCAAGTTTGTCCAAGGTGCCGCCGGTGGTTCCCAGGCCACGGCCAGATATTTTTGGCATGTTGAGTCCGCAGGCCGCTAGGAGGGGAACCAAGACAAGCGAAACTTTATCGCCGACACCGCCGGTAGAGTGTTTGGAAACAACCGTTTTATCGGCGGGCCACTGAAGTTTCGTTCCTGAATCGAGCATCGCCTTGGTGAGGCATACTGTCTCGTCTTCCGACATACCGCGGATTAGCACCGCCATTGCAAATGCTGACATCTGATAATCGTGAAGCTGGCCGCTCACGAAGGCGTCGATCAATTGATGAATTTGCTGATCGCTTAACTCATAGCCATCCCGTTTTCGCCCGATGATCTGGAGGAGATTTTCAGGTTGACTCATGAGGAAAAAATTAATTAGCCGGAGTGACTCGACTCAATAGGAGGCGAGTTTATTGCTGATATTGTTTAGGCAGGAAGGTAACCTCGCGATCATTCTTCTTGTCCGGGCCAGGCGTGCTTCGGCCGCGAGCAATCAGGTCGCCCAGTAATTGTACCAACTGCTCAGTCTTCTCAGGATGTCGATCTTGGAGATTGGTTTGCTCTCCTTTATCGTCGGCAAGATTGAAAAGCTGGACGGGTGGAAGATTCCTCTTTTTGGCCTCCGGTTCTCGAGGTTGGCTCCACCCGCCGCTACCGGCAGATAGGCAGAGCTTCCATTGACCTTGGCGAATTGCGAAGGAACCACCGATGGAGTGGCTGACGAGGTTTGATCTCGTGTTCTCCGAATTGCCGTCAAAGAGAGGCATCCAGCTGTGGGAGTCCTCCCCACCCTGTGCACTGGGCTGACCGGTGATTTCCGCCAAAGTGGCGTAGAAGTCGGTTAAACAGGCCACTTGGCGGGTTGTTTGATTTGGTGCAATCCGTGCGGGCCAAGATGCAATCAATGGGACGCGATGTCCGCCCTCATAGATGTCCGCTTTGTGCCCCCGATATCCCGCCGAGGGATCGTGTTGGTTTTCTTTCAAGAGGGGGAAATTCGCCTGAGGTGAGCACCCGTTATCACTGGAGAAGATCACCAGAGTATTCTCTAAAATACCAGCCTCCTCCAACGTCCCCATGAGTTCACCCATATGATGGTCGATCTGCATTACAAAATCAGCGTAGGGATTCAGGCCGCTGGCATCTTTAAATGGTGGTACCGGGACAATTGGAGTATGTGGTGCAGGAAGGGCAAGATAAAGAAAAAATGGTTTTCGCTTATCTGTCGCGGTGACACGTTCGCGGATGTGGCTGATGGATTTCTGGAATAAATGTGGGAGGACTTCTTTTATTTTGAAGTCGGGACTGATGGGTCCTTTTCGATACCACCCATAGCGATCTTCCTGGCTTGTAACACCTTCTTCTTTCACCGGGATTGCCGTCGCGCGGCCCGTGTCGACCCAAACGTAAGGTGGCATATCGAGCGAGCCGCAGTGAGCATAGTAACCGTCAAAACCATTGATGGACGGGCCATTTGTTACTGGTTTGCTGAAATCAATTTTTGCTTTCTCTCCTTTCGGATTTTGTTCGTAAGTCCAGTCCCAGCCAAGGTGCCATTTCCCAATCATTTGCGTGTGGTAGCCAGCGCGTCTCATGAGATGACCGACTGTTGGTCTGTCCTTCGGAATCAGATGCTCGCTCGTTCCACTTAAGACCCCACGGGCTAATCGGGAACGCCAGTTGTAGCGTCCGGTTAAAAGGCCGTAGCGTGTGGGTGTACAAACCGAACTGGAGCTATGAGCATCCAAGAACGTGATACCGCTCTTCGCCATGCGGACTAGATTGGGCGTTTTGATTTTGGACTCAGGATTGGTTGCCTGCAGATCACCTATACCAAGATCGTCTGCGAGGACGAAAATCACGTTAGGTGGAGTTTCGGCTTTGTCCGCAGCTCGAGACGGATTGAATGGTATCAGGCATAGTATCGCCACAGTAAGTAGCAGGAACTTGGTATTAGGCCTCGCCTCGACTTGCCAAACGCTAACTGTTTGATTGCCTGTCACTGTTCTCATTTCGAATTTCTGTGTGTTAACCGGTACTAGTGCTGGTGTGCCTTAGGTGCATTGTGGATTTACTATCGTACCATGGCGTCGTTATGTTGAGTTTGCGTGAGTTACCTGAATTCGTCGGGAGTGTAAGACTTTTCAACGAGTAGTTGGACCTCCGCGTCAGTTTGTAACGCGACACGGTATTTGGGTGGTGGCCCTGCATTTCCTCGCGCGTATCCGCCGCTTTGAGCTGTTGGGATGATTGAAGCCAGCGAGTAAAAGTACCCGCATGACTGGTGTTGTGTTCGGGATCGTTTCCAAACAACATTGCTTGGTTCGGGAAACGCGATTCAATAACGCGGCTCGGTGAGTCGGGTGAGAGCGAACAGCAGGCTGATCGATCGCCATGGCCCTAGGGGCTTAAGTCAAAGCATGCTCCCTCGGTGGTGCTGCGTATGTAGAGCTTGCCGTTGCTAAATGCAGGTGTAGACCAACACTTTCCGGTGATTGCCTGACTTCTTCCAAGTTCTTCATATTCGTCAGGCTTTGCTTGCACCATAGCGATCTCGCCAGCGTCTGAGAGAACTAACAGCTTGTCGCCAACAAGGATGACGTTGCCGGGACCAAATCCAGGATGTGACCACTTAATATCGCCTGTCTTTAGCTCCACGCATTGCAGCGGGGCTCTGCCATATTTTTTGAACTCGTAGATGCCGTAAAGGTGGCCTTCATGAATGATCGGTGTGCTCCAATGGTTCATCAGCTGATTTGGCTTGAACCAAATTTCCGATGCTTCCTTGGATTCGTTGACCTGAAAGAGAGCGGCCCCCACGCCGTAGCCGGCCGAACAGTAAACTTGATTTCCCGCTGACACCGGGGACGCAGCAGTGGAGACGCTGAAAGGAAACTCGCTTCGCCATTGCTCGATTCCAGTGGCGAGGTCGAGAGCAACGAGTCCGGATTGGACGAAGAATATGATCTGTTCTTTGCCATCAATGTTCGCTATACGCGGCGTCGCATGCGTAATGATTTCATCTCCGGACTTCCATAGTGGCTCCCCTGTCATCTTGTCGAAGGCAAGGAATGACTGTCCAGGTCCACCGCCACCCACAAAAACCGCGTTATCTTTCAGCACTGGTGAACTGGCGTTGTACCATTTGATGTTTCGGCCGGAGAACTGCTTTACCACGTCTATTTGCCAAAGAATACTTCCGCTTTCTGAGCTGATGCACGTTAGAACTAGATGTCCGTCATAAACATAGATGCGATTTCCATCGACCGTTGGGGTGTTTCTTGCTCCATCACCCCCGCGGTTTCCCGGTGCCCCCGCATCTCCTCCTCCGTGCCCATAGTCGCTTGAGCTGAGAGGGACGGCCCACTTCTCAATACCTGTTGTGGAGTCTAGTGCGATGCAGGTTTCACGGTTCTCTCCATTGCTCTCGCGAGTCACAATGGTGTAGACGCCAACGCCGGTAGTGGTGAATGAGCTGAAACCACGAGGGGTCTCTACTTTCCAAAGAGGTTTTTTCATACCCTTGTGAAAGCTTTCCGCGGTAATCGCCTCATCCGATTTTCCGTCACCGAGGGGACCGCGATACTGACTCCACTCTGCTGAGTGAGTATTGAGCGATCCTAGAAGGCATGCGTTTAAGATGATGATTGTCTTTAGTGAGAAATTCATTGACTCATTTTGTATGGTCGGGTGAAAAGAACTTGTTCAGGATTGAGATCAGGTCCGTGTGTCGGCAAAAAATTATGGGCTCTAACAACCTTGCTCGTTTATCATATCCGCGGAAGTAGGTGCCTGAAAACCTAGCCACTCAGCGCAACGCGTCGTTGTGGTGGATCGCCGATTCGGATTTGATTGTAGTGGTGTAGGATACGAGCCCTTAGTTCCTTATGGCTTCAAGCGGATTAGCCAACGGTTGGTGTAAGACGACGGTGGAATTCACAAATGAGGTATGAGAGTGTCAGAGTTTCAGCAGAATCCGGGGGATCGCTCGAGTTTGCCCGAAATGCCAATCGGTAAGAACTTAATCGGCGGAAGATGGCGTGCGTCGGGTGATATGACATTTAAGGCATTCAGTCCTGTTGAGGATGCTTCGTTAACGCCCACTTTCACCGAGGCGACAAACGCGGAGATTGACGAGTCGGTTGGGGTTGCTGCCGCCGCTTTTCTTGAATCTCGCAAGCTAAAGAAAGAGACGCGAATTCAACTTCTGGAGGGAATTGCATCCTCACTGGAGGCAAGAAGTGAAGTGTTGCTCGAACGGTGCATGTTGGAGACAGGGTATGGGCCGGGACGCGCACAGGGTGAGTTGGTGAGGGCCATTAACCAGACTCGAGGGTTCGCGTCGATGCTGCGTGAGGGAAGCTGGGTGGACGCTCGCATTAATTTGGCAGAGCCCAATCGTCGACCCCTGCCAAAGCCTGATGTGCGTTCAATGCTGCAACCTTTGGGCCCTGTTGCGGTTGTCGGTGCCAGTAATTTTCCTTTCGCAATCTCGGTGGCTGGAACGGATACGTGCACAGCCCTCGCGGCGGGTTGTAGCGTGATCGTTAAATCTCATCCCGGGCACCCAGGCACTTGTGAGTTGGTTGCGGAGGTCATCCGAGAGGTGATTAATGACTTGGATTTACCGGCGGGTCTATTTGCGTTATTGCATGGTCAATCGGAACGTGTTGGTCAACGGTTGGTTTCCCATCCGGAGCTCGCCGCGTTAGCATTCACGGGAAGCGAGGCAGGGGGCCGAGCATTTTCCCGGATGGCGGCAGAGCGGGATTGTCCAATCCCTGTGTTCGCAGAACTGGGTAGTGTGAATCCGGTGGTTGTTTCCAAGGTTGCGGCGAACCAAAGGTCAGATGAAATTGCTGATGGGTTTCTGCAGTCACTTTTACTTGGCGGTGGGCAGTACTGCACCAACCCAGGTTTATTGCTAGTTCCAGCAAACGATGACGGCGATCGGCTGATCGAGCGATTTAGGACGGCTCTCGAGAAGGCCCCGATCGCAGTTTTAGTACCCCGGGGTATTTCGGAAAACTACCGACAGCGGGTTCAACAACGCGAAGGGCGGACCGAT
>CAXQOB010000225.1:0-25414 GCA_964225475.1 Candidatus Nitrosopumilus sp. | reverse complement strand
CGCCATCTCCGAGGGTGTGGACGGAGTGATTAAGCAATCACTGTGAACGGAGTGATTAAACAATCACTGTGGCAGGCAAGGTGCAAGATTGACAGTTATGCCCAAGTTCTGGTGACCTGTGGTTATCGACAGAGGATAACGAATTGTCGCAGCAAAGATGATCGCGTGCGTACTAATTGCTGCGATCTAAACGCAGCAACTAGCGCACGGAATGTCACCGAAAACTGTTTCTCAAAACGGGGTGTTCTCGCTTTTGAAAGCACCCGTTGATTGTAAGTTTCAATCCTCGAAACGAACCTAACAGCGTTTCGAGGAGACGTTTCAATCAGCAAACAGCTTACTTGAGCTCGACGGCACCGCCGGCTTCTTCGATTTCGGCTTTGACCTTTTCGGCTTCTTCCTTTGCAACGCCTTCTTTCAGGGTGGCAGGAACACCTTCGACCATTTTCTTGGCTTCCATTAGCGAAGCGCCAGTCAGGTTTTTGACGACCTTCACGACGTTGAGCTTTTTGTCGCCGAAGCCAGTGAGAACGACGTCAAATTCAGTCTTCTCTGCTTCAGCAGGAGCATCACCCGCAGGACCTGCAGCGACCATTACCGCGCCGCCACCAGCAGCTGGTTCAATGCCGTGAGTTTCCTTCAGGTAATCGCTAAGCTCTTTGGCTTGCTTCAGTGTAAGTTCGGCGATCTTATCGCCCATCTCTTTGGTTTCGGCGCTGAATTCAGCGACTGCAGTATCATCAGACATAATCTAATACCTCAAAAACAGTTTGGTGACTTGATACGAAAGGTTTACGGTGTGCGAAAGCTATTGGTCGCCTTCGCCTATTTGATTGATTTGGCTGTTGAGTTTCTTTCCCGGTCCGAGCAACGCGGCGGAAAGTTCCGCACCTGGTGACAGGATTTGGCCGACAAGAAGCGAAATCTGCTCCGCTCGGCTAGGCCACTTGCTAACCGCCTTGATGCCATCAGCGTCAAGTTTTTCACCATCCATTACGCCACCGGACGCTTGGAACGCTTCAAACTTTTCACTGTCTTTATCGAGTTCAACAATTTCTTTGACGAGCGAGACAAAGTCTGAGGATCCCCAGCAAACGCCAACTTGGCCGCTTGCACCCTCAAAGGCTGCCGCCAGTTGTGTTCCCTCGGTCGCTCGTCGAGCGAGTGAGTTTTTGACAACCAGGAGCTTGATCTCTTTCTTATCTAACTCACCGCGTAATTCGTTGGTTGTGTTTGCGTCCATACCGACACAGTTAACCAAGACCGCATCATCCACTCCATCGAGCCGACGGCGGATATCTCGCGTTACGAGTTCTTTGACGTATTTACTCATCGGATTGATTCACTTAGACGACTAATTTGACCTAACTTTGGCAAACGTTTCCGCCTGCAATCCCAGTTTTCAGGAGGCAATGCGGACACTTGGGCTCATGGTCGAGCAAATGGCGATACCGCGAACGTAAGTGCCTTTTATTGTCGAGGGTTTCATCGCCTCGACAAAATCAATAAAGGCTTTGATGTTTTCAATTAGCTTGGGTGCTTCAAAGCTCATCTTTCCAACAACCGAGTGGACGTTGCCACCTTTGTCGTTGCGGAATTCAACTTTCCCTGCTTTGTATTCACCTACAACTTTACCAACATCCGCGGTAACAGTACCTGCTCGGGGGCTAGGCATCAGTCCACGGGGGCCGAGGACGCGACCAAGGGGACCCACAAGTCCCATCATGTCCGGAGCAGCAATGCAGACATCAAAGTCGGTCCATCCATCTTTGATCTTTTTCGCAAGATCTTCTTGGCCGACTTCGTCCGCACCCGCCTCTTCTGCAGCTTTGGCGGCATCGCCTTTTGCGAAAACCACCACTCGTTGGGTCTTGCCAATACCATTTGGCAAAACAAGGCTTCCGCGAATAATCTGATCTGCTTGATTGGGATCTACGCCCAAACGCATGTGCACTTCGACCGTTTGATCAAATTTGGTCGAATCGTATTGCTTGAGGACTTCCACTGCTTCTGTCAGCGGAAGTGAGTCCTGAGGCTGCTTGGCTAGCGCAGCACGATATCTTTTTGATTTTTTACCCATCGGGTCACGACTTTCGTTGGTCGGGTGGTTCGGCGAAAACACCTGTCCTGAGCTTTCAAAACACAATCTTGAAGCTGCAGCGGCAATTTCTCCCACTTATGCGGCAATTCCGCAAAGACGCAGAATTTGGCGGACGGACTGCGAATCGTCAACGCCAATCCATCTTGCCATCGGTACTTTTTGGCAAAATTGATCAGTTTGCCACCTCAGAAACCGTTGAACGGAGGTAGATCGGGCCTGAAGTGCTCCAGATTTGACCTCGCCTCGTATTTTTCGGCACGGAATCGCTAACGTGATTCAGCCTTGCCGACGCAGATTCACAGGATTCCGCCTTTTGATTGAGTTAATCAACAATCAGGGCAATCATCACCCTCTTTCTGGGCCCCTACCAAAAATAACGGTGCTACTGTGTTTGCTCAAAATTCATCAAGATTCTGAGTCCCTCAAGGACAACTTGAAATCTTCGTTTTGCACGGTCGACTTCTTGGGTTTGCATTCGATCTCGCGACCGTTTCGCCTGAAGTTCGCGGGGGGAGATTTTGATCCGTCCTGCGGCAATATCGACATCTTCCCGAGATAGTCTTGCAAGTCTTTGCCCTGCATCGGCCAAGAATCGGTTGTGCATCATATCGATCGATTGAAAGGCCTTGTCGTATTTCCCTTGTCGAAATTCCTTGTCACGAACGAACCCGATCTGATCTGCGTTCGGGACCAGTCCGCAACGTTGAGCTGAGGTCATTAGCTGACTAAAAGACCCAAAGTCCAGAATGTTCTGCTGCGATGGATGCTTCGTTTCACCCGCGTCAGGTGACTCTGTATTACGCTCATGCTCCTCAGGAATTCCTGTGGCCAGCTCCTTTTCGTTTACTGATTTGAGAGCGGAAAGTCTGTGCAGGCGTTGGTCGCTTCCAAAATCCAACAACGCCTTTAAGGGAATCGGTTTGATCGGGCGATTATCTAAAACGCTATGCAGTGAAATATTCGTGGAGGCTGTGGTCGAAGCGAGGTCGAAGGCATCGATCCTAACGAGAACCGATACGCGCTTGCCGTCAATGAAATAAATTGTCTTGGATTTCAGGTCGGATGGAGATGCAACCGGCGAGAGATGAAAATAGTTTCGGAGCCACTCGCTGCTGATCTTTTCGCCGTCATGATGTTGATCGAAAAGAGATTTCAATTCTTCGTCGGTCATTCCGATGCAGTCGTTGGACGCCCCCGATTCCACGTTTATCTGTTCCGCAGGAGATTGTTCTACGGATGGTTGACGACTGGCAGTTAGTGAAGTGTGGCCTTTTGTCTCTTTCTCGGCGGGTTCATGTCGTCGCTGCTCACTTTCAAAATCTTTTTGATTCGGGGTGATTGGCTTTTCTGTTTTTGTGGATCGTTTTTCTAATTTCGCAATGAGGAGATCGAACGCATTCATTGCTTCGAATATCTTTTCCCGTTTTTTGTTTTTCTTTTGTTGATCTCGATCAGGGTAGGCCTGTTTCTCGCTTCCGCGGGTTCGAGTTTTTGCTTGGGTTTGTTGACCAGCATCAGGACCAGCTGTTTGACCTTTCGAGATGTCTTCCTTCAGAAATCTCGAGTATTTCGTTGCGTAGGACTCGCGTGCATCCTTAAGGCGTTGAAACGAGCTTTTGAAATCTCCCTCGTTGAAAAGGTTCTGAGCATCAACCACAAGTGTCGCGCTCTTGCTGCCGCGAGTGAGTTTATAGAGATTTTGAAAGGCGTCCGTATTCATGATGTTTACCGAGAGTCACACCTGTAGCTCGTCATTCGGCATCTCACCTTGCAAGCGTGAACGGTCATGCGATCTGGCTGTTTTAGTACAGTTCTGCGCGCGATTAGGTTTATACCCAGATGCCGCTTTCATGTAGCTGTTTTTCCACCGTTCCCACCCAGTCGCGATTTGCCGCGGGTGATGCAGGACTGGGATGTAGAATTCGCGTGATTGTCACTTGTAGGTTGAGCTCTCCTGCGGCTTGATGGAATTGTTTTTCAGCGTAGGCACCCACTCCTACCAGAAAGCTTGGTTCTAGGATTTGAATGATCCGTTGAAGGTGTTGGCCACAGTAGCGATCCACCTCCGCTCGCTCGGATTTCGTCAGCTTATCTGGTGTTCGATTTCGACCGGTGTCCTCCATAAAAACCAGTGGGCAGAAATTTGCAACAAAGTGCTCTCTGAAGAAATGCTCAGATTTTTTAAAGCGAGTCTGAAATAGACCCCAAAAGCGTCGGCCGCTAACCTCGCTTCTCGTACAATCAAAGCCTTCGATAGGGCGTTTGGGATGCTCTGATTGTGGTTTTCGGACTTTCCTTGTAATCCCCATCCAGTTTTTGACCGCGTGAATCTCACCAAAAGGTACACCGGTTTGTGCCATGCCCCACGGACCCGGATTCATACCCAGAAAAAGAGTTCTTACTCCTTTGGAATTCGCCATGAGTAGGTAGTCTTTGTGCGACTCCCAAGCATACTCAAGCGGGTTGTAGACATGTGCTACGGGATTTTCGAATCTAAGTCCCGCCATTTGTTCTCTGAGATTCTTTGCCGCCGCGATCAGTTCGCGATGTCGTTTGAGTTTTGCCATAAATGGATCATTGTTGTGTCGTGATTCCTAAACACTCAGGTACTCCTCGATTGCATCAATGAGAACATCGTCGAGCGGGGTTTGGCCGGTCCAGCGAGTGATGCAGTTTTGTAGCGAGCCAACCCTCAGTTCTTCCTGCCCAATGACCAAGTAGCCCAGTTCACGCAGTTTTGAAATCATTTCCGGTTGGACTCCGGGGGAAATGATCAAGGTTTGTCCATCGTTCTCGGGCCAGTCGTCCAAGTCGACGTCAAGGCTTCCGGAATCCTTAGGGTTCATGATGATCACAGAAGCTTGAGAGACAGCTTCTGTTAGTTCTTCGCTAGATGTTGAGAAGTTTTCAAAGGACTCTGAATTGATTTGCGGATTTGATTCTTCTCCACCAATCCAGATTCGTCGACCTTCTTTAAATTTATCAATTTGTGTTTGTAGCCATGCGAGTGTTAGGTCCTCGCCAACAAATTGATTTTCATCATTACGATAGAAGCAGTCGATTGTCTTCGTTGATTTTTCGTCACGATTTACGTTCCAGGTCCCTGCGTTTTCGGCGAGTTCACGAGCGACAAGCACTCCAACGATACCCGTCACGGCGAAGCCTTGAACCGCAGCACCCACGTCGTCTGGCACAACATCAAAAGAGAGGACTCTCCAGTCGAGTTCCAATGCGCGTAGTGCTCGCTCGAGAGCGAATTGAGCAGGATTACCTGCAACAGGGTTGCCGATCACGACCAGTATGGGTTCCGTCGTTCCTTCCATGATTTCGGTGGTTAATCTTTGCTGAGGAGGGGCTTGGCAATAGGCCTTGAGGGAGGAACCTGAATTGTAACAGCTTCGGAGTCGGTCGGAGAGCGGAGCGGATTGTTAAACGGGAATAATCTTGTGGTTTGCCTTGCAGTGATTACTTTCCAGCCATTTCAATCCGAATGGCGTCTTATCATTAGGCGTTCATATCAAACGAAGCCCCTCCAGTTATCAAGAGTCAAACACTGCGACTGCGGGATACTTGGCAATTCCCTGACCCCCGATCTGAGCCGCTAAGAATCACCCAAGCGTTAAAGTTTCTCCTAGACGATAGGGTCAACCAAAACGGGGTATTCATACCAAAAAGCGATGTTGTCACGTTAGTTACGATGCGAAGACGAGGAATAACGAGAAGGATCGTTCCAGCATTTATCTCATGCGCACATTACCCCTTACGGATTTGGTGTTTTCTATGCGTTGGTTCACGACTTTTGTATTGCTGACACTTTTGTGCACAGATCTGTCTGCTCATCATCCCGATCGTGAAAACCAGAGGATTTGGCCTCGCATTGACCTGATTCCTCCTTTGGGAGTGCGTCTATCTGCGAGCTATTCTCGACTCCACAACCGACCCTCAAAACGTCTGGGTCGGACCCTTTATTACATCGCACCGAGTAGTCGCGAAGCGATGTCGTGGCACGACGCAACTCATCAGAAGGCATACGAGTTGGATCGAGGTCGGCTGGAGAAACACTTTTTCTACCCGAAGCCCTGGGAGGGCTTGGAATTGGGTCCGCGTGCTGCGACTGTTGTGAGTGGCAGTGACTCGGAATCGGTTACACGCAGGGCCGTGAAAGGACCTCCGCAGCTCGAGCCTCAGAATCAGTAGGTCGCTCCACTGGCAAAATAGGGGTGTTTTAACGCGCTATCCAGTGATGCGGCTGGCGTTTGGACAGTCGTTTCAGGCACCTCAAGTCAGCTTTTTGGGATCTCCCCGTTCAGGCGAACTTTGTGATTGGGTCTCCCGAAGCTGGTGCATACTGGGGCGGTCGGCGGGTCAACCAGCAATAAAAGTACTCAAAAAGCTGCGTTCGCACCGTTGCCAGTTATCGCAGGGCCTCTTCTGCCTCGATCCCTCTCGGAATGACCGGTTTTGGCAACATTTCCCTGAGCTCGATGGTTTTGCGATCTCTGCTGCCAGTCTTTTTTTGGGGGCACCACCCGATGCATTCCTTGGGGGCACCACCCAATGCGTTGGGTCGATGTCAGTTTTTTGGCCCTTTTTTTTACCGAACCGTCAAAGTTTAACAGTTTGGCTTCCGATACCTAATCACGGACGAGCTCGACCCGAGTGACGTGGAGATGTTGTTTCTACGTCCCGGCTTGAAATCGTGGGGGGCTTCCACACTCGACCAAGATCGCGACTTGTGAGGCAGTAATTGCTAGCAGTCGTTTGCACCCGACCCCGGAAGCCAGGGCAGTATGTCTCGTACGCTGTTTCGCATCACAGCTTATTTTCAACTCGGTTTAGCCGTTTTCATGGCTACCGGTTGCGCTCCGATGCAGCCCTACTTTCTTAACGAACCAGCCGATCTCCAGTACTACTTGAAAACGGCTACACAGCTCGAGTACCCCGATGTCGACGTTGAGAGCCTAGCCGAGACCACTGAATCGACTGCTCCTCTGACCATGGGCAACCATGAGTACCAGTTCTGGGATTTAACGGTAGAGGAGTGTGTTTCGATCGCACTCCAGAATGCAAAGTTCTTCGTCACAACGGGTGGAAATGCTGAATTCCGAGATAACGTTGCGGCGCAATTCACCAGTGCAAGGGTGGAGCAACTGGGCAGCATCTACGACATCGCAATACAGCAGTCCACCACTCAATCCAACGCATTAACCGTAGACGGAAATGGGAATCGAGTGTTACCGAGAGGTGTTTTCCGAGCAAACCAGATCGGTGGTGTAGAGGACGCTCTTGCTGAGTTTGATGCTCAAGTGACCGCGTTCATTGATACACGGACGACAGACCGAGCACGTAATTCGGGAACAGGCTTCAATCTGAGCAATCCACTCAGTCAAGGCCTCGACACAACACAGCAGGCAGCGATAAGTAAGCGGATTGCAACCGGTGGAGTTGCAACGCTTCGACAGCAACTCATCTATTCGAGAAACAATCAGCCGACCGTTAATGATCTATCGTCGGTGAATCGTCAGGTGCCGAGCGATTGGACGGCAATTCTCGAAGCTCAGGTTCAGCATCCTTTGATGAGGAATCGAGGGGCCCTGATTAATCGAATTCCAATTGTTCTCGCTAGTCTGAATGAAGATCTATCAATTGCAGATTTTGAGATTCAGGTTCGCAATTTGGTTCGCGACGTGGAGGTCGCCTACTGGAATCTTTATGTAGCTTATCGCAATGTGTCGACGGCGGTAATTGGCAGAAATAGTGCAATCGCTACAGCGAAGTTTGCCAAGTTCAATTTTGATAAGGGAATTGGCACCAAGCAGGAGTTGGCTCAAGCCGAGGAGCAGTACTACAACTTTCGAGCTCGATTGTCTGCATCGCTCGCGGGATCCAATCTGCCAACGGATGAGCGGCGGGGCGTTTACGGAAGTGAGCGTGCTCTGAGGGAGTTGTTGGGAATCGCGGCGACAGACGGGCGATTAATTCGTCCGATCGAGGAACCATCGCTTGCTCGAATGGAATTTGACTGGGAAGAATGCACTGCACAGATGCTCTACCTGAGTCCAGAGCTTCGGCGAGGACGTACGGTGATCAAGCAGCGTGAACTTGAGCAGGTATCAGCAAAAAATCAACTGCTTCCGGAGGTCAACCTGTCACTACTTTATCGTTGGGTGGGGGTTGGTGACACCTTTGGCCCTCCGGGTCGGCGAAGCGTGGATATTAGTGACTCGTTTGCAGGGACCAGTGCACTTGCGGAATTGACCGGTGGAGGGTTTCAGGAGGGTGCTGTTCGCTTAGAGATTACTCCGCCTGCCATTGGTAGCCGCAGGGAGCGTGCAAGAGTACGGGGTGCACAATTGCGATTGCACCAATCACGCGCTTTCATTCAGGACGCTGAGCGGTTGATGGTTAGCCAATTAAGTGATGCCGTCGCAAAAGCCGCGACCCATTATCAGTTGGTGCAAACTCATGCGATGAGATGGCAATCTGCCGAGCAAGAGGTTGAAGCTCGTTTGGCTGAGTTCAAGGGAGGCCGCAGCCCGGTTAATGTTGTTTTGCAGAGTCAATTACGTCGTGCAGATGCGCAGATTGCTTACTATCGAGCCCTTGGCGAATACAACAAGTCACTGAATTACGTTGATTATTTGAAGGGAACGCTTCTGCCAAATAACAGTATTTCTCTCGGTGAGGGACCGTGGAACGATAAGGCCTATTGGGACGCACTTGAGCGTGCGAGGGAGAGGAGTTCCGGTAAGCTCAAACGCAGTGGCAGCATGCAACCTGACGCCGTGCGGCGCGGTCCGATCGACTGGGATTCTGTCAATGTAGACCCAGCCAGTGAAGAGAGCAGCTTCGAGGTGATGCCTACGCTGGCTGACAGCGAGCAGATGATTCTGCAACAGGCGGCACAGCAACTGGAGGTGAGTAGCTTTCGTCAGCCGGTGAATGTGGGTGATCAACCGCTTCGGGACATGGGGCATACCACTCAACAAATGGTGAATGTCACCGAGGGTGCAAACGTCAGCCCCTCAATGATTAGAACTGGCAAGAGTGTTGGTTCAGGTTTAGATGAGATCGGCACCGAACCCCCAACGGTGAATTCGATGGCACCGCAAGCGATACAGAACGCTAATCCCGACCAGGGCGGACAGTATCCAAAACCCGTTAAGAGGAAGTCGCTATAGCAAGTGTGTAGTTGAATAACCAAATTCCGTAGGGCGGAGGCTTGCGAGGGTTGCCCTATCACGCGTCGGGTATCGAAGCCCTCGTACACGAACAGCTCGGATTTCGCTATGTAGCGATTCGAGCTTTTCGTCGTTTACGTTTCGATAGAGGTTCAGAGCTCATTCATGCCATGGGTACTGGCATTAGCACTTGATCTGCTCGAATTAATTTGAGGTTTTTGCATCGTGATAGTTGGAATTGTCGCGGTTGTTCACGGCAGAGACAAAGACCCAAGAAACATCGACTTCCCATGAAACGGATGGGACTGACGATACGGTGAGTTCTGTTGCCCATCGCATCGGAGTAGTCCATTTCAATCACGTAGTCATCGGCGCGTTGCATTGCTTTCCTGAGTATCTGATTCATCTTTTTGTTTCCGTTGAGTTGTTGTTTGCGTCTCACCCGAGTGCTTGGTGATTGTCGGATCGCAGAGTGACACCTTAGGTCCCTGCTAAGCCAAAAATGATGAAATCCCTAGTTTCCCAATCTATCCGTCTGTTTTTTGCTTGAGAGGAGTGTCCTGCGAGCGTTTTGACAACCGTAAAATGGGTAGGCGATGTGGCAGGAGAAGCAACGATGCTCTTTGCAGTTGTCACATCGTGAACCACGGTAGAGTGATACGCGTTCTTTCGCTTTCAATTAACCGGGGAGTTGGATTCTCTGAACACGGTGATTATTGCTGTCCAAAATATGGACTCGATCTTTTGAATCGATGACAACACCCCAAGGTTGATTCAGTTTTCCCGGTTCAAACCCCGGGCCGCCCCATGTTGCGAGCCACTTTCCTTCCGGAGAAAACCTCTGCAACCGATTATTCTTGTACTCAATCACCACGACCGATCCATCGCTGGCAATGGCCAGATCATAGGGGTAGAAGAATTCCCCGGGACCGGTGCCAGCTTTTCCCCAGATGTCAATGAGCTCTGGGGTTGATGTTGAAATATCAAATCGCTGAATGCGATGGTTACAGGAATCAGCTACCCACAATACGTTATCACGGATGACTAAGCTCTGAGGGCGAATGAAGCTACCGGGCTCATTTCCACTTCCACCCCATTGGCAAATGAAGTTGCCGTCGCGGTCAAATTTTTGGATTCGATCTGAGGCGTTGTATTCTCCGATGTACCTGTAGCCAAATTCATCGCAGGCGATATCTGTGACAAAGGCAAACTCACCTGCAGCGATTCCCGCCACGCCCCCGATGGTTTCGTTTGGGAGTTGCACTCCCTCCGGTGAGTAGGACAACATTCGGTAATAGTGGGTATCAGCAACCAGAAGTCTCGCACCCTGGTCAGAGTCTTTGGGACGGCTGGGGGCATTCCCGTTTTTTGCCGGTTCCTGGGAGGGCGTGTTGATGAATGTAAGACCGGTCGGACGTCCGTTTTTTGTTTGCGGCGTCTTCCAATGACGCAGATAGTTTCCGTCCGCGTCAAAAACTTGAATACGACCGGTTGTATCAACAATGTAAAGCTGATCCTTATTATCAATGGTGATCGCTCGAGGTTTTAGGAAACGGCCCGGGCTAAAGCCCCGTCTGCCCCAAACCCGTTCGGGTTGATCGGGAGCAGAACGTGCGATGCATCCACCGGAAAGGATCGTGGCTGTTGATCCATGAAGTAAATTGCGTAGTATCGGTTTTGTTGTAGCCCAAGGAGCGGTCAAGCGGGACAATCCTCCAGCCGTGAGGGTTCGATGAAGACACGCCCCGAGAAAGTCTCTTCTGCTTCGGTTCAGTTTCCGCGTTTTGGATTGTTGAGGCATTGAGGACATGCTTGCACTGCGATCAGATTAGATTCGAGGCATCCGAGGGTTTGTTTGACTTGGTTTTGCGGCAGTTTCGAGGGTCACTCTCGCGACAATTATCGGCTCAATGATTGCCTCACTAGGTCTTTCACGATATCCTCACCCGGTTTTGGCTTTGACGAGAACACTCGCTGCAAATCGACTCCGGTTTGGATTACGAGCACTTCATGGTAACCATTCTTAATCTTCGAGCGACTCATGATCCTCAGGATTATCTGCATCTCACCGTGCAGACTTTGGTTGAGGGTGGCATTGTAGCGCTACCGACTGAGTCAGCCTACGGCGTGATTGCACACGCGCTGAACCCGCTAGCGATCAAGGCGTTGGAGGACTATCTGCGAGAGCAAGCGTCTTCCAACGTGGATCGTGAGCCCTTGGCTTCGGGCAGTCGGACAGGTGATTCGGGGCCTCAGGGGGCGTTGCTTGTCGCTAGTTCGCAGGCAGCAAACGATTATTTACCGAGATGGTCGCCCCTGGTGCGTCGTTTGGCGCAAAGGTGTTGGCCGGGGCCGATGCAACTCGAGGTCACGGTGGATCAAGCAGATTCGCTTTCCTCGTGCCTCTGCGGAGGGGTTTCTCTGTTGGTTTCGGACGCCGAAGGCTATTTTGCGTTTCGCGTGGCTTCCCAGAGAATGATTGAAGGAATACACCGTTATTTGCGGGGTCCGATCGTGTTTTCGGAGATAAGAAAGACAGACGGACAGCCCGTTCTCAATGCTACTGATGCGGCTGAATGTCTAAATGACTCCGTCTCCCTGCTGCTCGATGATGGGCCAACCCGTTATGGTGGTATGCCAACAAGGGTGCGTGTGGACAGCCATTCATATGAGATTCTCCACCATGGAGCGATTGAAGAAGCAGCCATGAATCAATTTGTCAAACCAGTCGTTGTTTTGGTCTGTACGGGGAATACCTGTCGCAGCCCAATGGCGGAGACATTGCTGCGCGAGCGATTTCGGGTCAAATACGGGCGAGAGGACCTCATCAGAGTGTTGTCTGCAGGGGTTGCTGCGGCTGACGGATTCGGTGCAAGTAGCCAAGCTGTTGAGGTGATGGGGCATCGAGGACTGGATCTGACTGGACACAGTAGTCGTCCACTGGATGACGAGATTATCAAGGTTGCCGATGTGATTCTTACCATGACGCGTGGGCATCGCTCCGCCATCCTCGCGGCATGGCCGGAGTTAGAGGATCGGGTTCAGACACTTCGCCGAGATGGAGGAGATATTTCAGATCCGGTCGGGATGCCTGTTGAGGTTTATCAGACATGTGCCGACCAGATTGATGGAGAGTTGGAGGCTTGGGTTGACGGACTGGACGAGGACTTCTTTCCAAGCAATGTAGCGGGTGCGTGAGGGCAACAATGTTAAAAATTGCAATCGCCAGCGATCATCGTGGCGTCAAAATCAAGAATCGCTTGATCCAGTCTTTAACTACCGCTGGATATGATGCGATTAATCTCGGAACCGATTCAGATCAACCGGTAGACTATCCAGACTTCGCACGAGTTGTCGCTGAACAAGTCAGTCGTGGTGAGGCAGAACGTGGCATTCTCATATGCGGAACCGGAATAGGGATGTCAATCACCGCGAACAAGTACGAAGGGGTGCGAGCAGCGTCCTGTTATGATGAGGTGATGGTGGAGATGAGTCGTCGCCATAACGATGTGAATGTGCTCTGTCTCCCAGGTGACCTGATTGGTGAACGTCCCATTGATGACATGGTCATCATGTGGCTCAAGACGGAATTTGATGGTGGACGTCACTTACAACGCGTTAAGAAGATTGCTGAGTTGGAAAGCGGAAGCTGATTCTGAGTAAAGCGAGTCAGTTGAATGTTCCTCTTTGCATGCGTGATGGCAGTGTCATATTACAAACCTCCGATTGTGTCGACTCACTTGACTCGCTCCTTTTTTGTCGGACTTATCAGGTCTCCGGAATCTTTTTTCATCAACGTTGGTCTCACGTGAGGCCGTTTGACTTCCACCCACCAAGGTCACACGAAAAAAGGTTCCGAGAGTGGCTCAAAACTGGTTCGAATTAATTGGTCACGATCCTATTCGAGAAGGATTTCGAGCTGCCATCACCCAGAACCGCCTTGGCGGCAGCTACTTGTTCACCGGTCCGATGGGGACAGGAAAGAATACGGTCGTTGAGTTGTTGGCCAAAACACTCCTCTGTCGACTTTCCGATCCACAAGAAATGTCACCTTGCGGGCATTGTGAAGCATGCCAACAGGTCTCAGCAGGCACCCACCCGGACGTGGTTACGGTGACAAAACCACATGACAAAACGGTGAGTCCCGTTAAGTGCTTCATCGGTGAGCAGGACGCTCGAATGAAAGAAGGCTTCTGCCATGATCTTCGCATTCGTCCGCTGATGGGTGGATGGAAGCTAGGCATTATCCATGATGCTGATTTTCTCAACGAAGAAGGCGCGAATTGCCTTCTTAAAACCCTTGAAGAGCCTCCGTCAAAGACTGTCATTATTTTAATTGGCACCAGCGAGCAGCGACAGCTACCGACGATTCGCTCTCGTTGCCAAACCGTTCGAGTGGGTCCTCTCTCGGTGGAGTCTTCGTGTCGTTTATTGAAAGACGTTCACGAGGTTGAGGTGGATGACAGTATCATCGAACAGGCGGTAGAGATATCAGGCGGAGACATCCATGCTGCCCTGCGTTTGCTTGAAGGTGAATCCGGTAAAGTACGCGATGGTTTGATTCAGCATCTAAGAGAAACCGAGCCAAATCCAGTTGCTTTGGCGAAGTATTTGAATCAACAGGTCAATGAGGTTGGAAAAGATCCACCAAAACGTCGAGCGATGTTGCGAGATCTGTTTTCGATTTCGGTTCAGCACTATAGACAGCAATTGAGAGAGCAAGTGTTTCAGGGTCATCATTTGCCCGTCACTCGGATCCGCCTTGATCGTTCGCTTCGAGCCTTGAGAGAGCTGGATCGTAGCGCGAATCAATCAACACTCATCGATAGCTTTGCCTCTGATATTGCGTCTGGGAGCTCGGCAGAATTGGGTGAAATTGGCTGAGTTGGTTTGGCAGAACCAAAGTCACTCTGGATAGCGATTGGCTTTGTCGAAGCTTGATCCACGTTTGCTGCAGAGACGCTCTGGCGCTGTTGACGCACTGGCCCTATCGACGCTCTGGCGCTGTTGACGCACTTGCCCTATCGACGCACTGGGCAGCAATCGTGGGCCTGTGTTTTTGGAGCGGCGGCTGGGTTAAGTCTCGTGACTTAAGGAAGTGGCTGTCTGAGCGTCCGAAGATCTGTTTCGCCGGCAGTAGGCTTAAAGAGGAAATAAATCATCTGCGGCATAAAGTGGCATGAATCGATAATAGACCTCAAGCGTCATCGCACAGAGCGCTGTCGTATAAAGTCGTCCGCCCACATCTCCCCATCGATCAGGGAAGTGCCAACTACCTGCCATATGGCCATCGGTGGTTTGTGTTCTTACCAAATAATCCCTCAACGTCTGATTCCACTGTTCCCACGATGGGTGGCGAGAGTGATGCAGGGCTAGCGACGTGTAATAGTTGTGATAAATGTTGTTGGGAAGGGGACCCATTTCTGCGAGTCGATCAAGTGACATCTGGAATGGCGTCTCATAGGGCGATTGCCCCAGGAACAGCATCAGCGTCAGGCCGATCGCGGTCGTCGTTGGTTCTCCCGGAGGTGAGTTGTAGCCAAACCAGAAGTCTCGCCCTTCACAAGTTGTCATTAGAAAACTTTTGGCATCGGGAAGGGTGTTCGTGTGGAGTGCAGCGCCCCCTTTTTTTGCTCCGATTAAAGAGAGAACTTGCCAGCCAGTGATCGTGACATCTCCAGGCCTTCCCGGAACATATCCCCATGAGCCATTTTCGTGCTGGGCAATGCAGCTAAAGGCTGCACTTTGCTGTACCAGGTTGAACAGGTCTGAATCATATTGATTACCATTCCGGGTCATGATTAACGCTTCTTCGAGCGCCATTAGCGCAATTCCATGACCGTACATACTGCCGTATTGCAAGTCGTAACCCGCTTCAACTTCTAATGCACTTGATCTCAGGAAATAAATGCCTCTTCGCACCGTCTCTTGGTAAGGTCCTGACTTGTGATGTGTATGGCCTGCGCCAAGAAATGCCAGCAGTGCTAAGCCAGTCGCTCCTGTCACCGGAGTCGCACTGTCTGAGTTTTCTTTTTTACTGTGTTCGCATTGACCGTTGCAGGGAGAGAGACTCAGGTCAAAAGACCAACTGCCGTTATCTCGTTGATGTCTAGCAAGGTAAGCGAGAGCCAGTTCAACCGCGCGTTCACTTTGGGGCGTCGCTCCATAGATCTTCCCCATCTCGATTCGACCTTCGGGGGTTCTCTTGTCCATTCCGGCCTTACCCGGGAGCCGCATTGCCGTTGACGCTACTTGAGGCGTTAATTCAAGCGATGGCAAAGAGCGATCGGGTTGAGACTGACCCGGCTCATTCGGATTGATCGCTTGATCGGTAGCGATCGAGTTACTGAATTCAACTTTCACCGTCTGCTCAAATACCGATCGATCAAAACTCGCATCGCTGAGGCTAGTTTCTAGTGTTTCAAGAACAAACTCATCAGAAGACTCACCACTGGAAGCTTCCAGCAGTTGGTCACCTCTGGGAGGCTTCTCAATGGTTAGTAACGCGAGAATAATCAGCGCGAGGGTGTGGAGAATCGTGCTGATTAGTCCCGAGGGTAGACGGTTGTCGTCCCAAAAACTCTGTCCTGCGTCTTCCCCCGATTCACCGAAGCTTGATATCGCCTCTGAGGTGACTTCCTCTGCAGGTGGTTCGAGCGAGAGACCTTCGCCCGATCGCAAGTCATCTCGCACCGGAGAACTTCCGGTTGCGGTAACGTCTGAATTTAACCCGGGAACACTTTGAGAATTAGACTGTATCGGGGGACCTGCCGGAATTCCAAACGATCCCCCGGTTGATTCCGGCGGAGGATCGAAAGAGGAGTTGGGGCGGTCCACTGTGTTGACTCTTTCCTGAACGAATACTTCCCCGAAACACGAAGCCTGTTGACGTTGTGAGGCAACTTCGATGTCAGCGGAGCGGGATATGCAACGGAGACAATCTTGTTTGATCTCAAAGCCTAGCGGCTATCGCAACAGTGATTTTTCGGGGACTTGCGTCTTATTTCAGGTCTAGAGCTCAATAATACTCGAGGAATTAGGCAATTTCAGCAATTTGGTAGGCTCTCGATCTGAACAAGAAATCAATGATATTGCCTTCATGTGGCTGTAGCCAGTTGAGTCGGTTGGTTGCGATGGGGCCGATATTGAGGCGATCAATTTCCACACTGGAGCCTGCCGCCTGAATTAACGACTCATTTTTCGTTAAGACCGTTCCTACCAGCGTTGGACCAATTCGGCTGAGCATATCTGCTTCAGGGCATTCAACCACACTCACAAATGGAAACATGTATTCCTTTGAAGCAACCTGTCGATCAGGTGAGTTTGCGTGAACGACCATTGGGCGGAGGTAAGCACAGTGATCCCGCTCAATCAACTTTTCTCCATACTCGGCAGTCATGTCCTCAACGCCTGATTCAGCAAGGTCTTGCTGGACCATTGCGTGTGTGCCGGTGGCCATTGCAGGAACCGTGAACGCGGCCAGTTTTGCCT
Source organism: Candidatus Nitrosopumilus sp. (assembly GCA_964225475.1). GTDB lineage: Bacteria > Planctomycetota > Planctomycetia > Pirellulales > Pirellulaceae > Rubripirellula. The sequence continues at coordinate 8,641 of CAXQOB010000225.1, read as the reverse complement.
CGGGGTCTGAGGGCGGTGTGACTTCAACGGGTCCGATCCTTTCCGCAATCGCTTGGGCGATTTCCCGTGTATGTCGACTCGCCCAGATTCCGCTGCAGTTGATACAGCTGCGGCCCGAGTTGCTCAGCACACTTTCAACCATGATGTCCAAAAAGCTCTCCCACTGATCCACGACGTCGTCGCCAATCAAGATTTTTGAGAACCCGGGGCCATGAGCTTGCACTTTCGGGTTGCCTTCGTGCTGTGCGACCGTTTGTGCGCTACCAAAAATCATGCTCCTCGGGGTCTTGGTCATAATCGCGCCACCCGCATCATGACCACCTGGATACAGTCCAAATGCTTCCGCGGGAACACCTGCTTCGATAAAAGCCGAAACCATGCGATAAGGAGTCCACGGTTCCTGCGAACCGGGTTTCAACGCAAGGCCAACCTGCAGAGGAATTGCGGGTAACCAGAGTGTATGCACACCGGGAGAGTTATTGGGGAGAACGGCGCCCAAAACGGGTGTCTGCGACTGGAAGCTGACGGTTACTCCCCTGCCCTCTTCCCCGTAACCATGACTAAGGATTGAAAGGTCAAGGCCCCGAGTGAGGCAGTCAAGGATCTGATCAATATTGCTGAGAACAAAACTGTTCTTCTGCATATTCGAGCGGCACATGTGCTCCGGGAGGCCTGTGCTTGCTGACTGCTGATGAACAAAGTCATCGACTGTCTGTTGGCTGTCTCCAACTGACAACGTTCCCGATTCGAAGAGAGTTGCCGCCTTCTTACATTTTTCGATCAACTCTTGCGTGCTCAACTGAAGCAGTGCGTTCCTCGCTTTATGCGCTTGACGCATATCACGACCAACGATTCCGCCGCCTACGTTGCCAATTTTGGCAATCGGTTCACCCGTGTCAAAATGCACCACATTGGTGAAGTCGAGCGATTCGTATGGTTTTCCCCAACGTAGTGGACTTAGCGTGATCATGATCTATCTGATGGAATGAGTTGATGTAACTTTGGATAAACTAGTTTATTCGATGTTTTGACGTGATGAGTCAAAGCCGCGGATTTCTCCGTCAGACGACTTCCTGTTTGTACTGTTTGCGATTCAATCCACACCGCGATCTGGTCCCGCACCGCCGTGCTAGTAATCGAAAGGACGAAAGACCGCCTCGACGTCTGCATTGTTGGATTGAATTGAATCGCCTCAGGCATGAGTTTTCACCGAGGAATTTGCAAACGCGGTGTTTTCACGCGATTTTGAATTGAGCTCTCTCGGGCATGTGTTGGTTTGGACGTCGGAGAATTCGTTTTCCAGTGGAAAATGGAAACCCTTACTCCCCCACCAATCACTATGCCTTGGCTTTACTCAACTCCTCTTTGTGATCGCCCACCGTCAATTACTTAGAGACCGTTTTCGGCTGCTCTAGTAAACACCGACGGTTGTCGCGCTCGCCAGTTCATGGAAGGGGCGAACACCGCTGACGCCATCCCAAGGATAGGTGTCAAAAGGTGCTTCCCTATCTCCTTCGTCACGTTCCATGAAACCAGGTACAAAGAATTCGTCAGTAAGGGTGTAAAGTTTGACGCGACCCGTTTCGCCATAGCCGACGACCTGATCGTAATCGTCAAAAGTCACGACCTCGGTCACCGCACGCGGTTGAGGTGCGTAATAGGAAATCTTGTAGCCGTCCGCTGCTGTTACAGGCTTACTGCAAGCCAAGCCCATCAGTGTGTTGCCGTAGGTCGGCGTCATATAGACTCCACCTTCATCCGGACTACCACCGAGCAGTTCCTCGACGCAGAACTTGGTCCATTGCGGCGTAAATTCCGTTCCCCCTGAAAAAATCCCAGTGATGCCGACTTCTGGGAGGCTTGTCCCCTTCTCTTCCAGTGCTTCGCCAAGGGATTCAAGAAGTTTTGGAGTCGCAAACATGCACTTGATGTCATGTCCTGCTGTGAGCACTGTTACCGCTTGGTCGATGCAGTGTTTCTTGTACTCCTCAAGGTGTTCCATCCAGCCTTTCTTGATCAGCTTGACGACCCACCTTGGATCCAAGTCGATGCAGAAGCAGATCCCTCCACGATGCTGTGCGAGGTGCTCTACCGCAAGCCGAAGTCGACGTGGCCCGCTTGGTCCTAACATCAACCAGTTGGAATCTTTTGGAAAATATTTATCCGGTAGCGTCTCACTGAAAAGCTCGTAGTCTTTCCAATGATCCTCGATCACCATTCGACTTTTAGGAATTCCCGTTGTACCACCCGTTTCAAAAACGTAAGTGGGCTTACCGGCATGACCCTTGGGTACCCAACGGCTGATAGGTCCGCCGCGGAGCCACTCATCTTCGAAGTGAGGGAATTTTTTCAGATCGTCAAAACTTTTGACTTCCGTGAGCGGGTCAAAACTCAGCTCGGATTTCTTCTGGAGCCAAAACGGGCTACCAGTCTCTTCGCTGAAGTGCCAGTGCACCGTCTTGAGGGTGTGTTCGTTAAGCCGATCCTTAGCGTCGGCAGCTTGTTGGGCCACTTCGGGGCTCACGGAGGTTTCCGCGTTACTCATTCATGCCTCAAATTCGAATAGGTAGGAAGTCACTGGAGGGGGAGATCATATCACGCTTCGGGACGAGCGTGCATCGGGAGGATCACGGTCGGTCTGTCAACAAAAAGGTTGGTTTGGCCGAGATTCAACGTGTCTCCGGACTCTTCTATCGTTGCGGTGCGTCAATGGTTGTTGATTCAGACAGCTGTGAGCCGATTTTTTTCTGCCCGAGTCTAACGCGGAACCTCGTGTTTTGGGGCTAACGGCAATGCTGATCGTGAATCACGATAAATCTAGAATGATGCCTCTCGGACCGGCATTTTGGATGATTGAGGATCCTAAATGCACGCATTTGCCCCAATCGCTGTGAATGTGGCCGCAGATAACCGCGCGAGGGGATACGGATTCAACGAGCTTTCTAATGGCTTTCGATCCCCGAATCTTGCCGGATTGATCATGGTCGACGGTATCGAGCGGTGGTGAGTGCACAACAAGGATCGCCTCAGGGGGGCAACCTTTCAGCATCTCAGCGGCCTGCTCCTCATCGAAGTCATAGCTCCAGTCACCGAAGGGAGTCTCCGGGATACCGCCCCCAACCCCCCAGAAAGACTGATTGTTAATCTCACATCCGCTTGCATGCAGCACTCGTGCAGCACTCCAATGTGAGCAGGCGTTGTGGAGTTCATCGTAAGATTCACCATTTCCGGGGACGACAACGGTGGGTTTCTTAATCGCGCTGAGGACGTCAATCGTGTCGGCGATACCGAGACGGCGTGTCGCAAAATCTCCAGCACCGATCACGATGTCTGCATCATGCGACATTTTTACCAGATCGCTGGCAGCTGCTGTGTCCCGATGTAGATCGCTAAAGCATAGTAATCGCATGGTCTCTCTCCTTGCGCACATGAGCGTCCAGCTCACGTTGCACTGGATTCAATGGTCTATTTCTTGGATGTGTCCGTGTGGGCCATTGTTCGTGAAGTTACGGCCGTATCGTGTAAACGATTTTAACTATGTTAGATGATTCCCGTCTCAATGAGGACTCAGCGTTGTTTCGATATCTAGTGCGTTACCTCTAAGCGATTCTAACTCCCTCACAGAGGGTGGTTCGCGTTGCGGATTCGCAGAGGAATCGGGTTTGCGACTTTCATCTTTTTTATCTTAACTCCAAGCTTCTTGACGCTGCGTACGGTTCAGAGTCGGTCGCTAAGGCATGGACAGCGTCAAACAAAAAACAAAGAGCTTGGATTCTTTTTTGTTCTTGTGATCGGACAATGTAGCATCGTCGATGAACTCGCTGAATCTTTCGTTCCTCTGCGGCCAACGCAGGTAACTGTGTTATGCTATTCGATCCTCAGTAATACCCCTAAACCATCTGAAGATGACGCTGATCTAGCTACGGTGCCGAAGCGAACTCAACCGCAATTCAAACTTTTAAAGGTCTTCCCTGAGTATGTCGCAGAAGTCTGAAAGTCCATCTGACCCACGAAGAGCTTTGGTGTTGGTCATTGCGATCGCTCTTGGACTTGCTTCCGCATGGATGGCTTTCCAGGTTGAGCAGACAGGCAGTGTGAAAGCGATCACTTCGGCTTTAGGACGAATCGCCCTCGTTATGGGGGCGCTGTGGCTTGCATGGCCAACACTGCGACGACCCGCAAGTTGGTTTCCCCCCGGGGTAGCAATGTTTGGAGTGGTGATGCTGGGTGTAATTGCGACTCAGCCTCGAACCGTTTTGATTCTTGCTCCGGCGTTTGTGGGGTTGTTGGTTCTGGCATCGGTACTTCGAACGTTTCGGAAATGATGATTCTTGAGAATCATCGATGCGAGTTTCCACGCCAATCCAGCGCGTGAAAGCTACTTATTGTGTCAAAGAGATGATTACATGCGGCAGATGGTTTGCCGCCTTACCCCTTGATTTAGAAAACGGAAAGAGCTGCCTCAGCGGTCGTAACATTTGCGGATTGCGCGAATGATGAGAAGGCCCAACTCATGAGAAGGTACTGTGCACAGATCGGGATTCTGTGCGTGGGTCGGGTTTCTCCACGGATGGATTATTGCATGAGTCGCAGATTGAAAGGGTATCGATAGGAGTTTCCCTTGCGCACATCCATGACCGATAGGATTCCGAACACAAGTTGGAGAATCATCGGAATAAAGAGGATCGGAAAGAGGGTTCCACAGCTGAAAAGTGTCAGCAAACCACACCCTACTGCGATAATGAAAATGGTTATTTGAAAGTTGAACGCCTCGATTGCCTGCTGTTCGACATAGTCGGAGCTTTCTTTCTTGAGCCACCAGATACATAGTGGTCCAACGAAGCCAATGTACCCAAAGCCGAGTAATCCGAGACATCCCGAGAAATGAGCAAGTGTTGCAAAGTTCATCTCTTCTTTGTCAGGGAAGTCATTGTCAGGAAAGTCGTTGGTTGACATGTTAGGCTGACGTGCGTGGGGATTGGGTTGGCCCGTGCTGAACTGCATTGCTACTTTTATTATTAGCGAGACAAACGAACTACTAATCACTGCAATTCGTCTCGCACGGTGCAATCTTGGAAGTTTTTTGGAGTAAGTACAAGGGACAAAGCTTCGCTCGCAACTGCGGATTGCTCCTTCCTAGTGTTCGCAATTTGAATCATTTTCCGAATGGATGCTTGCTGAAATTGACTCAACGTTCGTTGATTGGTGTTCCGGCAATTGTGAGCATCGTGCCCGCGTGCAGAATGGTTGGTAACTTAGGCTAAATAAGTCGACATTGCAGGTGGGTTCATTTTGGTGGCATTATCTGAGGGCCTCGTATATTGCGAAGTTTTTACGATTAGAACGCCAATCGGTGACAAAATCAGAAAAAACCTACCTTACCTACCCTGTTATGACCGAAACAACCAACAACACCGGTCTGGTATGACCGTTTGACTCAATCCGTCGCCACCCGCGGCGACCTTTTCCAGCTCGCATGGTGCGACAGGCTAGTCAAACGGGACCGACCCAGGTTGAATTCAGGACTGCAGGGAGGCATTTCGATGCGACGCAAATATTTCGGTTTAGCGATTGCAGCATTAGCTGCCCTTGGGCCAAGTCAGGTCTGGGGTGGTGATCGCGAAATCGCTGAGGAAATCATCAAACGACTCAAGAGCAATCGCGACTCGGGAGCTCTACAAGACTTCACCCTCGACATGAAAGTCGATCAGGGTATTGTCGCATTCCGAGGTAATGTTGCCGAGGAAGCACAGAAAGAAATCGTTCTTAAGACCGCTGAGGGGATTGAGGGCATCGCAAAGGTTGTTGACGAATTGTCCATCACCACCGTCGCCGAGCCCGCTGCCGCTGAGAAAGCGGAAGAAAAGCCTGAGGCAAGTGATTTCTCGTTCCGAAAGGCTCTCCTCGAGGAATCAGACAGAACGGAAGAGGAAGCACCGGCTCCTTCAGTGATGCCTGTCTCTGCCGAGTCAGAGAAGAGCGAAGCTCCAGAGAGCAATGACGCTCAGTTGATTGCTAGCGTTGTCGACACCCTGATCAAAGCGAAGGATGCTGGACAGCTACGTGGGTTTGGCGTGGACGTGAAGTGCCAAGGTGGTATTGTTCACGTGATCGGGCGAGCAAGCTCGGAGGCTCAGCGGAACACCATCATCGCACTCGCAGAGGGCGTTGAAGGGGTAACGGGAGTTCGCCAGACCATTTCGATTCCTGCCGCAGCTCCTGCGGTACCCGCACCAAGTTTTGCGGGTACAGAGTTCACTGCACCCTCGTTGGCTCCGGTTGCGGTTGACCCAGTGGCTCGACCAGCACGAGAGAATGCTGCTCCGGCCGTTGCAGGTGCAGCAATGCCTGTGCCTTTCAACATGAGCCAAGAGGCATCGATGACACGTCCGGTTGCCAACTTTGCACCGGTTCCTTCACCTGTTGCGGGTCAGCCTGTGCCCATGGCACCTAATTCGCCCCCAGGAGCGCCTCGGTACGATACGCCAAATCTTCCGAATTATGCTTGGCCTGGTTACGCAGCTCACCCAAATTACGCTGCTGTAACTTACCCAACCCAGTACAGTCCTTCAGCGTGGCCTTTCATTGGCCCATTCTACCCTTACCCACAGGTTCCTCTTGGGTGGCGTCGAGTGAGCTTGGAATGGGATGACGGTTGGTGGTTCCTAGACTTCAGCGACCGCTAACGGTTGCGGGAGAAGCATGAACCGGATGGCATGAAGCCTAAAGATAGGGGTAAAAGCTTGACGGTTCATCTCACTACCCAGTCAGTACCTGATTAACCGCAGTCCAAGTTGAGCAGAAAAGTGACCCGCGAAACGGCATAGCCTTTCGCGGGTTTTTTTACTGCTTCTCTGAGAGTAAGCGGACCCATCGGTAAGTTCAGCAAGCTCGGGGCTTGCTGTTGGGATGATCAGCTTTCTTGCGAGCTGCGGGCTTTCATCGAGTTGTTTCGCATGAGCCTAAACAAGTGCTGGCGGTCTTGGTGGGGGTCCCTAAATCGCTTGGGGTATCTCCCACCCAAGATGGTCGCTGCGAGTCGGGATACGGTCGATCAACACAAGGACGGTTCGTCTCAAGGCATGGATTCCGCGGCTCATTGGGAGGATGAGGCGATCAATCGTGAGGATCAACGCGGTTTTTTTTTCGCGACGTTTCACGTCAGAACTGATGGCTTGGTGGACTGCTTTCTGATCAAAACGCCAGCTTGACAGCATTTTGCGGGTATTTATTGCACCCATGCGACAGCGTTTCTGCAAGGGATGCTGTGTTTCACGGTGATTCGAAGCCTCAAAAACGATTCGTTTACTGATTCTGCCGAATTATCCGCAAGATCCGCATAAGTTCACACGATATTACTGGTACGCAAGACGCTGAATTGGTTTGGTGCTGTACATCGCACTTCTCTAACAGCGTGTAGGTAAAGATCCACGGAAGGTTGCTCGGATGACCAGCTCGAATTACCGTCGCGATACGAAGGATGCGAACGCGGCTATGAAAAAGCAAAAGCATTGGGTGCGTCGCATGATGCTCGGCGCCGTAGCTCTATTGGCGGTTTCTACAACCGGTTGCTACGGGGTTCATAATGGATTTAATCTCGGCTGGGTGGGATATCCGCTCCCGGTAAGTCCATACTACCAGCACAAGCAAGAAGAGAAGTTCTGGAAAAAGGAACGGTACGATCGTGTGCCGATTCTTGGTCCGACCACTTCAGGTGGACCTGTTGTTGCACTTGATCCTCCTACGGATGACGAGATCATGCACGCTCTCGAAAAGGCACGTCCGGTTCAAGGTGGTATTCCTTTACTTTGGGAAACGCAACGTAACAACGTCCGCATTATCAAAGAGAAGATTGCAGATTACATCGATCCACCACGCTTCTATCCTTTGATTGGGCCAGCTCAGCTTCACCACGCACACTACAAGTGCACGGTTTACTTCAGCGAAAAAGTGATCGTCGGTTACCCTGTCCCTCACACCCTAGATGACCGCGAGGCGATCGAGACGATTTACATCGATCATAATCACTTCCACATGGTGGGTGATGTCGAGCCGTATGATCTACCTAACCTGTAGGCCGCCGATTTAACTCCTACAAACTAGATTCGCGAAGCCGTCCTCGATTAGAGGTCGGCTTTTTTTATTGGTTCGTGCAGTTCCATTGATTACGACTTCTGGTGTCGCGCGATGACAAGACGCATCAAATTCGTCAACCTTTAACGAGTATAGTGGTGTAATAGTTGGTGGATGCATGGCGAGGGATGCTTGAGGCTTCGATGGGCAGTGATCTTTCGCAACAATGAATCTTTGCCATATTCGACTTCGATTCCTTTTCAATGTTCTGAGGACCTTTCCGAAGATGATGATCTTTGATGCTCACCTGGACCTGAGTTTAAACGCGTTGGAATATAATCGCGATCTTCTAAAGTCGGTGCACCAGATCCGAGAGCTGGAGAGTGGGTTGACGGATTTGAAGGGGCGGGGCGCGGGAACGGTAGCTTTTCCACGACGACGGCGACGGGGGCGAACGCAAGCTCCACGCGGCTTCTCGCCTGCAGCGCGACGTCGGGGGCTTGCCACCTGCGAGTGGTGGTCACGCTCCGAGCGCTTCCACCACGGGCCACGAGGCTTCTAGACTGCC
>CAXQOB010000224.1:0-13919 GCA_964225475.1 Candidatus Nitrosopumilus sp. | reverse complement strand
GGCCTGATCTCGCAGGCTCGCACACAGCTTTGGAACATTGTTCGCCAAGTTGCTGATGCCGAGAAGAAGAACCAAAAACCCGTTTTGCGTGTCGCGGTCTTTGAGTACGGCAATAACAACCTGCCAGCGTCCGAAAACTACTTACGTCAGGTCGTACCTCTGACGGATGACCTTGATGAGGTCTCTGCGGGATTATTCGCTTTGAAAACCGATGGAGGCGACGAGTATTGCGGTGCGGTGATTCAAGAGGCATTGAGACGCCTTGACTGGAGTACAAAGAAAAACGGCTACAAAGCAATCTACATTGCAGGCAATGAACCTTTCACACAAGGAAAAGTCGACTACACGGAAAGCTGCAATGCTGCAATCCAAAGCGGAGTCGTGGTTAATACGATTCACTGCGGCAATTACGAGCGGGGAGTCGCTGGCATGTGGAAACACGGTGCCGATCTCGCCGAAGGTCAATTCATGAATATTAATCAGGATCAGAAAATCGCGCAAATCAAAACACCGCATGATGCCATCTTGATTCAGTTAAACGTCGAATTGAATAGCACTTATCTTTGGTATGGAGCGAGCACAAAAAGAAAAGCACTTGAGCAAAACCAAATCCTGCAGGATGAAAACTCAGCATCTGCTGGATCAAACCTGAGTCGAATCGCTACCAAAGCAGGCTCTGCCTACAGCAATCGAGGTCGGGACCTCGTGGATTCCACCCGGGAAGATGCATCGCTTCTTTCAAAGATTGATGTGAAGCTTTTGCCGGAAAACATGCAAAAAATGAACGCAGAACAACGCAAAGTGCACGTCGAAACGATGGCAACAAAACGATCTGAAATCCAGAAGAAGATCGCGGAAGCCACTAAAAAGCGTGATGACTTCATTGCAAAACAACGGGAGAGTCAATCCAAAGAAGCCGCTAAAACATTTGGCGATGCAATCAGCGAGGCGGTTGAATCACAGCTTAAAAAGTTTGGCTTTGAAGTAAGAGAGTGAGCTAAACCAAATGAGCTAAACCAATTGTGCGAGACAGACTTTTGCCTTGTCAAAAAAACTGGTTTCTGCACTGCGTCGCCCCTCAACAGCCTCAAATCACGCCATCGCAGAAAAAGACTGTGGTTCGCTGATGCCTTTGCCATGAGCACCCCCTGCCTGATAAAATGGGGTCTGCATCTCGCCACCTCAGGGCGTCGACGATTGTGAAGCTCGCCGGATTCAAATGGTAAGTACAATGTAGCCCGTGCACCAAGTGGTGCCATCTCCCTGAAAATCGGCGCTAATTCCCCACCAACCCCTCAAGGTCAGCACGGCATGTCTGGTAAGAGCTACCAAATTCCTCGCCGAAGCTTCTTACGTGGGGCTGGAGTTTCAATCGCATTGCCATTCCTCGACATCATGGAATCCGAGGGCAGTGCCAAAGAGAGCCCAAAAAGCTCGCCGACGCGTCTATGCGTTCTTTACAAAGGTTGCGGTGTGAATCCGCATTCCTGGGATATTGTCGGCGGCACCGAAACCAGTTTTGAACTATCAAGGATCCTTCAACCTCTAAAAGCAGTGAAGGATGACATTCTCATTCTGGGCAACTTGGACAATGAAGGTGTGTCCAGCCACATGGACGCGCCTGGCACTTTCATGAGTGCCACCAAACACAAGGACGCCAACCGCTATTCCTTTGATCAGAGAATTGCGGATGTGATTGGACACGAAACACCGATCAAGTCACTGCAGCTGACCGCGGATCAAGTTTGGAAGCAGCACCCTTGGCTCAATATCCTTTCCTACGATCAGGCCAATCAACCACTCCAAGGGCAGTACGACCCACAGCGAGTGTTTGACCTCCTGTTCAAAGACACCACTGAGTTCCGTCGACAGACAGAAGTGCTAAGCGTCTTGGATGGAGTGAAAGACGCGTCTTCGAAATTGAACCGCAAAGCGAGCGCACAGGACAGAATGATTCTCGAGCACTACTATGAATCGATTCATGAAGTAGAGGCTAGCATCCAGCAATCGAGGAGAAATTATCGCAATGATTTCAGTGATAAGAAACTTGATGAGATTGACCCTAATCTGAGGATTGGTCATCTCGGAGAACGCATCAAGTCGATGCTTGACCTCATCACCCTAGCGTTCTGGACCGACTCAACACGCGTCATCTCTTGCATGCTTGCGAACACCAACAGCCGCTCGCATTACGACTTCATGGGAGTGAATGCTGAATTCCATTATGTTTCTCACCATGTTCGCAATAAAAATGTCCTGCCAGATTACGATAAAATCAACATATGGCATGCCTCACAACTTCGATATTTAGTGGAAAAACTAAAATCAATTCAGGATCAAGATCAGACGCTTTTTGACAACTCGCTGATCCTGTGGGGATCAGGTATCAAACATGGTGATTACCACTCCCTTACGGACTTACCGTTGATCCTGACCGGTGGTGCCAGCGGCAAATTAGAACTAGGTAGACACCTCCGACACCCGGAAGCACAGCCCTACGCGAATCTATTGCTCAGTCTCATGCGGATAATGGGTGTAGAAAAATCCTCGATCGGTGATTCGACGGGCGAACTCACCGGACTCTCTGAGAAAGCAAACTTCAAATCGCAAAATATTGATGACGGAAGTTGGGAAGTCATTAATAGCGACGGCGCAACGCTGACTGCCAAGGGATTACTTCGAATTAGCATCGAAGCTGACACCGAGTACTATCAGCTAAGGCTATCGGATCAGTCTGATTTGGAGATCCGAATCCCCTACATGAACAATCACAAACTGCGTTTTGATCGTTGCGTTGGGAAGGTCGTAACCATCACTGGTAATTATGAAGATCGGGGTGGGAAGAAGACTGTCGTCTCATTGACCAAGGTCGAACTTCAAAAATGAAAAACTGGATTCAAAACGAATCCAAGCGGATCTGTCTCAGTTCGCTGTGGGTGCTGCTGCCGCTTCAATTCGCGTGCTCGTCTGAACGACTCCCTGATCAAGTCTCAGCGATCCTCGTCGACAATTGCATTGGCTGCCACGATGACACTCAGTCGGAAGCCGGCATTGACTTAACAAAACTGCTTCACACAATCGACCTGACAGATGAGACAATCGTTAAACGATGGACCCAGGTTGAGAGGGTTGTATCGCGTGGAGAGATGCCTCCCGAGTCCGAAACTCAATTAATGCCCAAGGAGACGGAGCGGATCAAAGATTTCTATCGTGATCAATTTATTCTTCGAAATGGACAAGCACATTTTGGCACAACGCCATTGCGAAGACTTACCCGATATGAGTTGCACAACACGCTTGAAGATCTGCTATTGGTCGACATTAAAGATGAAACCATTTTGCAAGGCACGCAGCATCAGGAAGCAATCATCTCAAAGATCCCCGCGGATCTACCTGGCAACTCAGGTTTCAATAATGATGGCTGGAGACTGGCATCCCTCAACCCACCGCTTCGCGAAATCGCTGACACCATTCATCTTGCATTAGAGGATTTCGCGGGAAATCCAGAAGGTTTAAACAAGGTTTTTGGACTAAAAGAAATCCCAACTAAAGCTAGCCCCGAACAAGCAAAACTGCTGATTCTCAATTTCACTAAACACACTTGTCGCTGCAGTAGCAATCGAAGTGAAGAAATTGCAGCGACCTACCACGCACAATACTTAACGGATCTGGAAGAATCTGGCAGCAGTGAGAAAAGCTTGCTTTCTATCTTTGAGAGGATTTTGATCTCACCTGATTTTCTCTACCGGATTGAAGCAAGTCAGAATTCGAAGAGTCCGTACCCGATTCAAGGCATTGAATTAGCGACTCGCTTATCTTACTTCCTGTGGTCATCCACACCTGACGACGAGCTTCTGAGACTTGCAGCTGATGACTCTCTACTCAAAGACGATGTGCTTACGCAACAGATCGAGCGGCTACTCAACTCACCTAAACGTGTCGCTATCTCTGAAAATTTTGCCGCACAATGGCTCGGATTTAATGAACTCATTACCAACACAGAATACATGGAGAACGAGAAATGGAATCGCGAGACGTATGACGAAGCATTGTACTTCTTTGATGAGCTGATCCGCGGCAAGCGAAGTCTCTTGGACCTCGTAAGCAGCAACTGGATATATCGACGCGGTTCGGCAAAATCGAACTCCAGCGACGGCGCCAACATCTCAACTCAAACATTGCCCTCAGAAACCTACGCGACAATCTTTCCCAATGCGCTCTGGCTCCGCCAACAAAAGCCGAACAAGTACAAGCCTCCTAATTTGATCCAGGTCACCAGCGATCGCGAGGGCGGCATCATTACCAGTCCGGCCATCATGCGTCTCACTGCCTCAAAAAACCGGACCAGCCCCATTCGACGCGGTGTTTGGATTTTGGAGAATCTCGTCGGAAAACAGCTAGAGCCACCTCCAAATATCCCAAGTCTGGAGGAAGCGAAACAACGCTTGCCACTCATTGAGAACCCTTCGGTTGCTCAATTGCTTCAACAGCATGTCTCGCAACCGCAGTGCGTTGCATGCCATCAAGCAATTGATCCATTAGGTTTGGGACTAGAGAACTATTCATCCAATGGTGATTGGCGCACCCAATACCCCAACCAATCAGCGATCGAATCAGTAGGCGTAATGCCAAACGGCAAAAGATTCTCGACACCAAAAGAATTGAAGCAGATTTTGTTGGATATCTACCGTGATGAGATTGCGATGAATGCGCTCCAAAGACTTTACGCCTATGCGATGGGCCGAGAAGTTCAACCGTTCGACAGAGATACCCTTAATTTGATCATGGATCACCTCAGGCGGGATAACTACCGACTTACAACCGCGATCAAACAAATCGCACTTTCCAAACCATTTCGGCATCGGCAAGACCGCTAGATTCGTCACGCCTGTTGCTCAGCGAAACCGCAATTTCACTCAGCCAGCTTCCCGTCAAGACAGAAAGCAATTAATCTTCAAGCTCTTGAAGTGGTGTTTCATTATTAAGCCAGCACCGACAGCTTATTCATGCCAGATCAGAACAGAACATACGATGCCATCATCGTGGGTGGCGGACACAACGGATTGATTGCAGCCTGCTATCTTGCCAAGGCTGGCAAGAGCGTGCTTTTACTCGAGAGCAACGGCGAGCTGGGTGGTGCGACGACTAGCATCAAACTATTTCCCGAATACGAGGCCTACCTTTCTCGCTACTCTTACTTGGTTTCCCTACTGCCAGATCAGATCGTGCATGATTTGGGAATACAATTCACAACCCTTCCCAGAACGGTCTCTTCTTTCACGCCCTACCGAAGTGGTGATCGCAACGACGGATTGATGGTTTCCAACCACTGGGACAAGGAAACAGATAATTCGTTTTATCGACTAACCGGCTCACACTCGGAGGGAAAAGCCTGGCGGAAGTTTTACGGTGAACTGGAGGAATTAGCCGCTCGTTTAGCACCGTTTTTTTTGCAGCCACTTCTGGAGGCTTCGGAGCTGAAATCAGCTGTTGGACTAACTGAGATCTGGAATCAAGTAATCGAAACTCCAATCGATCAAGTGATTTGCGACCGATTCAAGAACGATATTGTTCGCGGTGTTGCTTTCACCGATGCAGTGATCGGCACCTTTGCACCAGTAGATGACATGCGTGCCAATGCGTGCTTTCTCTATCACATCGTCGGCAACGGCACCGGTCAGTGGCGGGTCCCGAAAGGCGGCATGGGGACACTGATCAAAGAACTGAAGCGAGTTGCAACCAGCCACGGAGTCCGATTTGAACTGAATTCAAAAGTCACGGAATTGGAAAGCGGTGACAATGGAATTGCCGTGACAACACAATCAGGAGCTCGTCATACGGGCCGAGACCTTTTATTCGCTGCGGCGCCACAGCAACTAGCACAGCTAATGGGCCGAACACCCCAATCAACCTTAGAAGGATCCCAATTGAAAATTAACATGCTTGTTGAACGCTTACCCGAACTCAAATCAGGAGCAGACACTCAACGAGCATTCTCGGGCACATTTCATGTCAATGAGAGTTTCAACCAAATTCAGCAAGCTTACCAAACGGCGACGGCGAATCAGCTACCCAAACCTTTGCCATTGGAGATGTACTGTCATACGCTCGCTGACAAAACCATCCTTTCGGACGAACTTGCAACAAAAGGCTACCACACGCTCACCCTGTTTGGATTACACACTCCCTGCAGTCTTTTCGAATCTGATCCGGAAGGTGCGCGTGAGGTTGCAAAACAACATGCAATTGACAGCCTCAATGAGTACCTCGTCGATCCAATCGAATCCGTGCTTGCGACAATTGATGGGAGCAGCAAGGCAATTGAAGTGGTCTCGCCACTGGATCTGGAACAAGAACTATCACTGCCAAAGGGAAATATCTTTCACCGTGAACTAACGCTGCCGTTCTTAACCGAACAGGAGGATCCGAATGGAACGATCAGATGGGGTGGTGAAACCGATGACCCTCATATTCTTTTAGCGGGCGCTGGGGCACGGCGTGGTGGGGGTGTCAGTGGCATTGCGGGTCACAACGCAGCGATGGCGATTCTTCAACCAAATTGAAATTGGCGTATCAGAGTCAAACTGGCAAACTGGCCCAAAAAGGAAAAACGCGAGAACTCCCGAACTATCAACCGCTACCCAACGCGATGGACTTCACCGCGGCGCAATAAACCTTAACGTAGAAGAGTGAACCTAAACGTAGAAGGCGTGAACATGACCGCATAAGGAAGCGTAGGAATAAAACCCTTTACTTTCCGGTCTAGGGTGCTAGTATTGGTTTGGAAGAACATGTCATGGATGGCGACATCACCCCCTCAAAGTGGAGATGGAGTTAATCATGTATACGATGAAACCAGTCGTGCCAGGCAGCAAATTCGTATTTGTTTGCGACAAGGATGGAAACATTATCGGAATCCTTCCAGCAACGGCGGCGTAGCGTAGGGCAACAGCGCATCCATTCATGCCGGCTTCAGATCTGCAGCAGTTACCCCCTCGCAGTTACCCCCTCACTGCCCGCCGATTGACAGCAAGCGTGTGAAGGGTTTGGCTTAGAGAGACACACTCTCAAGTAGCGATTTCAGACTTGATTGCTCGGCCTGAAGCCACGTTCCTTGGCATCCCAAGAATGCCTAAGCCCAGATCATCGATGATCTCACCGAAAGAGTGGCTCAGCCATTTTTCCGTTCATACTCTCCCACCGCTCAATAAGCTCACTGAGCTTGTCAGGCTTTTGCTTTGCTAGATCTTGCTGTTCCGACAGGTCACTGGAAAGATCGTAAAGTTCCCAACTCCCCCCGGCTTGATACTTGCTGCCCATACGAACAATTTTCCAATCTCCGTAGCGCAGGGCGGTTCGTCCGCCCTGACGCCAATAGAATGTCTCATGGGGTCGCCCTGATTGCTCGTCTTTGATGAAGGGCAAGAGATCGACACCCTCAACCTTATCCGGTATCGCCGCGTGGGATGCTTTGGCAGCAGTGGTGAAGAGATCCATTGAACTCACTGGTTCTTTGTAGACGAGCCCGCTCGGAATCTGATTCTTCCATTGCATCATGAAAGGAACACGAAGCGCTCCCTCGTACATCTGTCCTTTCTCACCTCGCAAAGGTAAGTTGGAAGAAGTTAGCTCACGGGTTGGCCCACCATTATCGCTTAGAAAAAACACGATTGTGTTATCTTCAATCCCGGATGCAGCGAGCTGTTGCATGACAGCTCCCACGCTATCGTCCAGGTTGGCAAGCATCGCAGCAAAAATCCTTCGGTGGATATCTTCGATATGAGCGAATTTTTTCATATAAGCATCTGCACCTTGCAGCGGGCTGTGAACCGCGTTGTAGGCAAGGTAGAGGAAGAACGGCTTATCGTCATGACGACGAATAAAATCCACCGCTTCTCGCGTCAATGCATCCGTCAGATACTCAGACTCGACCACCGGTTGCCCGCCCCGAACGATGGGATTGTTAGCATCGTAATCCGGCTCATTTCCACCCATGTGCGTGCTGTATATGAGCCCTCGCTCTCCGACCCATCGCCCCTTGCTACCGCCCGGTAACGTTCTTCGTCGCAGCATCGTCGTCACCCCATCATAGGGCGGCGGTACGAAATAGTGCCCCTCGTGAGTGAAACCGAAAAACTCATCAAATCCATGACGGAATGGATGATAAGCGGCAGCACCACCTTGATGCCACTTGCCGATGATACCGGTGGTGTACCCCGCATCATGTAACGCCTCTGCGATTGTCACTTCCTTTGCAGGTAACCCGTTCCCCGGCTCCTCATTCTTTGCACCGATCGGGTTGAACTCATAGCCAAATCGATTCGGAATTCGCCCGGTTAACAAACCTGCGCGTGATGGACTGCAATTTGGACCCGCTACATAGCCGGAGGTGAAGCGAACGCCATTTGCCGCAATTGCATCAATATGCGGTGTTGGAATTTCAGGATTTCCTTGGCAGCCCAACTCACCGTAGCCCAAATCATCCGCCAACAAGATGACGATATTGGGTTGTTTCGCCGAACCCTGCCCAACAAGAACGCTCAGAAAACAACCTGATAAAACGAAGAACTTTAGATTCCTCTTGTACACAACCATGCTCACAACAGAACCCACTTGAAATGCCTAAATGTGATCGATGCTTCTCAAACCATCGCTTGAACCTTTATCTTAATCGTTTCGCTTGAGGAGTATGTGGCAAAAACCTGATGAAGTGTAGAACTGGTTTGAACGGCAACGGAGAGCTACTTGTCGCAAAAACAGACCCGGGTCTGTTAGCTCCCCTATTTTTCTCCGAGCTTTTGATAAGATACGGCGGTCGTCTACCTGATCACGAGGAAGAGGCAAAACAGGCTCGGTGAAACCCAACACGGCATTCTTTTCAACTCATTAACCAGAAAGATCGATTGAATGAAAAACGTCAAAGCACTTGCAGTATGCCTCATTTTTTTTAGCGTAGCTTTAACGGGTTCACTCTCTGCGCAGGAGGCACCCTCAACCAGTAATAAAAAAGTTGTCGCATTTGTCAAACAATACGTCAAAGCATTCAACACGGGAGATGTTTCAAAGGTTGCAGCCTGTTTTCACTTCCCTCATTCACAACTCAATCAGAACCAGCCTTTTCGTGTAATTAACAATCAGAATGAAATGGAGCTTGAGTCGTTTTATGAAATGATCAAGACAAACTTTCAATGGAAAGAAAATGAGGTAACGAAAATACGGGTCCTTTACAGCACCGATGAAAAAGCTTGCGTGCAGCTAACCATGAACGGCGTCGACCAAGACGGAAACGCATTTGCGAAAGTCATTGGAATCCTTGGATTGGCGCAGGTGGACGGAAAATGGGGATTTGCGCAAGTCTCATGGCACTTCCCTCCAGCGGAGTGAACCCTGCGTCAGAGATGATGGATGCGGCCTAACCAAAAAGGGCAGGGAGGCCGCGCTGGCGTGGACAAATAATGGCGCCGACAAATAATGGCGCCGATAAATAATCTCGCCAGCTAGATTCGTCGGACATTGTCATTTCTAGTGACGTCGGTCATTGACGCCTACAATGAATCACCATGCTTTCTGAGCTTGAGACCATTGGCCTCGCTGAATTGATATCACAGACGGTCGATCCCGAAGAGCTCAACAAATGCCGCTGAAAAGCTGATAGAATTAACCCAAAGATCTCATTGATATGGTCAAACCACGTTCCTCCTTAAACCCGGATCGTCGGTATTGGTAAGTCCCCTTCGTTGATCCATGACAAAGCGATGACGAACTTTCAAAATATCATACGACGCAAAGCAACCCTGCTTCGCGTACCAAGACTGATTTTCAGGTAACCCCCATGGCACCACAATGCCTGATGCGAGCGGTGACATTTCTGATCTACCCAGTTGGGTTCTTGGCCGGATTGACGATCAACCTTGGTTCAAATGCATTTTGCTCCGAGAGGGTTGATTATCTTGGGGAGGTCAAGCCACTTCTTGCTCGAAAATGTGTTTCCTGTCACGGTGCGCTTCGGCAAGAATCTGGTATTCGCCTCGATACAGCGGCGTTGATTGCGGAACAGGAAGTCATCACACCGGGAAATGCTACTACCAGTGAGTTGATTCATCGTGTGCGGTCAATCGACCCGGAAGTAAGAATGCCCCCTGACGGTGAGCCGTTAACAGAATCCGATATCAAGTTGCTCGAGACGTGGATCGAGGAGGGTGCTAAGGGCCCCGTCGATGAAATGCCGCAAACCAATCCGAACGAGCACTGGGCATTTCAACCATTAGCTGATTTCAATCTCGAGGCAAATCCGAAAACGTTAACGGTCGACCATTTTATCTCTCAGAAACTGAGCACTCTCGGGCTTGAATTGTCGCCGGAAGCAGACCCAGTGATACTGTGCCGCCGACTATTTTTTGATCTCCATGGACTGCCTCCCACGCCAGAAGAAATTGAATTCTTTACAAATCAACTAAAAAAGAACAAAGAGTCCGCCATTAGTGAACAGATCCAAGCCCTTTTGGAAAGCCCACGTTACGGAGAGCGTTGGGCGCAGCACTGGCTAGATCTTGTTCGCTATGCCGACACCCATGGCTTCGAGGTTAACACTCCTCGAGAAAATGCCTGGCCCTATCGAGACTATGTCATTAAGTCATTTAATGAAAACAAACCGTACGATCAATTTATTAGAGAGCAGCTCGCCGGTGATCAATTGAATCAGGATTCAGCAACTGGCTTCCTGGTTGCAGCCCCCGTGCTGCTACCGGGCCAAATCGGCAAAGACGATGCGTCAAAGCGATTAGCAAGGCAGGACTCTCTAGACGAAATCATTGTTGGTACGTCAGCTTCTTTTCTGGGATTAACAATTGGGTGCGCACGATGCCACGACCACAAATTTGATCCGATCAGCCAAGAAGATTACTACTCACTGCAAGCATTTTTTGCTGGCGTGCAATACGGCGATCGAACCTACCAAGCGGATGGGCAGGAGGAGAGAAGCAAGCAGATCAATTCTATTTCGGAGCGAGTAGCAGGATTAGAAAAAGAACTCTCAGCGTATCACCCGGAGTCATTCACTGGCGCAACGATCATCATTGATGAAGAAGATTCAGACAGGACCACTTCGCTAATGAAGAAGAATGGGGTTGGCACCAATCCTGCGGGAGAAAATCGAGGTTACCGTGATGACCCCGGTGATCGCTCGCGATTTGGAAATCTCAGTTCGGGAAAATACACGTGGTGGGACAACGTACCAAACCAAGACACATTCACTTGGAATCCCGGTGTAACGGGTCAATTCCAAATTTGGATTTCTTGGGGAGTCCACGGCAGTGGCGTCCACACGCGTGATGCCCGCTACGTGCTCGACCACGATGGTGATCTCAACACTAAAGAAGACCAACGTGAGATCGCGGTAGTGGACCAGTATTACTTTGCTGGTCAGACAGATGGTGAATCGGAAAAGAAACCACTATGGAGCGGACTCCTTAACACCGGAAGTCACACATTGAATTCGGAATCAAGGCTGGTATTACGTGGTGGTGAGACTGGTACAGGAATCACGGCGGATACCATCATCCTTCAAGAAACCGAGAGCGTTGACAGGAACCTCCCCTCTCTACGAGATCCCATCTCAGCCAAGAGTAATATTGAGCGATTTTCAAAGCATGAAGCAAAGTATCTTCGCTTCACAACGTTAGAGACAATTGACGAGAATCAACACCAACCGTGCATTGATGAGCTTGAGGTCTATGCAAGCGGTGACCACCAAAGCAACTTAGCCCTAGCTGAACTCGGCACCAAAGCCACCTCCTCAGGCAATTATTCGGAGACAGGAAAACACCAATTAAAGCACATCAACGATGGAGTCTATGGCAACGATCGCAGCTGGATTTCGAATCAACATGGTGGCGGCTGGGTTCAGCTAGAGCTTTCAAAAGCTGCAGAAATCGATCAGATAATTTGGGGTCGTGATCGCAATGAACGGTTCAAGGATCGATTACCGACACGCTATCTCATTGAGTCTTCACTCGATGGTAAACAATGGGAGACAATCGTCACCTCGGAAGATCGCCTACCGATTGGCACGCCCAACGATTCAGCAATGTTGCTCGCAAAAAACAGCGCCCAGTTGAATCAAGAAGAGATCCTAAAGACGTTAAAAGACTTTCAAAATCTCCAAAAACAACTCGAAAATCTAAAAAAACCCACGCTTGTCTACGCCGGCACTTTCAAGAAAGCGCAGCCAACACAGCTTCTGAACCGAGGCGACCCAGAGCAGCCGGAACACGAAGTCATCCCGAGGACACCGACGATCCTCACTGGTATTCAGTTATCAGAAGAAACCAACGAATCGGATCGACGATTAGCGCTTGCAGACTGGATCGCGAGCCCTGAGAACCCGCTTACGGCAAGGGTGATGGCCAACCGGATATGGCAGTTCCATTTTGGCATCGGGCTTGTCGATACGCCAAGCGACTTTGGCATCAATGGCTCAAAACCCTCTCACCCAAAGCTTCTTGATTGGCTAGCGCAGGAATTTATAAACAGTGGGTGGTCCATTAACCATCTTCACCAGATCATCCTCACATCAAAAACCTACCGGCAATCTTCAATCATCAAAGAGAAAGCGTTATCACTTGATAGCGATGGGCGTCTTTTTTGGCGTTACCCCTCTCGCCGTCTTGAGGGCGAAGCAATTCGTGACAGCATTCTTCTGGTAAGCGGTAATCTGAATCTCGCGACCGGCGGTCCGGGCTTTAATTTCTTTCAATCACGTGGCGGACTCAACGGATTTCCGCCACTCACTGAGTTCACCGAGAACGAAATGCGGCGAACCATCTACTCACACAAAATAAGAATGGAACCCGTTCCTGTCTTTGGTGCTTTTGATTGTCCAGATGCCGGACAGCCAACACCAAAGAGGAGTCAATCCACCACCGCAATTCAAGCCCTGAATCTCTTTAATAGCGATTTCATCGATCATCAGACGCACACATTTGCAAAAAGAATTAGGTCCGGGGCGGACGTAAATCCTGAACAACAGATTGATCACGCTTTCCATCTGGCCCTTGGACGGCATCCAACCAAAACAGAAAGCACAGCCTGCCTGCAGGTCGTTAGAGAGCATGGCCTGCCCACGCTTTGCCGTGTCCTTTTCAACAGCAATGAGTTCCTGTTCCTACCCTAGGGCATCGTCCCCTAAAGCATCGTCGCAGCGTGCGATTCGCTATTTAACCCAATTAGAGTGCAGAGAATGAAGCATCTCCATCATGACTTTCGACGCGGGATGCTAGACCGCCGCGGATTCCTCGGATCAACCTCATTCTCTCTCGGATCCATTGCGCTGTCCGCTTTGATTCAGCAAGAGAAGGCTGCATCAGCTGAATCGCCCCTGATTGACCCCACCCAACCACAACGAAGCCGACCATCACACTTTCCCGCCAAAGCCAAAAACGTCGTCGTCATCTTTTGCGCAGGGGCGTGTAGTCAACTTGAAACGTATGACTACAAACCCGAACTCGCTCGTCGGGATGGACAAACCTTTGCAGAAGGACCAGCGGTCACCTTTCAAGGTCCATCTGGCAACCTCGCGAAACCACAATACGATTTTCGGCCAAGAGGCGAATCTGGGAAAATGGTCTCCGAAATGATTCCTCATCTCGGCGAACTTGTGGATGACATCGCTTTCGTTCATTCACTGACGAGCAAATCAAATACGCATGGCCCGGCAGAGAATTTCCTCTCCACAGGATTCACCCTTGATGGCTTTCCCAGCATTGGAGCTTGGATCACCTACGCATTGGGAGCCGAAAATCAGAACCTTCCTGCGTTCGTAGCGATTCCTGATCCTCGTGGTGTTCCCCAAGCAAGTGTAAACAATTGGGGCCCAGGCTTTCTCCCTGCGTTCTTTCAGGGCACCCCGTTCAACAGTTCGC
>CAXQOB010000223.1:0-54950 GCA_964225475.1 Candidatus Nitrosopumilus sp. | reverse complement strand
TGGCAGATGGTTGATTCCTACGCTTATCGTAGGGATTTGATCGGAATGGGATCGTATATTGTTTCGCTTTATCAAAATGCGGATAACTGGCTATTAGGACCATAAGAAGAATGAATAAACACTTCCTATCCAGCGTTGCGATCACAATCTTTTTTCTTGGCAGCCTCGCTGCGCAAGAGGGAACTGCGGATGTTGATCCATCCACGGGTTCTTCATCGGTCAAAACCGATGCATCACAGATGAGTGATGCATCGAGATCAAGCCAAGTTAAAGATCCTTCTGCTGAGGAGACGCCGTGGGATTTTGATCCGTATCGTGTTTTGGTCTGGTACGTCAGCGACGATAGCTCGGTGGCGTTTGCCGATTTAGAAGTGCCATTGAGAGCCTATCTTGATCGTGATTTTGCGGCCGTCTGGAGAGTCGATTTTGCGTCAGCGCCCAAGTCAGTTGCAACAGCAGCAAAACGTGGTATCTCGGATCTGACCTACGATAAGATCGTATCAGCGGATCCCGTTCTTGCTGTAAAGCGCGATCATCCAGATGCGGTCCGTATACGTGTTGCTAGGAACATTGGTGACTATGTGACCAAGGTCTACACCACTGCGGATCGGGGGCAAGAAGTTCTTGCAAGAGCGGCAGCGATTGAAAATAAAGACTTTGATGGTATCGCCAAAAAACTGGAGCTCTTAAGTGGCGATGAATTTACCGTGAGAGATTTGTGGGCTCAATCCGTAGCGACTGAATCGGAAACAAAGGAAGAGAGTGAAGGTGAATCCGAGTCGGATGAAACGGCTAGCAAGAAAAAGGAGGTTGAAGCAATTCTTGTTTCTCGTGGAATCGCAAACACCCTCGTTCCCGAAGCAAAGTTGGTGGTGCCTAAGATCTCTGAGTTGGTCGGGCAAATCGTCGAGGATTATGACAAAGTCTTCATTGTTTCAGTCACTCAGAGTGAAGTACCCATCAAGGTACAGGTTGTTGAGTTTGACACGCTAATGCGCCATTTTGGCCCCGTCGCAACGGTCAACGCGCTGAATGTGAATTTGCTTCCCCGTGCAATGAGCATTGCTATTACAAAGGCATTTGGTCCCGTTGTCAGAATTGAGAATGCCGGGCTTCGCTCTGCACTCGGCCTTGTTCGTGCTGGTGGGCTGGTTCGAGAGAAGGATCGTGAGCATTCGCCTGCGTGGATTCGAGTTGGTGATGTCTTAGAGCCCATGACACGCAAAAATGACCGAAATGGAAATCCAATCATGGTTGGGCCGCTGGACTGGGCCTACCTTAATGTTACCGAATTGGATGGTTATCAAGACCGAAACGTGAAGATGGATTTTTACTCCGGTCGAGGTGGAGGGTTGCAAGGTCGTAAGAACAAGAGAACTTTTCGAACGGCTTTGAAAGTGAGGCCTCAACTGGGTGCAACCGAAGTTCGTTTGCATTTGAAGCGGGATGAAGATTTTCCTTTGATTGGGTATGAGCTTTATCAAAAGAACCTTGAAACCGGTGATATGACGTTCGTCGGTCGGACCAATTGGAATGGTTTGTTGAACGTCGAGCAAACCGATGACCCAATGCGACTTTTGTATGTGAAAAATGGCGGAGCAATTCTCGCAAGACTGCCTGTAGTACCAGGCTTATACGCCAACGCAGTTGCGGACTTGTCCGGTGACGATATTCGCTTACAAGCCGAGGCATATATCCGCGGTGCACAAAACTCAATTATTGATTTGGTTGCAATCAGGGAGTTGTTCAAAGCGCGGATATTAATGCGACTTGAACGTGGCGAAATGGAAAAAGCCGAGGAGTTGTTGACTGCGTTACGAGATGAGCCCACAAGTGATGTGCTGTACGGAGCTATTGGGAAAAAGCAGCAGGACTTTATCAATTTGCTGGGAAGTAACAATGCGAACCAGAGTAGAAAAGTTGATGAGATGTTTTCAACAACAAGAGAGCTTTTGCAGAAACATGTCACTCCGAAATTAGTTCAAGACCTGGAGTTAAGCTTCATTGAGGCGCAAAAAAATGGTGGAAAGCTACCACCTCGCGAAAAGAAACCAAAAGTAGACAATTCGGCAGATGCTAAAGAGGACAATGATACCGACTCAGCAAATGGCTCGAAGTGAAAATCTGACTAGTGTCGGTGTAAGGTTGTTGCGAGGCTGGGAGTGAGGCCATCCTTGATTCTATTCTTCTTTACCGCGCCATGAAGGACGCCGTCGTCTTGCTTTTGGATGGTGCGTGATAATCTGGAAAGTAGCATCGCGACCAGACAGTTTTCGACCGATTGGTCTGGTCGTCGGACGAACTACTTTGGCCCTCAATCTCTTTTCTTCCTCAAATTGTTCATCATCAAGTTCGAACTCAACCCATAATCCTTCAATGAGTTCAATTTCAGTGTCGTCTTCGTTCTTGATTTGATCGGGATTCCAGACTGACGTGTGAAAGAACACATCGTCTCGGTAATCTTCTGCGGTGATGAATCCATAATCGCCTTGTTCGGCGATAAATTTTACATTTCCAAGCCGGCGCCGTTCAATTCGAAGTTTCTTTCTAGGTTCAGGCTGTTCATCCGATGGCGAAGGCATTCGGGTATTCCATTAACAATGTGTCATTTTTTTGGGCCACTCAGCCTACATACGCTGTGATCATCGGCATACCGTCTTTTTCGTCAGTTTTACAACAAAGATTGATTCTTCTTTCACGATCTTTGCTATCCGCAATCAATAAAGAAAAGCGAGATCCGATCATTTAATCGTTTCTCAGGTCTTTGTTCTCAGGAAATTGCCAGCCACTGCCTGACTACCAAATTCTGCATGTTGGATGGGTGTAGTCGACCAATTCTCAATCGGAGTGATCGTAGGCAGTAGCGGCACTTGTGGGAGTGATCTAGAGCATATCCAGCGGATCAATATCGACGACGAACTGAATATCGCTCTTATCCGGCACTCTGAATTGATCCGTTCCACGACGAATGGTTTCTCCTAGTGCGGAGGGATTAACGGATTGAAGTAAGATATGGAAGCGATACTTACCACGTAAACGAGTGATCGGTGGGGGAGCGGGTCCGAGTATGCGAACCTTGGTATCAAAATTGGCTCTGGCTGCTTCGAGTCGCTTCACAAGTGATTCAGCTACCGATTCGGTGAGCCTCTCATCGGGACCTCGTATGATGATACGTCCAACACTACCAAAAGGTGGATAGTTAAAACGTTGGCGGTTAATAAGCTCCTGTTTGGCAAACTTGATGTAATCATGACGAGAAGCGGCTTGTATTGCGGGGTGTTCTGGGGTGAAAGTTTGTACTACCACTCGGCCCGGCCGATCTCCACGACCCGTTCGTCCTGCGACTTGCGTCACGAGTTGAAAGGTGCGTTCTGCTGCTCGGAAATCAGGAAAGTGCAAGGCGCTATCGGCATTGATAACCCCTACCAGCAGGACATTAGGGAAATCTAATCCTTTGGCGATCATCTGAGTGCCGAGGAGGATGTCAATTTCGCCTGAACGAAAAGCGGATAGGACTTTTTGATGGCTTCCCGGGCGACGCATGGTATCGCTATCCATTCTTGCGATCGTTGCATCGGGAAAACGATTTTGGATCTCGACTTCTAGTTTCTGTGTCCCCAGACCACCGTAGCGGATTCCATCAAATCGGCACGCTGGGCACCACGGTGGTGTTGCAATCGTAAAATCACAGTAGTGACAAATTGCTTTACTTCCATCACGGTGATGGGTTAAGGGTAAGTCACAATCCGGGCAGGAAACGACATGCCCACATGCCGGACATTGAATGCTGGTCGCAAATCCTCTTCGATTGAGAAGAAGCATGATTTGCCCTTTCTCTTTCAACGTCTCGTCGATGGCGTGATGAAGAGGGCGGCTGATCGAACCTTTTGTGCGTTCTTCACGAATCCTCAGGTCGACCAGTTGTACTTCCGGCATCGGAAGTGTGTTCACGCGACCGGACAATGATAACAATTCAGCGTGGCCTGTCGCTGTCGCTTGCCAGGATTCTAGTGATGGGGTTGCTGACCCAAGTAGCAAAGGGATTCCGAGGGACTTGGAGCGCGCATGTGCTACCTTTCTTGCATGGTAGCGAGGTTGTGTGTCTTGTTTGAAAGATGCATCATGCTCTTCATCTAAAATAATAAGGCCGAGGCGCGGAAATGGTGCGAAGACCGCACTTCTTGGTCCCACGACCACTTGCACTTCGCCATTTTTGATTCGTTGCCATTGGTAGTGTCTTTCAGCCGGCGTCATCTGGCTGTGAAGCACCGCAACAGATTTAAATCTTCTCTCAAAGCGGCCTCGTGTTTGCGGGGTGAGGCTAATTTCAGGCACAAGTACGATCGCACCCCGACCAAATTTCACAACATGTTCAATAGCTCGAATGTAGATTTCAGTTTTACCGCTACCCGTCACCCCATGAAGTAAGAGTGTCTTTTGCACGTTCGCATCAATCGACTCGACAATCTGATGCAGGGCGTTGGACTGATCATCAGTTAATTGCAGTTTACGTTCTGCCTCCCCATCATCCAGTTGCCAGCGTTTGGAGGTAGCACTCTGTAGTTCTCGTCTGCTCTCTGTTTCCAAAAGTTTTTTTTGCAACAGGCGTTTGATTGGATCCTGCGAGCATTGAGCTTTAAGCATCAATTCAGCAGCCGTCATCGGATTCGAGGCACGAATCAGGCTCATTAGAACTGCTTTTTGCTTCACCGGAAGTGATTCCACCACATCCGCATTTTTCGCTTCTGCTGATGGTGAATAATAGGTTTTTTCCCGCGTGCCTGCTAATGACCGGACACTTGATGGGATGAGCGTATCAAAGACCTGTCCTGCAGGTGCTTGATAATAATGCCCCATCCAGAGAACGATCCGGACAAGGGCATCATCACATAAGGGTTTTTCATCCAGTATTTCCGCAATCTCGCGTAGCTTATGGCTGGTACGCGAAGTGGTTTCTACTTTGATGCACCAAGAGATTATTGGTTGTCGACGATTTCCCAATGGGACTTTGACTCTCATTCCCGGTTGAAGTCGGTGACGATCCGATGGGTTCACGAGATAATCGTATGGTCCATATGGCGCTTCGCTAAAAACGACGGTAGCGACGGTAATCGGAGACTCGTCCGGAGTTTCCCATGGAGGAGGGGTTAGATCAAATAATTCCGTTTGCTTCGCTGAAGGGTTGTCATCGCGACCTGATTGATTCTCCAGCTTTTCCGAAGAGTAGTTCGTCGATCGACTTGCATTCTCGTTCGTGTTGACTGGGTGCGATGTTCTCTTCGGCATGGATGTAGGTGCGAAATTGGCTAAAGATGATCGAGGAGAACAAGTTGAGCTAGTTCCAAGTCACTATGAAATAAATGGCTGTGGTATCGATTTAAGGGATAGATTGATGATTGGTCAGTTCGACCTTTCATTTTTGTGCGCTTATTGTACTGTAAAAGCGACTGATGTCATTCTACGGGTGCGACGACGGTTCGATTTCTCGTTTTGTAGAAGGAGTTCGCATGAAAATAGGACTATTTGGCGGGTCATTTGATCCTATTCACGTTGGCCACCTGTGGATCGCAGAAGCCGCCAGAGAGCACCTAGGGCTTGATGAGATTCGTTGGATACCGGCTGCGCAATCGCCACTCAAAAAGTCACCACCAGTTGCTACGGATGAGCAGCGTTTGATGATGATTCGTCTGTCAATTAGCGGGTTGAGTGGTCACGAGATTGATGATCGTGAATTGAGACGCGGTAACATTAGCTACACGCTCGATACACTGCGCGAGATCTGTGAGGAGGATTCTCGAAATGAATACTTCTTCATCCTCGGTGCCGATTCGCTTGCATCGATGTCTCGATGGCATCAACCGGAAGAAATTGCCAAGCTAGTGACCTTGGCGGTTGTTGCTCGCGGCGGCGAACAAAAACCCAACTACTCGGTGCTGTCTGATATTTTCGACGATGAGCGAGTGCGTCAAATCCGTAATTCCGAGGTGCCAGTTCCAATGATTGAAATCTCCAGTTCAGAAATCAGAGAGCGGATCAAGCACGGATTGAGTATTCGGTACCGCGTGCCGCGTTCGGTCGAGGCGTTTCTGAGATCTGAGAAACTCTATAACGCGTGACGATGACGTGCTGTTTCGTCTTGTGGATCTACAAGACTATAAATGATTCGGAGATTACCGTTTTGTTAAAGCTTGTTTTAACGAACAGACATCTTTTACAAGTTCATCGATTCTTTGGTCAATTAGAGGATCAGCAAGTTGGTTTCCTT
Source organism: Candidatus Nitrosopumilus sp. (assembly GCA_964225475.1). GTDB lineage: Bacteria > Planctomycetota > Planctomycetia > Pirellulales > Pirellulaceae > Rubripirellula. Next base: position 48,685 of record CAXQOB010000223.1, on the reverse strand, counting down.
GAAAGGCATCACCCAGAGCGTAGATGAATCGAGGAATGACCAAGCATCGAAAGTCTAACATTAAACTGTTGGCGACACCCATAGCAGACATGTAGCTTCCAGGACCACCGGCGGCAAGCATGATGCCGACTAATTTGTTCGTCCACGCCTTGCCGGTAAGTTCGATTGCATTCTTAGCAGCTGCATTCACATCATAATTGTAAACCGGGGACGCCAAGATCACGGCATCCGCTTCGGTGATCAGCGTAGAAAGCTCTTGCACATTGGGATCGCTGTATGCTGTCATTCCATCACACATTGGCAATGGCTTTTCAGAAAGATCAAACCAGACGACTTGTTCGGTGATCTGATCCAGCTTTGACTTCGCTTGCTTTGCGAGGATTCTACTTCGGCTATCTGGATGTAGACTGGCACTTAATACAACGATCATTGATGTGTTTCATCGTAGGTAATGGATTGTTTTTACCGCACACATCGTGCCAAATCTGGAGCTGTTTGTCGATAAGACTGCAACGGTTCGATTGCAAAGGACCTCCAAAGATGATTGCGGATGGCAATTGGTCCACTTGCATATCAAATTGGATTGTTTCGTAGCGGGAAGATACAGTTTTCGAGAGGTTTCTTCGCGATTGGAATCGCTCACTTCAAGTCTATTCGGTTTCAAGACCAATGAAGTTGGGGCTAGTCAATGCCGAGTCGATTTTTGAGGATATTAAACTGATCGTGCATTCTTTCACTACTACTGTGCACATGCTCAGCTTCTGTGATGAACTGGATTTCCTTGTCCGGGTAGACATCTTCCTGAATCAAGGTTGCCACAAATTTGTCCAGTGGACGACCATACATGACTAGCAGTTTATGTTCATCCAATTGCACTTCCTGGCGTTTCTGGGGATTGATGACTGCAATTCCCGTACAGCCATCATTAAGAAGTAAATCTTCAAACTCGAGCAGGATGCTTTTGAGAACCGCTGTATCAATATGTTCTCGATAATGATCTTTATGCGAATCCTGTACTCTGTGACTGGACTCGAGAACAACATCGACCACAGGTCCTAGAACGTCAATTAATTCAAAGAATAAGTCCAGAAGTTGATGACGCGTCACTGCTGCCATAATTGCAGGGGTGTTGCTTCCACTCGTTTCATCAACATATTGATCAAAGCGAAAACCCTGTTTGGGCACCACTTGAAGGTCATAGGATGGACGAACCGCATCGGTCAAATCAAAAGCCCCATAGGACCTTATGCCCATGTGCGTCTGTAATTCCTCATGACTCAACGTTTCGAAGCTGCCTCTCGCCGATTCGCTCGATTCTTCTTGTTTGAGGTTGTTTCGGAGGATGCGTTTTAGGAAGCCCATCTTGTCTTCGACCGTTTTTGCTCATGATGTTGTTAAGGAAGATTAATCTTCCGTGGAAACGACCTACCACGACCGTTCACGCATGAAACGTAGGTCATTTCCTGTCACCATGAATCCAAACTGAGGTCACTTTCGTTCAAGCAATCTGAACCTAATCCGATTGATCCTTCTATAAGTAATAATCAATACAGCTGGTGCGATTTGACCCTGCTGGAAGAGGATCGAGTGTTGAAGGTATTCAACGTTTGGTTGATCTCATTCAACGAATGAGTGTTACAAAAGTCGATTAACATGACCTCGCAGTAGCGTTGCGTTCATGGAGTCCATTTGGGCTTTTGATCATTTGAAGAGTCTTGGAGCAAACGCACTAGTTGATACTTTTCAGATGATTCGCAACGGCGGTAATCAGGGGGTCAATGGTTTGCGTTTGAATTTTTTTTGTTGGTTCCCAGTCGTGCCATGCGGCTGATTGATGTTCCGTGAGGGTTAGCTCCGGCTTGCTTGAGAGATAACCAAGGAAATAATGGACCCGTTTCTGGAAAGTCTGGGAGTTAGGGTTTGGATAGGTAACCGGGTAGGAAATCTCGAAGAGAAAATCACCATCATGCTGGACTTGAGGGCGTTTTATCCCCGTTTCCTCTTCGAGTTCGCGAAATGCGGTTTCTAGGAAATCTTCCCCTTTTTCGCAGTGCCCTTTAGGGAGGTCCCAGCGATTTGAGTGCCGGAGTAGTAGAAATTGGATTTGCTGCTGTTCTTTTAATATTAAAAAGAACCCAGCGGCGTTGACAGTTTCTCCAATACGGCTGGACATGACTTGTCTGATTTCAACAGTGGGGTACTAATGGTCTCATGCCGGGCAGTGATTACCCGACAGCGATTTGTAGATATTACTGCTTCCGACCAAACTTCTAAACGCGAAAAGTAGACCGATGAAAATTTATACCCGAACGGGTGATCGAGGCAGCACAGGACTTTTTGGCGGTCCAAGGGTTTCGAAGGATGATGCTCGAATTGAAGCGTACGGAACCGTTGATGAGTTGAATGCCGCTCTGGGAATTGTTCGAAATGCGGGCGTCGGTGAGGTAATCGATCACCAGCTTGAGCAAATTCAGCATGAGCTCTTCGCGATGGGAGCAGAGCTGGCGACCCCTGATCCCGAAAAACATGGAACCCGAGTCTTGAATGCGGCTCATACCCGCCGGTTGGAACAATGGATCGATGAGCACGAAAAGGTATTAGATCCATTGGCAAATTTTATTCTTCCATCCGGCAATGATGGAGCCTGCGCCTTACATCTCGCGAGAGGAATCTGCCGACGTGCTGAGCGTCGGATCGTGACACTCTTCCAAGTACCAGACCAGAATGTATCCGAGGATTTAGCCGTTTATCTCAATCGTTTGAGTGATCTGTTATTCGTTCTTTCTCGGGCGGTCAATCATCTTGCTGGTGATTCGGAAGTCACGTGGGTTGGTTTAGACGCATTGCGAGCGGACGATCCAGCGGATGAGGGCAAATTATCTGATTGAGCGTTTATTTTGATCGCTCAGATCTATTCAGACTGACAATTGGGTGCTTTTGCCTGATACGCCGAGAATAAACGCTTTTTTTAAGCTCCTAGCGGTTTTTTCCCAATCGAGACGGTGATTGATTCGGATCGGCTGCTGACTCATTTCTGATGCCATCACCCGGTGGCTCAGGCGTCCAAGTGGTGTACAATTTCTGAGGCAATCCAGCAAAACATATGCTTCTGTCCGGAGTAAGATCGTGAAAAAAGTCGAAGCTATCGTCCGTCACTTTAAGCTTGAAGACGTTAAAAATGCGCTCACCGACCAAGGCATCCACGGGATGACCGTCAGCGAGGTGCGTGGTTTTGGACGTCAAAAAGGGCACACGGAGATCTACCGCGGCACGGAGTACGCGATTGATTTTGTGCCAAAGGTAAAAATCGAAGTGATCTGCACCGACGACAATCTTCAGATGGTAATCGACACGGTTTTGCAAACCGCGCAAACCGGACAAATCGGCGATGGGAAGATTTTTGTGACCAATCTTGAGGACTCGATTCGGATACGAACCGGGGAGAGAGGCGAAGACGCGCTGTAGGGCTCTGGCCTCTTTTCTGATTGCTTTGATGTTACAGCGGATGTCCAGCTTCTCATGCGATTATCACCACGCCAGCGCTTGGGTTCTTGGTTGGATGTGTGCAGCAAGAGCCTCGAAGCGTGTGCTACAAAATCTCAAACAGATTTGGCGATGTATGAAGCAATCTAGTCAGCGGTTATCGTTTATCGTTGATTGGGTTTGAATGACATCGTCGGTTGGACTCTTTGAGAAAGTGTGATTGATTTTGTGTCGTTAACCCGCAAAGTGACCAGTCGATTCCTCACGGTAATACACAATGAGACCGATTGTTCTCCAGTGCCGAGAACTGCTTCAGCAAGGACGACTTAAGGCTTATGAGAGCCACCGCTCCGGCACCCCTGCGATGCAAGTCTGCACACTACTAGCGGATGTTTATGACGATGTTGTTTTAGCCGTATGGAATGCCGCGATCGAAGAGCACGCGGATGATCAGAGTATTGTTGGTTTATGCCTTGTTGCACATGGTGGTTTTGGCCGACGTGATGTTGCACCATATTCCGATGCGGATTTGATGATCATAACCACTAGGTCGAGTGAGCCATTAGCAAATAAGATCGCGGGAAATCTAACAAGAGATCTTGTTGATATTGGTATCACGCTTGGCTTATCCATTCGCATGCCAGATGAAGCGTGTCGAATGTCCTGGTCTGATGCGGTGGTTTATTCTTCGTTGGCAGAATCTCGCTTGTTAGCCGGCAGTTTGCAGATTTACTCAAAGTACTTTTACCAGTTCAGTCGTGGCGCGAATCGGAGAGCCAAGCGATTGATACGTGATGTGGTGAAAGCAAGAGTAGATGAGCGAAGTAAATGGGGTGAGACAAATTATCTGCTTCGTCCCAATGTGAAGAGATCACGCGGGGGTCTTCGAGATATTCAATTGATTCGTTGGCTTGGTTTCGCGCGTAGTGGAGAGACTGATTTAGAACGACTCGTGATGCTAGGCATACTTGCTAAAGAAGATTTCAAGTTGGTTCGATCTGCATATTCCTTTTTGCTTAGGTTACGGAACGAACTGCATTTTCGCGAGAAAAAAAATCAAGATGTGCTCGATCGTCCAGCGCAAATGGAGATTGCTGAAGCATGGGGGTATGAAGGGCAGGGCAGTTTGTTGCCGGTTGAGCAATTCATGCAAGATTATTTTGCGCATACTCGAAATGTGCGATATTCGTCCAAGTTTTTTGTGGCTGATGCGATTACTAGACCCGTTTTAGCGAGAGCTTATGAGTGGGTTTTCGCCAAAAAAATAGACGATGCTATTTTGATGGGCCCAAACCATCTTTGGGTCAGAAAAGAGTATTTGGAGAAAATTGCTTCGAGCTTGCCCGATGTATTGCGATTGATGAGATTGGCAAATCAATTTGACAAGCGGATTTCGCATCCGACTTGGCAGTCCATTCGTTTGGCCATGCAGGACCGAGAGATAACACCTCCTGATCGAAAAGCGATTGATGAATTCTTAAGTTTGCTGAGCAACAGTAGCCGGCTCGCTCCTCTTTTGCGTCGGCTCCACGAGTTGCGAATTTTGGAGCAGCTAATCCCTGAATTCAAGAGGATGCGAGGACTCTTGCAATTCAATGCCTATCACAAGTACACCGTTGATGCACACAGTATTCTTGCTGTCGAGGCCGCGACGAACCTGAGTGACAATGATGGTGGGATGGGGCGCCGATATCGAAGGTTGGAAGATAAACGTATTTTGCACTTAGCGTTGTTGATACACGATATTGGTAAGGGATACGAAGAGGATCACTGCATTGTTGGCGCACGCATCGCCCGAGAAACGGCTGTGCGACTACGACTTAACGCTGAGGATGCGGAGACGCTGGAATGGTTAGTGCTGAAGCATCTTGACGTGAATGTAATTGCTTTCCGGCACGACCTTACTGATCCGGAGATTGTGCTCAAATTTGCTTCCGAGGTGGGTTCGATACGCCGACTGGAATTGTTGGTTGTGCACACCTATTGCGATCTAGTTGCGGTCGGTCCTGGAGTCGCAACGGATTGGAAGGTCAATCTCATTGATGATCTCTATCGTAGAACTCGCCGATATTTCGATTCCGGTAACCTACCAGGCAGTCCAGACGATCCTGAATTAGAGAGCGGTCGAAAAGCAGTGCGGTTAGAACTCCAGAAACGGTCCTCGCCACAGGATAGTTTTGTTCTCTTAAATCATCTGCCTCTATCACTTTTAGATCGATGCAATTCCATCCACTTAGCGGATGAGATTGATATGTTTCACGAGGTCAACACCACTGAGACGAACACGCTTTGTCAATCGCACTACGATGCAGATGTACAAGCCACACGATTTACCGTGATTCGGAAAGACGCAACGCATGCTATTGGTACCTTCGCTCGAGCGACTGGGGCGTTAAGTACTTGTGGGCTGTCAATTCTGAGAGCAAGGATTGAAACTGTCGGTGATGTTGCGTGGGATTATTTCTGGGCGATTGATCCTGCTTCAGCTGATGGGAAGATAGGTGAGGTACAAACAGAGGATATTTGTCGCCGAGTCTGCCAGTTACTGGACAGTCCGGACGAACCGCTTCCTCCCTACCGAAAAAAATGGGCAACGCAAGATGAAGCGGAGCCTGATTCGGTAAACGTGTTACCTACCAAGGTTGTAATTGATAATGACACCGTGGACCGATACACAATCTTATCCTATTTTGCCTATGATTCAGTTGGTTTGCTTTATCGGATCGCTGCAGCACTCTCGGAGCAGCAGGTCGTCTTGAACTTTGCAAAGATTGACACGCATCTCGATCAGGTGGCCGATGTGTTCTATCTGTCCGAAATGGACGGGACAAAATTGCTCGATAAGAAGCGTCGATCAGAAATCCGAAAATCCTTACTTGAAATCACATCGTGAGTTTCTCAGTGAGTGAGATGATTCGTTTCGTTGATGCACACAGCAGTAGCAAACCACAACGTGCTATCTCAGCCCATGGCTAATTAGATCGCTTGTTCGATTTCGGGATAGATCACGTGCTCCGCCTTACCTCCATGTAAAGCGATTAACGAAGCGGTCTTTGCGGCACAGCTTGTTCTCTGTTGCGACGGTCGTTCTCAGGTACCACATGGTGGGGCCAATGCGTAAAAAAGTTATGCATACTCCGGATCTATGGTTGGTCAGAGCGTCACGAAAAATTCAATCAAATTTGGTCCAGACCAATCGAAAGTCTGATCTCGGAGCGATGATCGTCTTCTATATGAAACATTGGCGTGAAACCAGAAATCAGCCTCGTCTTAAGAGGCGACCCTGAGGATTTTGAGGAATTCTCTGATTATCCTCGAAGGAAGAGAGGCTGTTTGCGGGACCTTCCGTTCATTTGATGTCAAAGCGGTTCTGCTTGGGTGTACCGATATCAACGCGGTAACAGGGAGTAAACGGTCGCTTGGATGCGCTAAGCACGACAAAACCCGTCAAAATGACAGCTTTAAAAAAAATAGATGAACCCGCCCGGTTGGTCTCCAGAGCAATGTTAGAACTGGCCGATAAAGACATTACCATGGATTGGGAGGGTGGAACGATCGGTGCCATCGTTCCAGCATTGATGGGCTATGGTGAGGCAGGGAGGGCTTCACCATGGCCCTTCTTTATGCGCTGCTCGATCTGTCTTGCTGATCCAATTCTGGTGAAGGCAAATAGAAATAGACTTCGCAAGAGCGGCTGCTAAGCAAAAAGTTGTTTTAAAACACTACCATCCCTGACCAAGGTTATGGGTCTGCCGGTGCTACTGTTGAACTCAGTGGAAGGGTCGATACCCAGATTGTAGTAAAAGCTGGCCGCGACATCGTCAGGGCTTATCGCTTCATGTCTGGGTCCTGATGCAGTGTCATCACTTTCGCCAATGACTTGGCCACCCTGAACGCCACCACCGGCCATCAACATAAACATGCAGCGGGGGTAATGATCCCTACCGCCTTCTGCGCTGCGCTGATTGATCTTCGGAGTGCGTCCAAATTCACCAGTGACGAAGACCGCTGTCGATTTCAGTAATCCTCTCTGCTCTAAGCCTGTTAGAAGCCCACTGAGTCCAGCGTCGAGCTTTGGAAGATTATTATTTTTTAGCTTTGAAAAATTGTCTTGATGAGTGTCCCAACCTCCTAGTTGGAGACTCACGAGGCGAACCCCAGATTCCACGAGTCGAAGTGCGAGCATGCAGCTCTGCCCAAAAGAGTCTTCTCCAAACTGTTTCGCAAAACTCTCCGGCTCCTGGCTAATATCAAATGCCTGCCGCGCTCGAGAGGACGTAATCATCGAATAGGCTTGCGAGCCAAATTGATCGAGACCTTCCAATAGCTGTTCCGACTTCTCGATATCACTGAATCTACGATCGAGTTTTTCGAGTAGCGTTTGACGACGATTCACTTCGTCAATGCCAATGCTATTTGGCAAAGTGATACCACGAACTGAAAAGCTTTCCCCGAAGGTCGGAGACGAGTTGGTTTCCAGAGCAGCATACCGTATGCCTAAAAAACCAGGCCCCTGTGCGGCTCTAGGAACTGCCACAAGACTCGGTATTTCAGAATTGCTGGGACGTTGTTTGGAAACAACAGCGCCGTAGCTCGGATACTCGAGAGCAGGAATGGGCTTGCTGCCGGTATTCACGTACTCTTGACCGAGTCGATGAGCCGCGAGCGTGTGGCTTACGCCCCGTATGATCGAGAACTTGTCGGCAACCTTTGCTAATTTTGGCAAGTGCTCCGAAATCTCGATCCCGGGAACATTTGTTTTTATCGGGTTGAAGCTACCTCGGAACTCATTCGGCGCGTTTGGTTTCATATCAAACGTGTCTAGGTGGGAAGGACCGCCCGGTAACTCGATAAAGATGGCTCGATCCGCGCGGCCAGTTTTTACTTGTCCTGCATTCGCCATTGCTAAGAAGTTTGGTAAGGTCAAGCCACCAGCAGCAATGGAACCAACTTTCAGCAGATCCCGCCGTTTGACTCCGTCGCAGGTTTGGTTTAGTTGCATGGGTTTAATCTTTTTCATTCGAGTTGTTTTGTTTGGTGTATTCTAATTCCCTGCAGTCAAGCTAGTGACTGATGATGAATTCCTTGGTGTTGACCAAAGCCCAAAGAAGTGACGCAACGCCTTCGCCAGGGTTTTCTGACTCTGTGATGTATTCAATTGATATCCTTGCTTCGTCTGGATCGGGATACCGGCTGAGTGTTCTGAGGTAAGCTTGGTTGACCAGCGGAAGTAAGTCACCCAGCTGAGGTTGTTTTGGCTCAATCGATTGCAACGACGGCCACGCGTTTTTATTTGCCAGAAGCTGTTCCGTTGGTGGCATTTGGTAGCCCATGGTTTCTAGCTTGATAGCGAGTCGAGGCAGACCAGTTTCGAGTTGTTTTCTCATTCTGGCCTGTTGGCTTGCACTGGACTGATGAAAACGATCCAGTTGCGCTAATACCTGTTTCCGTAATCCCCGAGCACGTTTCAGCGTTGCTAGTTGTTGCGCTTCATTTTTTTCGATAGGTGCATCAATGCCCAGGTCATCACAAGCTTGCTTTACCCAGCCTTGGCTGTCGGAAATCCTTTGATGCATTTCTGCATCATTTCGTAGGTATACAGATTGAAGCAAGCTCGGTGAATCACTCCGATCACAATCGCAATTTGATTCTCGCATCGACTGGCCAAAAACCTCGAGCGCGAAATCCTGCTGATTTCTCCTCTTCGGTTTTCCGTCCGCAATTGCCATCGAACTCACTTCATTTCGAAGGAGATCGGCCTTCTCGTCGGATCCGGTCGCAAGAACGACCGCATCGTAAATGACTTCAGCTGGCAATCTTCTGGGTATATGACGAGCAAAATTTGTACGATCCAATGCATTGGATGCATTCGTTTTAACGCTACGCTGATACGTCTCGCTGGTGGTGATTGTCCAGTGAAGCCACTTAAGATCGTAACCATTTTCTCTGAAAGAGGTCGCTAGATAATTCAGGAGAGGACCGTTGCTCGGTGGATTCGCCAGATTCATGTCATCTGTTGGGTTAACGATTCCAATTCCGAAATAATTGCTCCAAACTCGATTAACAATGGCCTTTGCAAAATAAGGATTGTTTGCATCTCGAAGCCAACTCATCAATTCTTGCCGAGGATCGTGATCCAGCGTAATTGACTCATCTTGGCCTAGGATTTTGCCGGATTGAATTACAGGTGCATTAACTTTGCGTCCCTGTTTCTTTGCCAGTTCCAGAGCCTTTTGCTGCTTGTCGCTTATTTGCCGCACGTTGACTATGAGTTCACCAAAGGGAACGGTGTCACCTTTTCTCGCAGCATCGTAGAGTGCTTTTCGTAGTTCACCTCCGCGCAATTTTTTGCCTCCCGTGAGGTCAGCAAGAAGCTGATTGCGTTCTTGTTTAGCGTCGGAAGCAACGAGGGTTTGGTTGACGCGTATCGGTGTAAAGAGCTCAGAAAAATCTTTGAAGTCATCTTTCGACCATCGATCAAAGGGATGTTTATGGCACTGAGCGCATTCGATCCGAACACCTAGGAATGTGTATGAAAAACCGATAGCTCGATCTTCAGGAGACTGAAAATTTCGTCTTGCCCAGTAAAGAGGCATCCCATCTCGCATCGCGTATTTGGATTCTTGTCCGGGTCGGCAGGCCTCTGTCATTGCTTCGCAATACTCAAGATAAGTCTCGTTTGAATTACGGCTTTCCGCAGTAACGATTCCTTCCACAATTTCGTCATACGGAACGTTCTTGTCTAATCTCTGACGTAGCCACTCATACCACATTCGTGTAGCAGCGTTTCGCATGGGTAGTGCATTAGTGAGTTGCTCATCACTGTTGCCGGTCCAATCCGAAAATCGCGTTGCCCACCAAGCGGCGTAGCCATTGGATTGAAGTAATTGTTCAATCAGCAGATCACGTTTCGCCGGGTTTGGGTCTGCAAGAAACTTCTCGACGGCAGTGGGTGAAGGCAAGACGCCCGTCATATCGAGTGAAACACGACGAATGAATTCTGCATCGGTGCAAACACCAGACGGTTGAATGTTCAACTTTTCCAGCTTGGAAAGAACGAGTTGGTCAATGCGATGCCCCGATGGTTCTGTGGCCAATCGGACCTTACCGGGATAGGGTCGGATAACGGGTACGGGAACAACTGCGTTGTCGTAGGAGACAACGATATGAGTATCACCAGATTCTCTTGATGTAACATTGCCGGTCACACTGACTGCCGCGATCTCGCTATTGTTTGATTTGAATCTACACAGAACGGTGACATCTTCTACAGATCCATCTTCCCAATGAGCAAGCACTTTGAGATCGGTCTCGGAACTTTTCTTTCCAAAATGAATTTCGGACGGTAGGACTTGAAGTTCTGTGAGTTTCTTCAGTTCCAGTGAGTCGTTACTGGCGCCGTCTTCAATCCAACTTTTTAAGACGTGATGTTCCCAGCTTCCTTTCTCGAAACGCTGACCGCCTTCATGCAAATCTGCATCAAGCGGCTTGGCTAGCACGAGACTTTCGTCGATCTCCTGTAGGTCAACTCGTCCAGTCGATTCGTCAAGCATTGCTGCATGATCGGCAGCAAAGTCATAACCGAACAAGGATAACTGAAAGCCACCCCGACCTTGAAATGATCCATGACATGATCTGCCATTGCATCCGAGCTTTCCCAAGAGAGGGATGACATGTTTCTGAAAATCTGGCGTTTCATCATTCGGGTAAACCTGGAACCGACTGTCCAGTGATGGAATCACCTTCGTTTTAGAGTTTCCTGCCACGTCTGACTTGGATTGTGCCTTGGTTGTTGGGAACCAAGTCATCGCCCAGCAGCTCATGAACAAGGCAATCGTGGCGCAGCGAGGACTCCGTAGATACATTATTTATCTTGGATAAAAGAGGAAGGAGTTATTGGTTGAGGCGTCAACGCAACCTCGGCGGGAACGTTATTGTAGCGGGTGGCAATGACTTGCCTGCACTTTATTTTTCGGCTTGATCACAATACTTTGTTGGGAAAAAACAGAGGGGATAATTACACGAAAGATGTTTGAAACCCTAAGATGTTCGCGAGTTGCAGTTTTTGCACGGATAATCGGTTACTCGCGGGTCTTGGTTTTCTTTTGAATCGGGGACTTTTTGCACAATTTAAGACCAGATTGTTTTCGGGAAATCATTGTGAGCAAACGGATCTTTGCCGCGTAGAGACATTCTCGAAAGGAATCGCGGCTCTAACGGATAATCATGATCGGACGCAACGCTGAGAACGCAGAAGTCATTATCTGGATTTGGGGGTAGATATGTCGGATGAAAATCGCTCCATCTGGGTTGGATTTGATTTGGGTGGCACAAAAATGCTGGCAGCTGCCTATGATTCGGATTGGACAGAGCTGTCGCGGCGTCGGCGAAAAACTAAAAGTCATGAAGGAAGTGATTCAGGAATCAATCGAATTGGTACCACCATTCAACGGATGCTTGATGAGGCGGGGATCGACAATGAGCAAATCGCAGGGATTGGTATAGGATGCCCTGGTCCAGTTGATATGAATCGCGGCAAGATTCTTGAAACTCCGAATCTCGGCTGGGACGATGTGGATGTCCAGCGTGAGTTAGAGCGTCGCTTCGAATGTCCCGTCTCAGTAATCAACGATGTTGATGCGGGTGTGTACGCTGAATACCAATTCGGTGCTGCAAAAGGTGCCCGATGTGCCGTTGGAGTTTTTCCTGGTACCGGAGTCGGAGGAGGTTGTGTTTACGAGGGTCGAATCCTGCACGGAGCGGGAGTTACCTGCATGGAAATAGGACATACCAAGATTGCTAGTACGAATCGAAAGAGCGGGAGCCTCCTTTCCGGAACCGTCGAGTCAGAAGCAAGTCGCTTGGCAATTGCTGCGGAAGCCTGCAAGATTGCTCATCGCGGCGACGCGCCATACTTGGCGGAAACTTACGGTACGGATCTGTCGAATATTCGAAGTGGAGCGATTGCCGATGCAATTAAAAATGGTGACGAGTCGATCAGGAACCTGGTTTCTGACGCTTGTCGATTAATTGGTTATTCCGTGGTCAACATTATCCATCTTCTCGCCCCCGATAGAATTGTGTTGGGTGGCGGCTTAGTGGAGGCCATGGAGGACTTGATTCTGCAAACAGTAACTGAAACGGCAAATCAGAATGTAATGGAAGTTTACCGTGGGCGTTTCGAAATTGTTGCGGCCCGTCTTGGCGATGATGCTGGTGTGATGGGCGCTGCGGCGTGGGCTAAGAACGAATTAAATGGCTAGCCCATCTGTAGAAGATTGGGGCGAAGCCGATCGGAAAAAATTCGCATTCGAAAAGGCGTTCAAAGATTTGGAAACGGCTTTTACGAGTCGGTCTCTCAAGGCGAAATCGAATTACTTGATGCATCCCATCATTATCATTGGGCTTGTGAGCGGCTTCCGTCAGGACCACCACTGATAACGTGTCCTTCCGGTAAAGGCCGTGCGGCAGTTGCGAAACCTTTTCGATAGAGCATTTCTTTCAAGGTTCGGAAGGTCGCAAAGCTGTCAGGATAAACCCAAACCGTGACGGTGGTTGATTCAGGTTTTCTGCCCGCAAGCTCGACATCCAGCAGCTGCCAGTCTTGAATGACCTGCTCAATGGGGGTGCCGTGTGGTTCGGATAGTGGTTCAACACTGAGGCTTACCAGTTGAATGCGGGTTGCTGTTTGTATCTGACCTCCGCGGTTGATGGTGCCACGCTCCTTGGCTAATTGATATCGGGCGATATAGCCTCGCACAGGTCCAACAGCCGACTCTTGACGTCCCTCTTTATTTCCATGCACGGTTCTCTCAAAGTCTTTTTTAATTACTTCGAGTAATTGCTCGATTGGGACCACCGATAATCGATTCTCTTTTAATCGGAGATGAACTTCTTCACCAAAAACAGTTTTCGCCATGGGTGTCGGTAGGTGCTCAATCTCAACGACTTGATCCGGTTGATTGCTAAGTCTCTTTGCTTCATTGTTGAGGAAGTCTATTTCAGACTTTAGCTTCCTTTCAGCGGTAAGCCTTTGCGCATTTTCAAGCTTTTTTGTATCGAGCTCCTCTTGAGCTTCATTCCACGCGGTCTCGGCTTGGCTGAGTAGGTCGAGTAGAAAATCTCTTTCTGTCTGTTTTGCCAAAATGGCGTTTTTCTGATTCGCAATCAGTTTTTCGAATCGACGTGAGTCATTTTCAGCAGCACGGGCGAGTTGTGCTTGGCGAGTGAGTTCCTGGATCTCTGCTGGAGTTGCTTCATTTCGTGTAGGCGAATCCATTTCATTTTGCTTCAGAGCCTCTATTCTGCTTGTCGACTGTGCTCCGAGGACAACAACAAGAATGATAAGGATCCCAACAAGGTTGGCTACGATATCTAAGAACGAATCGTATCCAAGTTCGAGACCATCACGTTTTCGGCGATTTGAGATCATTCTTTCTCCTTCCGAACAATATCGAGACCACTTCTATGAAAGTAGTTTTTCAGGAGATCGAAGGTTTCAGGTGATCTTGATTTTGTGACGATTTCGAGTCTCGGTTGCCATTTACCACCTGGTAGTGCCGGGCCCCATTGATTGATTCGATTGTGAATTGCAGTCGCCAGTTGCAATGCTGCTCGCTCAAAGTTTCCGTCAAAGAATGAGAAAATTTCAATTGACGCAGCATCACGACTTGGCAGCAGGACCAATCGGTCATCATGAATCTCAACGCGAAGTGTACGGATGATTTCGTTGCCACGCATTTGGGCAATCGATTCTGGGATCGCCCAATGATTGCCCAGTTTTTGTAGAAGTTGTTTTGTCTTGGGTGCTTTGACCGGAGTTGACGGGATCTGAGTGGGTGGCGATTTGATCCGGTGATCCTCAGGTTCTTCCATCGTCTCGAACGCTGAGCCGATGTAGGATGAGACTCCACCCGGTTTGGATTTTGACATATGGTTCATTGCTGGCGATGATCCAGATGCATTTTCCGCTGAGCGCGCTGCCTGGGTTGTTCCGGTTGTCTCGGTTTCATTTGATCCCGTAGTAGGTGAGTCCATTCCCTCTTCGAATCGCGTTTGTAACTCACCAGAGGATGTAGGGTTGTTCCCATTGGATTGGTGTTCTGGTGATGCGACACGGTTACCTTGGATTGGTTGACCTTGTGACCCTGCAAGAGCTCGTTCCGGGTTAGCCGATCCATCCGCCGAGGATGTGTGAAGGCGATGATTGTCCGCTAGATCCAAACGGTTCTTTGTTGATCCCGACGTTGTTCGAGTCAGATCGCTTTGGCGTGGAGCGGTGTAGCTTGGTCGATTTGGGACTTGGTTGATGATTGCGGAAGAGCGATTTTTGTTAATGGGCGTAAAGTCAGTGGTGCTTCGGATCCTATCCGATGTAGCTGTGCTGTCTTGAATTTGATTCCAATCTGACTTGCCTTGGATACCAGAGCTAATCCCTTGTGGGTTTGGTGTGAAATTGTGAGCAGGTTGGTATTGATCTCGTAATGAGCGAAATCCGCTCGCCCGACTGGATCGTTCCATTGCCGCTGCAGATAGTGTTGGCAGGCGTGTTGACTGGGCTCTGGGATTCGGTCGAGTTCCATCATCGCGAACTCGCGCGATGCCCGACGGTGACTGTCTCCGCTGACCCTGTATTGCTTCCGCGATTGCTCTGTCCACTTTTTCCCGAAGGTTTAAATCCTTTTCCGGAAAAGTTAATTCTGTTTCAGAGTCGATGAGTTCGTATCCAAATTGATCATCCCATGTTTTCATTGATCGACGTGCAGCACCGTAGGACTCAATTCCATCTGGACGAACGATTAGTAGTGGATACGGTGCATCAGTATCACCGTAGTGCTTTAGTGCATGCAATCGGATGGTGCGCAAAGCAGCATCAAGCGGATTCGCCGAGTCATTTGAACGTTCAAGTTGATCGGTTGTGATTTTTGAACCTTCTGGCCAAACAGTGATCCCCGTGCTGCTGCATTCCAGATAGACCGCGCGCCGATCCGTACCATTGGGGCCTTGGTGAGGAACGATGACAACCTTCTGACCCGATTTTTGCGATTCTTCAATCAAGTCATCTACGAGTGATTGCATTGCATCTCGTCGTGATGTCAGCTTCTTCAAGTCGTCTTGAGTGACGGAATCAGAGGCTGCAAGTTCCGTCGCATACTTTATTTCATCTTGGAGAGCTTGTAGCTTTTTCTTGATGCGATCAATATGATCCTCTAAGTGAGTTTGCTGCTCACGCTGTTCCTCGAGATCTTGTGTTTGAGCATCTCTAAAAGCGATGATTGCATCCAGTCTGAATGCTTCTTCTCTTCTGAGTTGTTTAATCTGCTGAGACGTGATGACATTGCGATTGCGTTCAGGATCAGATTGTTGCTCTTTGGTCGTCGCTTTTGCGGTCGCGTTTTGAGCGACCAATGCGAGCAGCAGAATTAGCGTCCCGAGTGTGCATACGAGAACTGCCAAGAAAGGGAATAAGGTCGGCGAGAGCCCCCGCTGTCGCCTGCTCATGCTGCCGACCTCGTCGCTTGATCTTGTTTTGTGCTTTCATCTAACTTGGTCGAAAGATGGTCAACAGTGCGTGCCAAATATCGCATTGCTTCTGTCAAGTTCGCGCTTAGATCATTCGATACTTGGCGATTCAGCTCAGTGTTTGTGTGTTGTATTCGCTGCAGATTTGTATCGAGTGTCTGCTGTAGCGTTAACAGCGATTGGGTGTCAGTCTGTAGTCGCGACAGGTCTTTGGCATGATGATCCCGCGACTTTGAATCACGTTCCATTTGCTGCTCAGTCCAGGTGAGGTGTCTTTCCTGCAGAGACTTTGCTGTTTCTTGGATGGTATTTTGGTGGTCGACGGCTACTTGCGCTAGCATGGTGCCGAGGCGATCCGAGAGTTGTTGGTGCGAATTATCAAAGCTTTGGCACGCACTTTCTTCGATTCCCCTGAAGCTCTTTTCAAGTTGTTCCGATTGTTTTACAAGGCTGAGGTTAAAACTTTCGGCTATCGATGTAGACGTTTCTGCATGTTGCAGGATGGCTGGAGAGAGAACCTGTTCAATCGCTCTGCTGATCTGTTCTGCGTGACTTGTTTCCGCATGTTGCCAGTGCTTTTGGGCCTCGGAGATGGTCTGTCGCCAGAGCTTAGCTTGTTGTTCCAGTGATTCAGATACGGCAACCTGAATCCCCTCCAGTAGATTTGCAACCAAATCAGTTTGATTCTCTGATTGACCGTCGCTGGGCAGACAGGACGAAGCCAAGTTACCGACTCGAGCGTCTATAACTGCCAGGAATTTTTGTTCGCTTCGTTCGATCGGGAACTGCAAAAAGATTGCCAGCACTGATAGCACGAGTCCGACAGCAGTTGTATCGAACGCAACGTATAGCCCACTTTTCAAGTTTTCAACGGCAGTTGTGCCATCCGAAAAGTCCAGTCCGCCCAGCGTTTGGGTGATACCAATTACCGTCCCAAGAAATCCGAGCATGGGAATCGCCCAGCTGATGATTCTAACCAAGCCATAGGAATCATGAGCGGCGTCTGCATCTCGTATCGAAAGCTCTCGAAGATCGTCAGCGAGTAGTTTTGATGATCTTCGCTGAACTTGACGGTGAATCAACTCCTTAAGACGACCCATGAGTAGGTTATTCGCAATCGCATGAGGCTGATCATTCAGCGATTTGAGCCAATTACGAGCTACCTGGTTCAAGTTGTTTTCAGCATTCCAGATTTCTGCCGGCGTCGAGGCCAAGCTATCAGGTAGCAAGTCCTCGTCGCGAAGTGTTTCACATTGACGCTTTTGCCCACTAAGCCAGAGAGACTTCATCATGAGGATCGCGACTGCGAAGCTGAACAAGGTTGTCGCGGCTATTGCGATCGGGTGACCGAGAAAGTAGCGGTGAAGGGGAGATGATTCTGGTGTGAGACTCGCCGTGCCCAAAAAGGCCGATGCTAGCACTGCACCCAAAAGACTCGACTTCCAAAACGGGTTTGAATTGGAGTGAGGGATCACAAAGTCGTGACGATCGGCTGCCAGAAGCTGCTGTTCCGATTCCTCGGGGTATTTCACGATATTTCCTTTTCGCCAAGTTTTTCCCCGCGACCGAGATGAGAAAGTCCCATCCAATGTCCAAGTGCACTCGGTACTGAGGTGGACCAAGACACTGCGGAGTGTTTTCGGCTTATCGGCTTCGCTGCCCGAATAATCCATTCAATCGTTATATTTTGCCAATGTATGTCCTCCGTTCATTGGGTCAGATAATTCATCCAAGAAAAGCTATCAATAGAGCTTCAAGGTTTTGAGCCGGTCGATGATCGACTCAACTTCTAGTCTTGCGACAGATCGGTGAGCATTCCTACTATCCGAGGTGCATCGTTGTTGGCGCAGCGTTACCCTACGCCCGCACGCTGCACTCGAACTAACAAGATCATTCTGTTCCTCAGATGGTAGAAACGATGTTGTCATCATGGAGTCAACACTTTTCGTGCATCAGCGTTCCGAAACGAGAGTGGTTGTTTAGCATGGAAAGACTCCTTAAATCCCCTCGATTGTGGGTCTCTTTAATCGCACTTGTGACGCTAATTTCCTCAGGAAAAGGCCAGCAGGCCATTCCAGAGAGGGGTGACGCAGTCGACGCACGACATCAATCCGCCACCCTAGCGGAGTCCGACATCGCTCGTGTGGCTTCTGCCGGGGATGTGATCGGTTTCAGCGGTTATGACGCCTCGGGAACTCAGATAATTACCCTAGTTAATACCGAAAAATCTTGGATGGCTGTGTATCATATTGGTTCGGGAGGGGAAATCCGCTTAGTAAGCAGTCGTCCAATTGATGCTGACTTTTCACTTCAGTTAAACGTTACCGACCCATTACCCGATGAGATTCGTGGACTGAACAATCAGTAATACCCAGAAACGGACTGGGCGAATCCCATCCCCTCAGTCGATAAAAACCAAATATTTTGGGTGTTTTATACCCCAACGACCTAAAAAAGCTCTTAGCCTGAGAAGACATCCGAATGGCCAATTATCTATCGCTTGAAGAAGCCGCTAAAAAACTCGGTATTTCCGCGGATCGCCTCGTCGATCTACGTAGTCAGGGTAAGGTTCGAGGGTTTCGCGATGGTGCGAGCTGGAAGTTTCCCGAAGATGCGGTCGACCAGCTTGCCGAGGATTTGGCGGGTGAAATTGATCCACCGAGTAGTTCAGACGATCAGATGGAATCGGGCGATCTGTTGATGGAAAGTGAGGGCGATAACCTCCTGGAGATCGACTCTGGCGAGCTCAAGATGGAATCTCCAGCGATCGTTCATGATTCTGAGGAGATTGATCTTTCTGCCGACAAACCAGCCGAAAGCGGGTCAGGTGCGAGTAGTCTCGAGCTGATGGACGAGCTGGATGTTCTTAATGGATCAGGTGAAGGCGAAGTTAGTAGTCCCAGCAGCGGTGTACTCGGCGAGCTGGATCTTTTAGGGGCCGATGACAAAAATGATAGTGGACTAATTAGCGGCGATTCGGGCCTTTTGGCCGATGGGGCCGATGCATCGAATAAAGAAGTTGACGATGCATTGGATGAGGATGATGACCTTGTGATATCCGCTGACGATGACGATCTCATGTTGGGCAGTGCGGGTAGCGATATATCGATCGCTGGTGACAGTGGGATTAATTTAATGAGCCCCTCCGATAGTGGGCTTTCTCTCGAGAGTGAACCGCTTGATCTCGCCGGTAGCAGTATCTCGTCTCTTGATCTGGATGTTGAATTGGCAGCCGGTAGTGATAGTGGGTCCGCATCGGGTGACATGGCTGTTGACTTTGAGGCAGATGAGGAATTCCAGCTATCACCTTCAGGTATCGGGCTCGATGCTGAGTTGGATAGCGGATCTCAAGTCATCGAAGTTGAAGAATCTGAGGCGATTGTTGATGCGGTCGGCTTTGATGATGGAGATGCGTTTGGAGCGGCAGAGTCGCTAGATGAAGGCGTCTTCGCTGCTGAATCTGACGCAGGTGATGCCTTGGCGCTCGATTCAGATGACGAAGCAATTTCCTTGGATGATTCAGCAGCGCCAAGCATGGTGAATCCATCAAGTTCTACAGCTTATGAAGTCCCCTTCACAACGTTTCAGTGCATCAGCCTTGTCCTGATCATCTGCGTGATGAGTGTAGGCGGTATGTTGATGACCGACCTCATCCGTAATCTATGGACCTATACTGAGCCGACAGCACCCGTGAGCGCATTGACCGATTCTCTGATCAAATTGATGAATTGGTAGTCTGCCGGTGATGCTTCGTTGCCCTAGCTGCGTTTTGAAAGGCATCGCCAGGGCCTATTAACCTAGGAAGTCCACTAGTGTGGTTCCCACCGACTTCAAGGCTTTGGCTCGGTGTGGAGTGACGACATTGACTGATTCGGGCATTTTTTGACCCGCTTACAGGCTCGTCTTCTGGGTGTCTGCTTGCGAACCCTCTGGAACCGCTATATTACGCAGTCTTGGACCACTACCTGTCCCGTTGATTTCAGGTTGGGTACGATCCGACCTGCCCGGACGTTTATAGTAGTTAGTCCTTAAGTCCGCGTTGAGATTGCGTCACGGCAAACCATTAGCAGGCTTGGGCCCAGAACCGATTTGCCTCCCGCTGGATCACTCTAAATTCAAGAGTCTCCCGCCCCCCCATTACAGGCCGACATGACGACTGCTTTCAACCGTGAGTCGAGACAACGCCTCGCGCCGAAATCTGGATTTCGGTGTTCGAGCTTGATAATGTTTTTGGTTTTTGTGCCGTTGCTGGGTTGTGAGAAACCTGCAGCGATTAAGACCTATACAATCTCCACCAAAGTTCCCGAGGAGTTTCTGCCTAAGAAGCAACGCATGTTGGGCGCAATGTTTCCACGCGGGGAACAGGTGTGGTTTTTTAAGGTGGTTGGACCTGAGGCAGCGATCAATCCTGTTGCGGAGCGATTCCGCTCATTCATTGAATCGGTGCCTTTTTCGGATCAGGGTCCGGTACTCACTTCATTACCAGATGGATGGAAGCGTGCAGCGGATAAACCAATGCGTTTCGCGAGCATCGCAATTGAAACTCCACAAAAGCAGCTGGATGTCAGTATTTCCTCGTTGTCGCGCCAGCCAGATTGGGAACAGCAGGTTTTGGCAAACGTGAATCGTTGGCGTGGTCAATTAGGAATTGATAGTTCTCAGGAAGCCTTGGCCGGTGGTGAGCTTCTCAAAGTGATCTCAGCTGACAGCTCGGGCGTTTGGGTGGATTTGACGGGAGAATCAGAGATTGACGCTACCTCAATGTCTCCTCCGTTTGTAGGCAGCGGTAATCGAAGGCCTGCATCCACGCTCAATGGCGCTGCTGAGAATTCTGCTGAAAAACCGAGAAGCGTCGCATCAAATGACGATCCTCGGATTCAATACGTGCGTCCTGAGGGATGGGAAGACGGCCGAGCGAGCTCGATGCGTCTGGCCTCTTTCGACGTGGGTGAAGAGGATTCAAGGGCGGAAATGACGGTGATTGTCGCCGGCGGGGATCTTCGAGGGAATGTTGCTCGGTGGCTGGGGCAGATTATGGGTGGAGACGTCGATAGCAGCGTGGTGGACACTGCATTGGCGGAGGCGAAACAAATCAAGGTTGATAATCGAGCTGCACAGCGGTTCTTACTGAAAAACACCGGTGATTCTTCCGCCAACGCAATTGACGCAACGATCGTTCCTTTGGGTGACGACCAGAGCGTTTTTATCAAAATGACCGGGCCGGTAACGACCGTGGAATCAAAAAGCGACCAGATTACTGACTTTCTTGAAAGCCTTCGGCTTAATTTTTAGTGCAGATGGCATTCATTTAGCGAAAAGATTATTTCAATGTCGACCAACTCAACCGCAGCTACCGTTCCCGCTACACCCGCGATCAGCTTTCTTGTCTCCATCCTGAAAGCGTTCGGATCGCTACGTTTAACGGTTGTGCTTTTTGCATTTTCGCTCGTCATTGTCATGGTGGGAACCTTGGCGCAGGACGAGATGAATATGCTTGAAGTGAAGCAGCGGTACTTCCTGTCGTGGGTAGCGCCATTGCATTTGGACGATTTTTTTCCACAAGCATTCTACCGACACGAGACCCCAATTCCCGGGATCATTCCAATCCCCGGGGGAGCCATGATTGGAATGCTGCTGATGATCAATTTGTTGGCAGCAAAGATCACTCGCTTTCGCATTCAGGCCTCAGGCACAAAGGTACAGTTTGGAGCATTGTTGATTGCAATTGGAGGCTTACTTGCTGGGTTTGTGATCTCCGCCGGTCATAGCAGCGATGGACTGCAGGGAGTACCTCCTATCAGTTATCAGGTTTTGTGGGCTATTGTTCTCGCATCCCTGACGATTCTTACATTCATGCTTGGCGCTGCTTCAAATCGCCTGACGAACCAGACAGTGAAAGTGATTGGTTATTCTTTTTGCCTGGTTTCTGCGATTTTTATTGCTTATTGCCTCATCACTGGTTTTCGTGTTGGTGATCCTGGGCTTCGCATCGTTTGGCAACTGACCAAAGGACTTGGTGCGGGCATAGTAATGCTCATCGGCTGCTTGATGGTTTTTGGCAAGCAAGGCGGAAATGTCCTTCTCCATCTTGGAGTTGGACTACTGATGGTCGGGCAGTTCATTTTTGGTGACCGACAATTGGAGCAGCGTTTGACGCTCGTCGAAGGGCAGTCATCAAATACCTTGGTGAATCTTGACGAAATTGAGTTGGCTTTTCGAAGTACCAACCTTGAAAGCAGTGAAATCACTGTGATACCTATTCCTGCCTCGCGATTGGTAGCAGCGGAGGCCTCCGGAGAGCCAATCGAAGATCCACAACTGCCTGTCGATGTTCGGGTCAAGGCGTTCTATGAGAATTCAACGCTCGAAGACCCCAAGGGTGAACAAAACTTAGCCGATACCGGCCTCGGTTTGGAGGTTGTTGCCAATGAGGCGAGCAAAACCGGTGGTGCCGACTCAGAAATGAATCTCGCATCAGCGTATGTGGAATTGCTGGACAAGAAATCCAAAGAGTCGAAAGGTGTATTCCTTGTCAGCCAGATCATTTCAGACCGTGAGGTGCTTGTGCCTAACGGGACGTCAAAGGATTTGTACGACAGTGTTGAAGTAGCCGGGGAGAAGTATGAGTTCGGTCTCAAGTTACATCGTGAGGTGAAGCCGTACTGGGTCCAACTGGAGGATGTGCGGCAAATCACCTACAGCGGGACAGCGACTCCTCGAGATTACTCTTCCTTCATTCGAATCATTGATCCAAATACCGGCGAAGATCGTCGTGAACGTGTTTGGATGAATAATCCACTGCGGTATCGAGGCGAAACGTTTTACCAATCCAATTATTCCGCTTTACCCGGTGGAAAAGAGATGACCGGTATTCAAGTGGTGCGAAATTCTGGATGGCTGATTCCCTATGTCGCGTGCAGTATCACTGCATTGGGAATGTTAGCCCACTTTATGGGGACACTTACGCGATTTCTCAGGCGACGCGAACGCGAAACCAAAGTGAATTTGAAGAATCAGGAAAGTTTGAGCGGTGAGCCCAGTGGAGCCGATCCCGGCAATGAACCAAAGCGTAGACATCTACCGGTGGTGCTAACGGTAGGAGGATTTGCAATGCTCGGTTTCTATATGATGGTTCCATGGCAGGCTGTCATGCATAGCTTGCGACCTCAAACACGACAGGCTGAGTTTGATTTTTACACGGCGGGTACCATACCTACGAGTTTTCGCGGTCGAGTGATGCCGCTTGATTCCTATGCTCGTCAGGCACTCAAAGCAATTAGTAATCGTGAAAGCCTCTCGCTCGATGCCGTGGCTCCCGATTACAGGAGGCGTCTTGCGTCTGGGAATGAAAAGGAATCCAACAAGCTTGTTGATACATCCCGAAATACGAAGTCAGCAGAAAAAATAACCGCCATGCAGTGGTTGATGGAGGTCGCAATTGATAGCCCGGACCTCCGTACGTTGCCAATGTTCCGCATTGATGCTGAAGAGGTCCGTAGTGAGCTAGGACTGAACCGTCGAAAGAGCAAACTCTACTCGCTAAGTGAAATACTAGCCAAATGGGACGCAGTGCAAACGCAGATTGAAACTGCGATGGAGAAAGAACCTCGCGATCGGACATTTAAGGAACGCAAGCTGGTTGAGCTTGATAGTCGCACGCGTCAGTACACTCTGACCGCTGCTGCTTTTGGGCTGCCGTTACCACAAGAAATACCTGCCGCGGAATTTGAGAGGATGTTTCCCGGTTCGGATGAACAGACGCGCCAATTGTTCGCCATGAGGCAACTTGAAAATCGAATGAATGCTTTGAAAGGCATGAGCGCTCCTGCTTTAGTTGCACCATCCAAGAGCATTATCGATGCAGATCCAATGGATCCCGATTGGGATGCTTTTGCGTTGGGTTACTTTGAGCATTACCGTGAAGTCGCACTCGCGGGTGATGAAGGCGATTCGATTACTCCGCGTCCCGGTGTCGAAACTTTTGCGAATATGTTTGCCGCTTACCAAACCGGTGACACTGAGGCTTTCAATAGTGCAGTTGATGAGCATCTTGAGCGAGTCAATGAATACGAGATTCCAGGGTACCGAAGCGGTATGGTTTCGCTTGAACGTTGGATGCAGTCAAACTGGCCCACGGGCACAGCACTTGTTCTTTATCTGATCGCTCTTGTCTTAGGGCTCGGGTGTTTTGCGATGAATCTGCCGCGACTGCGTCAGGGAGTCTGGGGTGCGTTAATTGTTGCCTTGCTCATTCATACACTTGCGATTGTTTGCCGCATAGCGATTACTGGAAGGGCTCCAGTGATTAATATCTATTCATCAGCTGTCTTTATCGGTTGGGCTGCTGTTTTGTTTTCGTTGGTGCTGGAGAAACTTTTCCGCTATGGAATTGGAAACGTTCTTGCCGCAGCGTCCGGTGTGCTCACGTTGCTGGTTGCTTACGGGCTAAACACCGGTGATACCATGCCCGTTCTGGAAGCCGTGTTGGATACCCAGTTCTGGCTGGCGACGCATGTAATCAGCGTTACTCTTGGTTATGTCGCAACCATGGTTGCTGGGACATTGGGAATTGCTTATCTGGTGGCAGGATGGCTAAGAGGTTCGAAGAAAACCCTTCATGACCTGTATCGTTGTTGTTACGGAATCGCTTGCTTTGGAATCCTGTTTAGCTTCGTGGGCACGGTACTTGGAGGATTATGGGCAGATGATAGTTGGGGGCGTTTTTGGGGTTGGGATCCGAAAGAGAATGGAGCCTTACTGATCGTTATCTGGAACGCTCTGATGTTGCATGCAAGATGGGACGGGATGGTTGGCCCACGAGGTTTTTCACTTCTTGCGATTGGCGGTAATATTGTTACCGCATGGAGCTGGTTCGGAACAAACGAGCTTGGGATTGGTTTGCACAGCTACGGATTTACGTCTGGTGTTTTGATGTGGCTTTCGATCTTTATCGCAAGCCAGTTAGCGATGATCGTAATCGACTCTGTTTTCCGCTGGATTCGTTTGCCATTTGGCACTTCGAGTTAGATCCGTTTACACATTCCTTGTTCACTGCCCTCGGTTTGGCTGTTCGATTAAAGGGCCGCCCTGCCAGAGTCTGGCGGAACGAATCCGAGGGGGTTCATTTTGTTCCACAGGCATTGGTCGGCTCGGTGGTACCAAAATGCTTGTTAACCAATTCGTCTGCTGCGAGAGAGGGACGGGCACACTGTGAGCTGGTGCAAGTGTGGCGAGAAGTCGAACTGATTCAACGGGATCTCCTGTGCAGTGCGCCAGGGGATAGCCATTGAGTAGAAGGGCGATGCCGGACGGGTAGTTTTTGTGGCTTTGCTCATGATGACAGATCCCATCCAATTTCAGTTGGGTGCCGTTGATATCGAATCCGATTGCGAACAGGTCGTAGGGGAGATCTCCAGTGAAGCGAGTCCAAGGCTCTGTTTTCAAAAGGCGTAAGTTCAAGTTTTGGCTCGCCTGCGAAAGTAGTGTTTTGCTGATAAGACCTTGTTCGGCAAGAAACACCCCAGAGAGGTCAGTAATTCGTTGGTCCGGTGAAACCAGTCCTCGGTCAAACGTGATTGATGCGGTTCCTGAGAGTCGGTGCGCTTGATTCTCGAATAATTGATCTAGTTCGATTTGATTAAAACGAGAACCACCTAAATCAACAGCCCAAGTTCCTTCCTGAACCTCCCACTTTAGACTCCCTGAGAAGTTTGCCCTGCGACCAAGAGATCCCAAAGCGGGCCAGAAGTCAGCAAAAGCGGAGCAGGGTAGGGCAGTGCCGTTGGTGTTGAGGCTCATGACGGTTTTGGACCGCATCATTCTCTGTTCGTTTTTCTCCTGCCGTATTCTCTGAACTTGCAACATCATCGGTGAGTTTGGATCGGCATCTGCAACTTGAAGTTCGATAGACAGCAACGTGGATCGCTGTTTGTTTGCAATCCGGGCATCAACGTCGCTCAAGGTAACAGCATGACTTCCGCTGTGAATGGTCAGGTCGTTTGCGGACAGAGTGATCGGTTGTTCGGTCTTCCTGGGACGGCAGAGGATGTGATCGTGCAGAGATTCCAACACGATTGCGATGTGGCTCGCATTAATCTCTGGCTGCTCCAAAAGCACGGTCGTTTCGTCGGATTGAATCACCCAGTGGATCTCGCGGATCTTACCCATCAGTTGAGAGGTTTCGGGATCCCTCAAATGAACATTTGAGAGCACCCAGCGATTCGGGGCGGGATTATCAAATTCCGTAAATGCAAGATGCAGTCCGGTATCCCTCTGGATTTGATCTTGTAGATAATCTGTGATTCGCTTTTCGTACCATGGAGTGTGGGTTGCAGCGATCCATGTGACCGTTAAAGAAGTTGGCAGCGCGCAGCACAAAACGAACAGCAGCCTAGCAAGTACTAGCCGAGTTCGTTCATGCATGGTGTAACTCACAAATCCGTTTATGAGGTGGCTGTTTGAGGCTTTCTGTCAGTCGGCATGCGAAGCCGATACAATGGAGAGGCGATTCCCGATCAATTCAAATTCGGCTTACGCCCAGCATCTGAAGATTCAGAGCGCTGGTGTCTATGAATATTAGGTGGACGCACAACTTCAACGAAAGAGCGCTCAGGGAAATTGCTAGATGAGGTCATTTTTAAAGCGTCACTGGTTTTTGTTGCTGCTTAGCCTTTTTTTTCTCATTGGATACACCCAAGCTGCATCCCTTCAGTCGATCCTGAACTGGCATATACTCCGGGATTTGATTGTTTTTGCGGTGATGTGGCTGATGGGGTTTACGCTTCCTGCCGCGCAAATAAAGCGATGTTTGCGAACTCCAAAGCCCTCGTTGCTAGCAATTGCTATCAGTATTTGTGTTGTGCCTTTATTCGTAATTCCTTTTGCATACCTTCTACCCGATGCCTTCTATGGGGGTTTGTTCGTGACCGCGATTGTCCCCAGCACATTGGCTTCTGCATCGGTTTGGACTCGCCGTGCTGGTGGTGATGACTCTGTTTCCATGATGACCACAATCGTGACAAACCTTGGGTGTGTGATCGTCGTTCCGATTGGGATATGGATAGCCTTGGAGCAGCAAGTGAAGGTTGATCCATGGGCACAAGTTGGAAAACTCAGTTCATTGGTCGTCTTACCACTGATTCTGTCACAAATAACGCGTCAGGTTGGCTGTGCAGATTGGGCGGATCGCAATAAGTCAAAGATTGCTGTTGTCGCGCAATTCGGGATTCTTGCAATGGTATTTTGGGGCGCCATTTCCAGCGCTATTTCACCAATTGAGGGTGAGGGGAAAGTCACCGAGGGAATTGGCTTATTCCTACTGGTCATTTTCTGCTCGGTTCTCATTCATTGTGCAGCGCTTGGCTTGGGCATCTTTTCGGCTAGGCGATTAGGGATGCCGAAGGAGCATCAGATTGCGGTCGGTTTTGCGGGGAGTCAAAAAACATTGATGGTTGGACTGCAGATCGCAATTGATTGCGGAGTTAGCGTACTGCCGATGATCCTCTATCACTTGAGTCAGTTGTTGATCGATACTTTGGTAGCTGATCGCTGGAGAGAGAAGGTGAAAACCGAATGAAGGAATAGCGGCCCATGTGGGGGGGCTATGTTTTGGTTTCAGTCTGAATCTGCGTTTCTTCCGGGAGATTGGCGCTGCTTGATGGCACTTCTGTCAGCATTTATCGACCATAGCCCTTGAATAGGCTCTGGGTTGTGGAGTACGCTTCTCGATCCTCTGTCGCTGTACTCAAGCCAGCAACAGGTTTTCCCATCCACTTTGATTGATTGAAACGCCATGAAAGACGGCATCCATCCGAACTACCAAGAGACGACGGTAACCTGCGGTTGCGGGAGTTCCTTCACAACGCGAAGCGTTATGCCTGAGCTTAAAATCGATATTTGCAATGAGTGTCATCCTTATTACACAGGCAAGCTGAAGTTTGTTGATACCGCAGGGCGAATCGACAAGTTCCAAAAGAAATTTGCGGCTGGCTCTTACGGAAGTTTAGCGAAGAAAAAATCCGCGAAGAAGTAGCGTTTTACTGGCTGCTTAGAATGCCCATGGGCCGCGTCGTTTGAGAAGTTCAGACGGCGCGGCTCTTTTTGTGATGAGGGCTATTGCCCAATAGTCGCAGGAATCTCGATAGAGGTAGACAGATGAGCTCAACCATACGTGACACCCTCGAGGAAAAACTTGCACGTTTCACTCAGTTGGAGCGTGACATGTCTGATCCAGAAGTCTTGGGGGACGGTGCGCGAATGAGTGCAACGGCTCGTGAACACGGTGGGTTAGCCAAGGTTGCAACAAAGTATCGGGATTTCAAACGTCTATCCCATGAGATTGCTGGTTGCAAGGAGATGGCAGCAGAAGCCGAAGATCCCGAGGAACGGGAATTGGCAGAAGGAGAGATGGAATCTTTACGAGCTCAGCGAGAGGAACTGTGGGAGGAACTTTTGTCTCTGACAGTGGGTGGCGAGGACAGCCATCGAACTCGTTGTGTGATGGAGATTCGAGCGGGGACAGGAGGAGACGAAGCTGCGTTATTCGCTCGAGATCTGTTTGAGATGTACCGGCGCTACGCGGAGAAACGCGGCTGGAAAACCGAGATTATGGACGCAAGTGCCACTGAAATGGGAGGTTTTAAGGAGCTTACACTTACTCTGGAGGGTGAAAGTGTGTTCCGCGATCTACAGTACGAATCAGGTGGGCATCGGGTGCAACGAGTTCCCGAAACAGAGACTCAAGGACGCGTTCATACTTCTGCTGCAACGGTTGCAGTGATGCCCGAGCCAGAGGATGTTGAGGTTGAATTAAAGTCCGATGATTATCGCGTCGACAAATTCGGTGCTTCAGGCCCAGGTGGGCAGCACGTCAATAAAACCGAGTCAGCAATCCGTTTGACCCACCATGAAACCGGGATTGTGGTGCAGTGCCAAGATGAAAAGAGTCAGCATAAAAACCTTGCGAAGGCACTTCGAGTTCTCAAAGCAAGGATTTATGAAAAAAAACGTGAAGAGGAAGCGGCCAAGCAAGCGCAAGCGCGAAAGGGTTTGATTGGCTCAGGCGATCGATCTCAACGAATCAGGACATATAATTTCCCACAGAATCGTTTGACCGATCACCGAATTAATTTGACGATCTACAAACTAGATCAAATCATGGCAGGTGATTTAGATCCCGTTACTGATGCATTGATTGAGTACGACCGCGATCAGCTTCGTGGTGATATGATCGATTGACCGTTCGACTGATCAGGTCACTCGTGAAAAGATGAGTGATAGTACCAAGATTTGTGTTGGTCTACTGAATTGGATTCGTTGTTGTACTGAAGGCTGTTTCTTGTTGATTTTGGGATCAGAGCGTTGAATCAGGAAGCAAATCACGAATCTCCTGATCGAGAACAGCCTTGGACAGTGTTGCGATTATTGCAGTGGACCACGGAGTTTTTCAGATCCAGAGGTAGTGAATCGCCAAGGCTGGACGCTGAAATTTTACTGGCACATGCAAGATCATGTAGTCGAGTGGAGCTTTATACCTCCTATGCGGTTGAGCCGAGCGAGGAACAGAGAGTCGCTTTTCGTGAGATGGTTCGTCGACGTGGAAGCGGTATGCCGGTTGCACAAATTGTCGGTTTTCGCGAGTTCTACTCGCTAAGTTTCCGAGTGAGTGAAGCGACTTTGATCCCTCGACCAGAGACAGAGCACCTTGTGGTTGAGGCTCTCGATTGCATGAAGCGTTTACCTAATCATGATGACAAGCATGTCTTAGCTGATATCGGCACCGGATCGGGAGCGATTGGAGTTACCCTAGCGAAGCACCTACCAGAAGTAAAACTTGTTGCAACCGATATCTCTGAAGATGCACTTGCGATTGCGAAGTGGAACGCGCAAAAGAATGAGGTCAGTGACCAGATTGATTTTATTCAGAGCGACCTGCTTCAGCAGGTCGTTGAGCCAAATCAGTTTTCGATGATTTGCAGCAATCCTCCGTACATCACGGAGAAGGAGTTTATGGAATTAGAGCCAACGGTGCGGGAGTTTGAGCCAAAGTCAGCTTTGGTTTCAGGTCCAGAGGGGACTGAGATTATTGACCGTATCATCAAACTTTGCGAAGACCGTCTCATGTTAGGGGGTTTTTGCGTTATCGAGATGAGCCCGATGATAGCGGAAGCCTGCATGAAGTTGGCAGAGCGATCGAATCTGTTTGATGAGTTGGCGTATATCAAAGATCTCTCTGGGCATCGACGGCTGCTCAGGATGCGTCGGCGTGGAGATGCTTGATGGCTTAGGAATTCAGGGCTTTATCACTGATGTCTTTTCGGCACCAAGCCCCCTGCCATCGAATTTCTTTCACGGCTTTGTATGCTTGAAGTTTTGCGTTGCTGATGGAGCTACCCATTGCCGTTACTCCCAGAACTCGTCCCCCCGCATTCACTACCTGATCGTTTTCATTTTTAGTACCTGCGTGAAAAACTTTGACGTCTTCTAGCTTGGCTGCGGCTTCGAGACCCGTAATGACGCGACCCTTTTCATAATCACCCGGATAGCCTTCGCTCGCCATGACGACACAAGTACTGGGTCGATCATCCCACTCGAGTGGAGCTAATTCTGCAAGTTTGCCATCCGCTGCTGCTTCAAGAATATCAACGAGATCTGTTTTCAGCCTCATTAACAGGGGTTGGCATTCGGGGTCACCGAATCGAACATTGAACTCAAGTACTTTTGGGCCTGATGACGTCAGCATCAAACCAGCGTACAGAACTCCTTTGAATGGGCGTCTGGCTCGTTTCATCGCGTGAACCACGGGAACCAAGACATCAGATTCAATCTTTTCCATCAGTGTCTCGTCCACGATTGGCGTGGGGCAATAGGCACCCATTCCACCGGTGTTGGGTCCCAAATCGCCGTCGTACGCTGGTTTGTGATCTTGAGCTGCAGGCAATGTGATAATCGTTTCGCCGTCAGTAATCGCAAGAACACTCGCTTCCATACCGATGAGACGTTCTTCGATGATCAATTCATTTCCCGCAATACCAAATTCTTTTCTCGCTGCTATGCGATCGATTGCATCAAGTGCTTCACTGCGTGACTCGCAGACAATCACCCCTTTTCCCGCAGCCAGGCCGTCTGCTTTGACGACAACATTGGCGGCGTCCTCTGACTCGGGATACCTTTCTTTGATGTAGCGACTTGCATCCTCGGCTGTCCGGAAAGTCTGATACGTCGCAGTAGGTATGTTGGCGGTGTGCAGAAGGTTTTTGCAGAAAACCTTACTTCCTTCCAATTCTGCCGCTGCCTTCGAAGGTCCAAAGGCTTTGAATCCCTCAGCCTCGAGTGTGTCAACTAGGCCATCGACCAAAGGTGCCTCGGGACCAACCACCGTGAGGTCAATGCCGTTTTCCCTTACAAAATCAATAATGGCTGCTTGGTCAGATACTGCTATCGGAACGTTGATCGCATCCATTGCGGTACCAGCGTTGCCAGGGGCCACGAAAACCTGTTCAACTCGTGGACTTTGAGCGATTTTCCAAGCGAGTGCGTGTTCACGGCCACCGTTTCCTACTACCAATACCTTCATAATTTCAACCTGCGGATGATAAGAGATTGCAACCTTTGCTGGATGCCTCGGGATGATTGCCGTGGATTTAATTGGTTGAATTCCAACCTGAGTTCAGGAATGTAAGCATTCCTGCCCGACTTCAACAGCGGACACTCATGATGTCACCATCTTGAACTTACCGAGGAGTTTCTGCAAAGGGCGGGCATCGGTGTTGGCACAGAAATCGTTGTGAAGAGGATCTTTTGGCCGTTTTCATTTCCATCTTTAGCTCAATCCAATGTCTCGATCCTCTCGCTGGCTTGTTGGCGGCTCCACCGGCCCTTGTTTTCAGTGCATCAGGCGGATTCGATCCGGATTCACAAGCTCGCTGTAGAGGGGGAGTTCGAACTTTCTTCAAAGGTGTCCCAGCACAGCTGCCTTGATCCGTGCCTGAGGAAGGTACAGAAATGTGCGGATTATGCGGGTTTTGTTCATAAAACCGTCATTAAAGGGAGCAGTAAATTTGACGCACCCGGTCCAAAAAACCTCCGACGGGGTTACACTTTCAGAGGTAACGAGGCTTGCAGGGCAAGTGTCGATGCTCGAAGACACGTCCCGAGGAGACCGCCGGAGGAGGATGTCGTTGTGACGAACTTGGCTTCCGAACGAGCATTTTGGCAGTGGCTCCGTTGTTGTGGCTCAGCCAGGCCGGCGGAACAGACCTGTTGGTGAGTGGTGTAATCCTTTGATTCACGGCGTTTCGCATTGGAACGCAGCCACCACACACAAAGCAATCAAAAAATGACACTGAATATTGGAGTGTGTACGTTGAGAATGACTTTCCAAAAACTTTTGGCCCCAGCTTTTGTTCTTGTTGGATCGGTAATTGCAAATGCAGCAGAGACCGGAGATCTAAAGATACGTTTCCAGTATGGTGGTGATGCACCTGCGGAAAGCGAAGTGAAAGTTACTGCGGACGTCGCTTTCTGTGGTAAGCAGGGTTTGATGGATGAATCCCTCATTGTTGATAGTGAGACTAAGGGATTAAAGAACGTTGTTGTCCAGCTGTACACCGGCCGAGGTGGATCGAAAATTGATCCAGTTGCTCCTGCCAAGCGTGAAATCACTTTGGATAATGATTCGTGTCGTTTTGAGCCCCACGTTGTCATCGCGCAGGTCGGTGACACTCTGAAAGTGATTAATTCAGACACGGTTGGGCATAACGCGAATCTCCAATTCTTCAACAATGCTGCGAAGAACCCGATGATTCCACCAAATCAAGACGTGAAAGTGGAGCTTACCGACAGTGAGCCGGGAATTGTCGAGGTTCGATGCAATATACATCCTTGGATGAAGGCTTTACTTTTGGTTCTTGATCATCCCTTCGCTGCTGTCAGTGACAAAAAGGGTGAGATTGTGATTAAGGGAATCCCTGTCGGAGAGCATACCTTTCGAGTGAATCACGAGTCGGCTCGGATCGGAGACGTTTCTGTTGATGGTAAATCAGAGAAATGGAGTCGAAGTCGATTTGAATTCGAAATCAAGCCTGGAATGAACGATTTGGGCACCGTGGTGATCCCCGCTGAGTCATTCTCGGCGAACTGAGGTTATTCTGGCGTTCGTCAGTGATCCAGTGAAAAGGATGGCATCGATGATTCTTCAACGGCCAGCATCAGCTGGCCGTTGCTTTTTTGTTTGTCGATCCATCGTCAGATGCGCTTGCGTTAGCTATGTGCTGCGTTTCGCGGTTATCACAGGACAACTGTGTTTGTCACTTAAGCAATAATTGGGTAGATCTGTGTGCCGCTTCGGCAAAATAATTCTCCTGCTAGCGTCTCTCCACTCCCTCACGGGCTGTGATTCACAACTTGAGCGATTTGACTCAAATGAGGTGTTCGCTCTGACGCTTGCCAAATCGGAGTCGGTTGACACTCGTAAAGCTCAGGCAGATGTCTCTCAGATCCTAGAAAGCCTCTTCGGCACGCCTGATAATCCTGTATGGCCGGCTGATTATCCTGCTGAGCAGTTAGTTCAGAGCGATCGTCTTCGCCGGGCGGCTGGAAATATAAGCAGCGACCAAGATGGCATGCATCTTGGTCTGTTTCGCGAGCATTGTGTGGTCTGTCACGCAGTCGAGGGGAGTGGTAGTGGCCCTGCCAGCCAATTCCAGAATCCCTATCCCCGAGACTTCCGACCCGGTGTCTTCAAATGGAAGTCAACGGAAAGGGCAGCAAAACCAACCCGCGGCGATCTGAAGACTCTATTGGTGAAGGGTATACCTGGGACTGGGATGCCGTCTTTTTCGCTTTTGGAGGACGATGATCTGGAAGCTTTGGTTGACTACGTCATTTATCTCTCAGTGCGAGGCGAGACAGAACGTAGGTTACTGATGACGGCGATTATGTCTCTCGGCTACGGGAGTGAAGATTTACGAGATAATGAGCGACTTCGATGGCCGGGCGATGAACAAACTCGGGAAGTGGTCGATGAAACCCTCCAGCGGGTGATTCAACCATGGGTCGCATCTGACGACGAGGTCAGCGACGCTGCCTCTTCTACCATAGATCAGTTCAAATTAGATGATTCGGAATCAATTGCCAAAGGCAAAGAATTGTTCCATGGAAAAATTGCGAACTGTGTTGGTTGCCATGGGACTAACGGCGGTGGAGGTTTGGAAACGCTTGATTACGACGACTGGACCAAAGAGTACACAACCAAGCTAGGTCTTTCACCGTCGGACAAGGAGTCGGTACAGCCGTTTCGAGAGGTGGGTGCTCACAGACCCCGTCCAATCCAACCGAGAAAAATCGGTGGAGGAGTTTTTCGTGCGGGTGCTGAACCTCAACGTCTTTTTCGATTGATTACCCAAGGTATCGCTGGGACTCCGATGCCGGGTGTGGCGCTGGTTCAAGAAGAGAATGGCAAGGGCCTGACTGCATCACAGGTATGGGATTTGGTCAATTATTTGCGATCACTGCAGGACGATTAACGGCCGAAGAAAAATGTTGGGAATAATTCGAGCTGAAGCATGTGTTGCTGAAGCGTGGTCACGGAATCCATGTCGAGAAGATTGGGTAATAAGTTCATCTCCAATGATTGTTGAGCAGCATTACCGATCCGCGGGAGCAATCGTCGGCTTGCTTCTTGCATATTTCATATTGGGTTCGATGGAACAACAGGGTGGAATAGTGGTTTCTGCCGTTGTCTGGTCGATGGGGTGTGTCTTGGGTGGGATGCTCGGACAACGCCTTTTCCGTTGGAAACACAAGTAGGAGAAACGGTTTTGTGATGAAAGGCAAAGGATCATCTGAAACGCCTGTGGTACCTCCTGCTCGGGGTGTGCATCGTTTGGCACTCCTGTCTGTCTGCTTGGTATGGCCACTCATTTGGGTCGGTGGTTTAGTAACCACGTACGATGCGGGTATGGCTGTGCCTGATTGGCCTGGGACATACGGATACAATTTATTCCTGTACCCTCTCGATACATGGTTGTTTGGTCCGTTTGATCTTTTCATTGAGCACGGTCATCGGTTGTTGGGAGCCGTTGTTGGGTTGATCGCAATATTGATTGTGGCGGCGGCTCATCGCCATGAGCCTAGGCGGTGGGTTCGGTTCCTGTCGATCGGCTTGCTTCTGATGGTGATTGCACAAGGTTTACTAGGCGGGCTGAGAGTGGTTTTGAGTGACCGTACTCTGGCCATGGTGCATGGTTGCGTCGGACCAGCCTTTTTCTCGCTCTGTGTCGCCGCAACGGTGGTGACCAGCCGGCTCTGGTGGCGAAAAATCGAGCCTGAATACTCCCAGATGTTTCATGGCCGCGGTCACGTGCTTCTTGCTGGGATGATCCTGATTTTCAGCTATACGCAGGTGATTCTTGGAGCCAGAGTCAGGCATGTACTTCCTGATGCCGCCCCAAGTGAATTTACCACCACCGTGGCTCAACACGTCTCCATTGCTTGCTTGTTATGGATTCTCAGCTTGGTTGGTTTCTACCGTTTTCGAAGGTGCGGCGATTTGACACTGTCGCAGCCAATACTGGCTTTGTTAGTATCAGTAACGCTTCAGATAGCGTTAGGAGTGGGGACCTGGGTCGTTAATTACGGCTGGCCCGGTATTCTCGGGGCAAGATTCATCCAGTCAATTCCTGGGGCGACGGGTTACCTGATCCGAGCGAAGGGATTCTGGGATTCCATCATTGTGACCGCGCATGTCGCGGTGGGTTCGCTGATTCTTGCTGTCTCCGTCATGGTCTTGTTGAGATTATTGCGTTCTCGCCATCTGCAGCTGACGTCAAAAACACCAGATCTACCCTCTGAAAATGAAACCATCTCCCCCGTTCAGATGGGTCAAGCGTTCTCCTGAATTATGACTACTGATACATTGACCATCGATTCAGACGTGTCTTCCTGTGGTAATGAGGCAGCCGATGCAGCTGTTCTCAACCCGCCGGGTGGATTTCCGTCTGTCGATTCAGCTGTCGGTCACCTGCAAGCTGAAAATCAGTTTGCTGGTGGAGTGCTGCCACCAGACAAAGAATTAGCACCCCAACACAATGTATCAAGCAAGGATCTCAACTTGAGTCAGCTTTGCCGAGATCTTATCGAGCTGACAAAGCCACGAATCGTCGTCATGATCTTGGTGACGACGGTTGCTACGGCACTAGTAGGTGCTGGCGAGTCAATTGCGTTGGTCCAACTGTTTTGGCTTCTGTTGGGCACCGGATCTGTTGCGGCGAGTGCAGGTGCCGCTAATCAGATTTGGGAGCGCCGCATTGATCGCAAAATGACCCGAACAGCCAGTCGACCGATTTCTGCAGGTCGGTTCAGTTGGAAGCTAGGTTGGATCTACGCTGGTCTGCTGGGGGCTTTGGGTGTCGGCTTACTAAATGAGATGTTTAGTCTTGTACCTGCTGCAATTGGGGCAGCAACTTGGTTTGTCTATGTTCTGGTGTACACGCCGATGAAGACCAGGACCGCATGGAATACCACCGTGGGTGCAGTTGCCGGCGCATTACCGATGTTGATTGGCTACACAGCTTCCGGTGGATCTCTCACGGATACGACGGGTTGGCTTCTAGTCGGTATTCTTGTCGCGTGGCAGTACCCACACTTCATGGCGATTGCATGGATGTATAGGGGGCAGTACTCTGAGGCTGGATTCCAAATGGCCACAACGGTTGATCCAACCGGAAAAAATGCAGGAGTTCAGAGCATTGCGGGATCCATCGTATTGATCCTATGTGCAATTGGATTGTGCTGTATGAAGACAACCGTCCTTGGAGGAATCTTGGCAGTTGCTTCCGTCATTGTGAGTTGGCCGATGCTCAAAGCTTCCATGATCTTCGCAAAGCAACCAAACGACGAGATTGCTCGATCGTTGCTTCGGAGGTCTCTTCTTGTGCTACCATTGGTTCTTGGAATCGTAACGGTCGCACTGGTTTGGTGAATGGATCGCCAGTCGCTCGTTGAATTGATGCCACCAAAGTGTGGGTTTCTCGATTAGATGGTACGGATTTGAGATAGGACCAGAGCATGAAAATTCTCGTGCACGTTAGTTTGATTTTAATGATCGGGGTTTCGCTGGGACTTGCCATGCGATTCATAATGAATCGTTCCTCTGGCAACCTGCCGAACGAAACGGAAACGGTCTACACCAATGATGCTGCGATTGATGGACTAACTGAAGAAGAGATTGCCAGTATCACGAATACGGATGTAAGTCGGCCTCCAGATTCTGAGGACTGGTTAAGTCGCTTTGAACTGACGGAACGAAGCGGAGAATTAATCTCGAGCGAGGACTTACTAGGCTCTCCTTACATCGTGAGTTTTTTCTTCAGCACGTGCCCGAGTATTTGTGTTCAACAGAATCAGAAAATCAAAGAACTCCAGGAACAGTTCTCCGGAGAGGGTGTGAGGTTCGTTGCTATCTCAGTCGATCCTGAAAAAGATACCCCTGAGCAATTGACAGAATATGCAGCCAGATTCAACGCTGACCCTCAGCAGTGGCTTTTTCTAACTGGGGATTTGACCTACATCAGAAGAGTAGGTGCAGAAGTATACAAGCAGCCTGTCAATAAGCAGTTTCACACGGAGAGGCTTGTGTTGGTCGATCCCGAGGGTGAGATCGAGGGGTTCTATAATTGGCCTGAGCCTGCTCAATTTGAGAAGTTAAAGGACAAAATTCGAGCATACATTGATGCGGCAAAGAGTTAGCTTGATGGATATTGTGAGCGGCTCGACTTGCAGTAGCTACCAGATGTGACCACGGCTGTTGATTCATCTGCACGCAGTAATGGCGATGGGGTCATCTGAGGAATTCAGATGCAAGGAAAGTGCGGGCAAGAGGCTTTGGATCTCCTAGCGATGGATTTTTCTTGCCGGGAAACACATCGTGAAACTTTCCCGCGTACTTCACGGTGCTTCTGTTTATTTCCCAACCATTTAATTCTCGCATTCACTCGACCAATCGAATTCTCTAATCTGCAGGGTATCGAGCTGGTCAACGGAGTGACGGAAGTAAATGGTATATCGACTAAACCCTCTCCATCTATGTGTGTTTGGATTGCTGGTGATCTATTTCGACGGCATGGTACTCGCACAAACCGGTGGGATCTCAGCTCCTAATCCTGCAACACAGGATCAGGTTGAAGGTGAGCGAGAAAATGCTTCGAATCAAATGAGTGGAAATCCGCTTGATCGGGGTAGTGATCAAGTTGGAGGTGGCTCTGAAATTGAGGCGTCAACGCTCGACCTTTTCAGTCAAGGGCCCGAAGGTTGGGTTAGCCCCGACGGTTTATCGGGTAGCCTGCAAACACTTGTTCTGTTGACTGTGCTTAGCATGGCACCGGCGATCTTGTTGATGACAACGTGTTACATCAGGGTTGTCATTGTTTTGGGAATACTCAAGCAAGCGATCGGGTTGCAGGCGTTACCACCCGGTCAGGTCATGACAAGTATTGCACTGTTCATGACATTGTTTGTGATGACCCCGGTTTGGCAGGCTGTCTATGACGATGCCATCCAACCGTACTCCGAGCAGATTGAGCCAATGAGTCTCGAGCAAGCGTATCGCGCGGGGATTCGTCCGATTCGACAGTTTATGTCACGGCAGATTGATATCACGGGTAATCATGACGATGTGCATTTGTTTTACGATTACATGGACTCTGGTGCTCCGAGCCCTTCTGGATTTGAAGATGTACCGTTGCGTGTTTTATTGCCTGCCTATGTTTTGAGTGAGTTGAAGACTGCTTTTCTCATGGGGTTTCAGATTTTCCTGCCTTTCCTTGTCGTCGATTTAGTGGTGGCGAGTGTCACCATTTCAATGGGAATGTTGATGCTGCCACCACAGGTGGTTTCTCTACCCTTTAAGTTGTTGCTATTTGTGCTCGTGGATGGCTGGCGGCTTGTCGTTCAGATGCTGATGGACAGTTTTGGAACGGTTTTTTAGAAATAATTATCGAGTGAGTCATTTTCATGGATTCCAGCGCAGTAATCGATCTGTGTCGAAACGCACTCCTTTCAGCATTGATCATTGCGTCACCGATGTTGCTTGCCGGGATGGCAGTAGGCTTAATTGTAGGCCTCATTCAGGCATTGACTCAGGTGCAGGATCAAACCGTGTCTTTCGTGCCCAAGCTTATTGCAATGGCAGTGGTGCTAGTGGTTTGTTTGCCGTGGTTAATAGGTCGGATGGTGGAGTTCACTGAAACGGTATTCCTTTCCGCAGGTGTGCCGTAATGGATGTCATCGTAGATTGGTACTGGGATCAGCTTGCAATCGCAGCTTTAGTCTTTACGAGACTTGCATTCTTGATGATTGCGATACCGTCTTTTTCCGTGAACATCCCCAAGCGAATAAAACTATCGCTCGCAATTGCATTGACATTGATAGTTTTACCGTTGTTCACCGGGTCTCAATCAGAAATTGTTGATCTGACCAAGATTAACGCCGCAGGGTTCTTTGTTTTTTTGGTGAGAGAAGCCTTTGTTGGAGTCTTGCTTGGATCCATGGTGCATCTGTTGATTGTGGGTATGCAGGTGGCTGGTGAGGTGATTTCCACCACGAGTGGCCTGCAACTGGGAGGTACTGCGACTACTGGTGAGTCAGAGCAGCCTCCACTGCTATCGGTGTTCGTTGGGATTCTGGTGACAATGTTGATTTTCGCATTCGGTGCGCATCGAATGATGGTCTCTATCCTTTTGGACAGCTATCGAGAGTTGCCGATTGGTGAAATGTTTCTGGATGAGATGAGTCTCGATCTGATGGTAGAGCAGCTTTCGGTGGGGGTAATTGCTGGAGTTAGATTAGCGGTTCCAATTGTCGTTTTGATCCTCTTATGCAATTTAATCACAGGCTTGATTAGTCGGACTCTGCCTCAGGTCAATCTTTTAGCGATCGGGTTAAGCATGAATGCCATTGCGTTATTTGCGGGCCTTGCATTGACGATTGGGTCAGCAGGTTGGCTATTACAAACGGAACTGCTTCAAATTGCGCAGAGGATAAGTGCGATTTGGTGAGGCAATGAGGTCGGTGCCTAGGATCGATAGATTTCAATGAATGATGAAAAAAAACACGTCGCTACTGAGCGTCGTCGTCGTAAGGCGATGGCAGAAGGTCGCGTCGTGAAAAGTCAGGACTTCTCGGTCGCTGCCTTACTGCTGTTAGCGTTTTGTTTTCTGTGGTTCTTCGGTGATTCCATGTCACAGGGACTTATGACATGGTTGGCAGATTCACTGGCAAACGTTTCAACGGATCCGATTGGTGAAGATGGTGCATCACTATTTCTGATTAGGGGGGTCGCAAGAGGTGGTGCTACAATCGCACCAGTATTGGTCTTCGTATTTTTGACAGCGATGGTGTTTCAACTGATCCAAACAGGTCTGAGATTCTCACCAAAGCAAATTCAACCCAATCTGAATAAAATCAGTCCATCTACGGGGCTATCACGGATCTTCTCACTTGAAGGTGGTGTCCGTCTTTGTTTTGGAATTTTGAAACTAGTCACCGTTTTTGGAACCGCCTTTCTGGTTTTACAGCGAGATCAAGAGTTAATTCTTGGTCTGGCAAATTTAAACTTTGCACAGTTACCGGAATCCTTGTTCCAGTGTGTTCTTCGGGTGTGCCTGATGGTTTCGGCTGTCCTGCTTGGTTTATCGTTACTTGATTATTACTTTCAGCGATGGAAGTTTGAGAGGGATATCATGATGACGGATCAGGAGTTACGAGAGGAGATGAAAGAAGCAGAGGCAAATCAACCTCTTCGACGTCCAGCGTCGCAGGATTTGTCGGGCGATACTCGCAGCGGTAAAACAGTCGGTGTTTCAGAGGAAATCGTTATCACCAGTGCGGCAGATGTTGCAATAAGAATAGGATTTGACGATTTTCAGAATCGTGTGCCGCGCGTTTTGGAAAAAGGGTTCGGATCATCAGCGGAGCTGATCAGTGGTCGTGCGCACGACAGGGGTATCCGGGTGGCACGAAAGACTCAATTGGCCAATGCGTTACACGCATTGGTGAAAAAGGGTGAGGTTGTACCCATTCAATTGCGAAAGGATCTTTTCTCACTTTGACAAATAACCATCGCATCTGCTGAAATGACGATTCTAGAGCGGGTCAGGCAGATCGTTTGGAAAAATGTGCGGGAAACCGTTGACGGTTTGGCACAATCAGGCTTAGGATGATACTCATGAGATTGAAGACCTTACTAGATGAACTGCTTTTGCCGCTGAAAAGCGTGCGGCGATGAGGGTTTGTTGCGATCTCAGTGAAGAGAGCTTTAAAACAGAACGAACCCGAGTCGCTGGTGGGCGACTCGGGTTTTTTATTTGAATCACGTTGACTTTTGGTCAAATCCATAAGGCGTATTTCGGATGGCTGAATCCACAACAACTGACGAAAACTTTGCTACAGAATCGACAGCAGAGCCAGCAAATCGTGAGATTAAGATTTTTGATACCACGTTACGAGATGGTGAGCAGTCTCCCGGGGCCAGCATGAATCTTGCTGAGAAGCTTGAGGTGGCGCAGTTGCTTTCGGAGATGGGTGTCGATGTGATCGAGGCTGGTTTTCCTATCGCATCTCCAGGGGATTTCGAATCCGTTAAACAAATTGCTCAGACCGTTCGTGGTGCGACAATCTGTGGCTTAGCTCGGTGTAATGACAAAGACATTGATAGGGCTTGGGAAGCGGTAAAGCATGCACACAGCGCACGAATACATGTCTTTCTGGCAACGAGCGCTATTCACCGTGAGTTTAAGCTCCGAATGACACCGGATGAAATTCTTGCTCGAGCGGTTGCAGGAGTGAAACGCGCCGCCGGCTATTGCGATGATATTGAGTTTTCACCCGAGGACGCGTGCCGGACGGAATACGACTTTCTTTGTCGCGTCGTAGAGGCAGCAATCGACGCTGGAGCGACGACGGTGAATATTCCCGATACGGTGGGCTATGCGACCCCTGATGAGATCTATGCACGCTTTAGCATGCTGAGAGAGCGTGTACCAAACATTGATAAAGCGGTCCTGAGTACGCATTGTCATGATGATTTAGGACTGGCAGTTGCCAATAGTTTGTCTGCAGTCGCAGCGGGCGCAGGGCAAATTGAGTGCACCATTAACGGGATTGGGGAGCGAGCTGGGAATGCGGCTCTTGAGGAAGTCGTGATGGCAATGAAGACACGCAGTGACTTCTATCAGTGTGTTACGCGCATCGATTCTTCGCGATTGGTTCCAGCAAGTCGATTGGTATCCAAAACCACCGGCATTCAAGTACAACGCAACAAGGCTATCGTTGGCAGGAATGCTTTCGCCCACGAATCAGGGATTCATCAGGATGGAATGCTGAAGGAACGCAGCACCTATGAGATCATGAGACCGGAGGAGGTTGGTTTTTCTAAAACCGATCTTGTTCTTGGAAAGCATAGTGGACGTGCTGCACTTGCGGACCGAGCGAAGACTTTAGGTTTTTCGCTCACGAGCGAGCAACTGCAGCAGGTTTTCGATCAATTCAAAATATTGGCGGATAAGAAAAAAGAAATATACGACGGCGATATTATTGCTTTAGTGCAACATCAGATCAGTGGTTCGGTTGAGGAACAATGGTCACTTGTTGATTACGTTGTTCGCAGTGGAAAAGATCACCACCCAAGTGTTGAATTGACGCTCAAACATGGAGATCAGGATTACTCGGAGTCAGTTCAGCAGGGCGATGGACCGATCGATGCAGCCTTTTGGGCAGTGGAGAAAATTGTGGGAATGGAATTGGTTTGTAAGGATTTTCGTGTTCGAAGTGCGACGTTGGGGCGAGATGCGATCGGAGAGGTCAATCTTGAAGTCGAACACGAGGGAAAGAGCTATCGTGGAGTTGGCGTCAGCACAGACAGCGTGGAGAGCACAATTCTCGCTATGCTAAACGCAATCAATCGGATCATTGCAGAAAAAGCCTCTCGCCAGTCAATCGAGTGATCATTCAATGATGATTAAGGCGTCTCACGATGTGTAGATGTCAATGAGCCACCGAATCATTGCACTGGCGGCAGTCCCGATTCCAGCTCTTGGTGAGTCCGAACTCTCAAGTAGCATTTTTTCAATCTGGATTCGGTTCCGATTCCAGATCTCGACGGAATACAAGTTCACCTGTGTGCGGGTCGGTTCTTAGGAGTAGGGGTTCTGCCGAATCGTGTAGGCCTGCATTTTCAGATTGCTCGGGACAGCCTGAGGAACCCGTAATCTCGCCTACATTAAGTGGCGTTTCGTCGATCTCTTCGAGTTCATGACACACCTGATCTTGAAGGTTTAACTCAACATCTCTGAGATCCAACGAGGATACTTCATCAGGACTGGGCAGCGGGTCGGTTGGGATCATGTGCGTGGGGGTTTAAACTGATGGAGTTTTGTTTTTGCGTGGTGCTGGAAAGATCCTGTCCACGTTATCTTTTAGTACACAGCGTCCCAGCTCGACGGCACGTTCCACATTCCAGCCATTATGCTTGACGAATTGTTCAGCAAGAATGTTAGCAAGGATTTGACGATACATATCAAATTTTGGATAGACAAATTCGAGTTTGTACGCATCGCTGTAATATCCAATTTGTTTTGTTTTTGGAACAGCTTCTAATCGGGCCGCAGCGTCACGTGAGATAAATGAAGGTGTATTGCTGTACCACCAATGACCGTTGGTGATCACATTCGGGAAGATCCACGAATAGCTGACGAGTTCTTGATTGGTAACGCTAGCTAAAACGGATATCGGAAAATTGACATTGGGAAAAGCATTAAAAAGTTTTTCATACTGAATCAGAGAAACACGGCTGTCATAGAGATCTTGGCCTTGAAAAACACCACTTTGGTAGACACCGCGATTTACCCCAATCATGAGGTCAAAGGGAAGTCCATAGTGGTCACAAAGTTCTGCTAAAGTCCAGAAGATTCGATTCGAGAGGGTGAGTTGATTCGCTGCTTTTGCGTTAACTCCATTTTGAAGCACATCAGCCAGGGCGGTGTCCGCACGTCCATCACTGATGGGCTCCGGTTTGAAACCGGGTGGTAAGGAGATTGCGCAGGCTCTTGCGCCGCTTGAGGTAAAGTGCTCAAAACGCTCTTCGAGCGCACTGCGTAGACTGGATAGTGATCCGTCCAATTCAATGCCTGAACAATTGAGAAGTCGTTGTTGGGTTTCATCTTTGGTCAAGTGAAAAACGAGATCGTCTGTTCTCAGGCAGGGAATGTAGGTTTCAGTATCAAATCCGGTGAGCGCGTCATCAAAGTCATTGGTCAGGAAAACCGCTTCTACGTTACTCTCACGTAAAACGGTCTCTGCCCAGTCGGCTGCCGCCATTTTTTGTTCAGCAGTGTCGTATACAGATTCCCAGTTTGATTCTGTGAGTTGCTCTTGCTCGAGACCAAAAAACTTCTGGCAGATCTCAACTAACCAACTGTATTGTGCGGTGTTTTCTAGGGGACTCAGATTGCGTACCAATCGCTCGACTTTTTCTCGTGAGCCCAGTCCTTCCTCTTCGATCTCTTCTTTTGGCATGCCCGCCGAGTGCGCCAGCTCAGTGTAATAGTGATATCCAAGTAGATCGCCTAGCGTGGAGGAGGCTGGTGCTAGCGGATTGATGTGCGTATGAGGGTCTATCAAGGTAATAGAAGCTAGTTCTTGATAGATTGTGTTACGGGTGGAATCGGTCATGTTCAGGTTTGATTTGTGTTTTTGGTGAATCAGTTACCAGCGGCTGGCTTGCTAGGGCAGGGCAGGAGTCGTTTCAGTTTGGCCGGCAACGAGGAGGTTTACTTTGCGAGGTAAACACTGGTGGGAAATTGCGGCGTCAGGTCAATCAGACC
This sequence comes from Candidatus Nitrosopumilus sp., assembly GCA_964225475.1. Lineage (GTDB taxonomy): Bacteria > Planctomycetota > Planctomycetia > Pirellulales > Pirellulaceae > Rubripirellula. Next base: position 3,803 of record CAXQOB010000223.1, on the reverse strand, counting down.
GAATCTAATGCCATTAGATCTCTTGCAGCCGTGATAACGAGCACGTTTTTTACAGGTTTGAGATTGTTTGTAATCCCTTTCCATCACCTGATATGAGAAAAATGTACAAGTTTCTGTTGCCACCTCTACAATAGTTTAGTGTCAGCATCATAGCAGTTTAGCGATTTTTGTTTCGGATTGTCGCGAAGGAGTCGATGTAGCAATGAGTGAAACGCCCAATTCTCATAAAGATCAGTCGCCATTTGGTGAAGATCAGTTCGTTGCATCTGATTCATCTCCTGAAGCGATTGGAGAAGGACTGAGTCCCTCGGAAATCGAACTGATTCCGGATGCCAATGACAACGGTATGACAGATGAGAATGCGCCAACAGATCAGCAGATGGGTTTTCGCGATGAATCACCCTCAGACGGAGCTGCCGATTCATATGATCAGAGTGCGACAGATCCAGCGATCAACGAGAGTCTCTTGAGGGGAGTCGGTGGGTCGAGACGTCGTAATAATGATTCGATCACTCAGGGGCTTACTGTGTTGGCTATGGTTTCGCTCATGCTACTCGCTGCACGATTCGTGATGCCAACAATCGTAGAGGAGATACGTTATGCATGGCACCGTGGGGAGTTAAGAGCAGAGTACCAGTCGGGGAAAGATGGTTTGAGAAATGTATCTTTGGAGGCTCTTAGTGATGCTTACCAGATGGTGACTGCTGTGGTAGGCCCAAGCGTGGTGCATATCGATGTTGAGCGTTCTTCATGGGATGATGAAAGCGAAATTGCACAGCAATTATTTAGCGGGGGTATGCCGCCAACTGATCAAGGGAGTGGCGTGGTCGTTGATCAAGATGGATACATTCTTACAAACCGGCATGTTGTTCTCGGTGGAGGAGTGATTTCAGTCACCTTGAGTGATGGTAGAAGGAAGGTGGTGAAGATTGTTGGGTCTGATGCATTAACAGACTTAGCGTTGCTGAAAATTGATGCCGATGAATTACTACCGATCACTTGGGGTGATAGTGACCGTAGCAAGGTGGGTGCTCCTGTCTGGGCCGTTGGTAGTCCCTTTGGTCTTGACCGAACCATAACATTCGGAATTTTAAGTGAAAGCATCGTATGGTTCGGGCAAGTACACAGTACCAAGATTTCATGCAAAGTGATGTCGCCGTGAATCCTGGCAATAGCGGCGGGCCGCTTGTGAATGCGAGTGGCTCATTAATCGGTATTAATACCGCGATTGTCGGTGATACCTATCGTGGCGTGAGCTTTTCAATTCCAAGTAATGTGGCGAAGCAAGTTTACCTTCAGCTTCGCGCGACTGGAAAAGTTGAAAGAGGTTGGCTCGGGGTTAAACTTGATGATGTCGAGTATGATCCGGCTTCATCAGATGACCCACTCCTTCGGGGTGCGATTGTCGACTACGTGATTGATTCCAAATCACCGGCTGCCTTGGCTGGTATGACAGAGGGGGATAGGATTCGTGCTGTGAACGATGAACCCATTGAAAACATGGCTCACCTGATGCGAGTTATTGGTAGCACGCTTGTTGGTTCAACAGTGAAAATAAAAGTCAATCGCGATGGTGAATTGATTGAGTTACCAGTCACTCTCGGTTCACGTCCTGGTGAACTGAATCAACAGTGAGCATGACATCTCTCCAGTCCTCACCACTTGTCGTGTTTGGCAATCATAGACATGACGATTTTAACGATTGAATCATTCGTGGAATTTCGGTTGATTTGTGAGTGTCTAATAAAGAATTCACAGTGTCTTCGAGTGTTAGTTTCTCTGGGTTTGGTCCAAGTTTCGCCGTAAACTTTGTGTTTTTGTGATCCAAGCAATAACTGACTCCCCAAAACGGGAAGCTGCTTCTAGAATGGAAGGTGCGCTTTGAATCCTTAAAAGGGTTCTGACGGATTCGATAAGTTGCTGTATTTTTTCCCTGCAGTCATGAGACATTGGCAAGCGAGTGAAATCGATGGGTTACACAAGCCGAAGGGGTGTCTCGCGCGAGAGATATTGCAGTGATTGTCGAACTGCTTTCTAGGACCGAACGATTGTTTTGAATGGTAGTTATATGAGATTGATAGGATTGTTTATCTGGCTGGCGACTCTTTGCATTCTTTCCGGAGACGTTGTATTGGCGGAACCTCCAAAGGAGGCAAATGAGAAAGAACAGCTTGGGATTTCTTCGGAGAAGCCAGAAAGTGGTCCGAGCGTCAAAGTGGCCGAGGGGTATATGGTGCCTTATACCATGAAGATTCCTGGAACCGATGTTTCTCTTGAAATGGTGCCCGTGCCGGGTGGGGAATTCTTGATCGGTAGTCCGGAGGATGAAGAGGGACGTGCTGAAGATGAGGGGCCTCAAGTGAAGGTGGTCGTTGATCCGATGTGGGTTGGTAAAACGGAGATCACTTGGGCTCAATACAAGCCGTACATGTACTTGTATGGAATCTTCAAGGAGTTTGAGTCACGAGGCGAACGGAAGGTAACGGATGAAAATCGCGTGGACGCTATTACCGCGCCTACCGAGCTCTATGATCCGACATTCACGTTTGAATTTGGAGAAGAGGATAATCAACCCGCTGTGACGATGACTCAATACGCAGCGCAGCAGTTTACCAAGTGGCTGAGTCGCGTAACCGGACAACAGTATCGACTACCAACTGAGGCGGAGTGGGAATACGCAGCACGTGGAGGGGCGACCACCGCATATAGCTTCGGAGCTTCTGCAGAGACTTTGGATGACTTCGCGTGGTCATTTGATAATTCAGGTTTGGAAGCTCCGCTCGTGGGTGGAAAGAGACCTAACGCTTATGGATTGTTTGACATGCACGGCAACGCAGCTGAGTTGACGGTTAATGAGTACACAGAGGACGGTTACGCGAGGTATGCAGACAAGCAACCCGTTAAAGCCGTTGAGATGGTTGTTTGGCCGGAATGGGCATATCCCGTCGTTGTGCGTGGTGGAAGTTGGGAGATGGAAGCCGAGCAATTGCGAAGTGCTTCCAGGCTCGCTTCGGATGATGAGCTTTGGAAGGAAGAGGATCCCAATTTCCCGAAAAGCCCGTGGTGGTTTACCAATGATCCCGCTCGCGGGGTTGGGTTTCGTTTGTTCCGTTCGCATACGCCATTGACCGATAACGCAATCAAGAATTTCTGGGAGTCGACTGCAGAAGATGTTCGGGATGATGTGAATGCGCGACTCGTAGGCGGGCGAGGTGGACTTGGGTTGGTTGATGAGGGATTGTCAGAGGCCATCAAAAAAATGAAAAAGTAATCATGGAACGGCTCTGAGTTTCGCGCGGATCCATTATCTGTGGCTTGCTATCGTGATAGGAACTCCAGCCGATTGTCATGGAAACGTTCACCCCTTGCTGTTTTGCTATAGCGAGTTTGTTCAAGAAGGTACCTTCTCGCATGATGAATACAGCTGTTTCCCGTTCTTTGTCATCTTGACTTACTAACCCCTGAATAGACTGTGTACGAAAATATTCCTCTCGTAGGTGCCACCGGCGCGGTAGGTCGAATTGTTCTTGAGCAGATTGTTGGGCGGCAATTGCCTTATAAGACCCTCAAGCTCCTCGCCTCTGAACGCTCTGCTGGTTGTGTGATTAATGTGGGCGGTACGGACACGAAGGTTGAGCTTTTGCATCCAGGTGCATTTGATGGAGTCGATTTAGTCATCGCGAGCACCCCCGATGAGGTGTCTCAGGAATTCACCCCATGGGCGGTGAAGGCTGGTGCGGGGGGGGGCGATGTAAGTGGGTATTTGCGGATGGACCCGAGCGTGGCGGTGGTTGTTCAGGAGG
>CAXQOB010000222.1:0-22704 GCA_964225475.1 Candidatus Nitrosopumilus sp. | reverse complement strand
CGCCACGTCCCGACCATCAGGCTGAGAACTGGAGCGAGTTGTTCGACTCGATCTTTGGTAATACGCAAGTCAAAGTTGCGATTCTCAATCACGCACGAGACCTTCACTCAAACTTCCGCCCTTTCTCACCACGACATCACCTCAGCATGACCGGCACCAATCGAGATGGATTTGACCGTCGATTCAATGCCATGGAGATGATTAATTCCGGGGCAGTGCAAACGGACCCCATGGAACTTTTTCGTGACTGGTGTGGCTTGATCAACCATGGCATGCAAGTAACTCCAGTGGGTAGTAGCGACTCCCACGATGTAAGCCGCTTCATTGTTGGACAAGGAAGAACCTACATCGCTGGCGATGACTCGAAGCCCGGGCAGGTAGACATCGATGCTGCTGTTGAGTCGTTTTTGCAGGGGAAAGTGATTGTCAGCTACGGGCTTTTTGCCAACTTGATTGCGTATCAGGAGGGCAGCACACAGAAAGTGGGACCGGGTGAAATCCTGAAAGTGGATCAGAAAATCAACCAAAACATCATTCTGGAAGCGTCCGTTTCAACACCAAGCTGGTCCAACGCGTCGACCCTCGAACTCTGGATCAACGGTGAACCATGGGCTGCTGAGCATCTTGATGAAAAACCTGATTCACCGACGCCTTCTGAAATTCAAAGAAAATGGGTCATCCCAAACGACCGCTTCAGCAACGATTTTTGGTTTACCTTGATTGCCCGAGGCCCTGGAATCGATCAACCGTTTTGGCCAACTGCAAAGCCATACCAACCTGATTCAATCGAATTTGAGCCCTACGTCTTCAGCTGTACGGGCCCCATTCGAGTGGATCGAAATGGTGACGGCCAATACGCTTCTGCTCGCGCTCAAGCAAACGCACTCCTCGAGCAAGCGGGCAGTCTGGGCACAAATACTCCGATTGACCTCGAAAAGCTGGGAAGATTGGTTCAGGATGCAGAGAAGACGGTGGCATTTCAAATCCTTGCGATGATAAGGCCGCAAATCACGGACTTTTCTGCCTGGTCGGAGACATTAACTGAGGAAACTCGATTGAAGATTGAACCCTTCGAGCGTGCCTTTCGGGAGTGTGTTCGAGCCGAATTGGAGCAGGTTGAGTAAGAGGCACCATTGCACAGGCGGAATCAACCTTCAGAAAAAAACAAAAGTTTGGCTTTTTAACAGAAAGAGGACTCATATTTCTTGCACCGGGATGCCGAGGAATCAAAGTGGAATTGCAGTTGTTTTCATTAAGATCTTTCGACTACTTTGCCGAGCACTTCCGCAAACAGGATTAGGCAAACGAAGATCGACTTGGATTCACGGTTTTCAGATGGTTTGCCTGTTCGGAGACGATCAGATGACGACGGCAGAAAACGCATCCCGAAACGAACGCCAGTTAGAAAAGATTCTAACGGTGGTGAAGGCAGATCCAGTGCTGCAGCACCATGTGCCCAAGGTACAGGTTTCGATTGAGGATACCTCGGTCGCTCTTCGGGGCGAATTACCCGATGACGGAGCGAAAAACGCTCTTCTACTGGCCGTTCGTCAGGCCGGTGTTCTAGACAAAATCTGCGATTACGTTCGTGTCTCCAGTGCAGCAGGGTAGGCTCAACGCCACACACCCCGGTGGGATTAATAACCCCCGCAGATGACTTCTCCTGATCATGGGAAGTCCTTCTCACTGCAACTTCACCACCGAAACGATCGAGACAGTCGTTAACTCGTGTGGGATTCAGGCATTGACGTGTTTTAAAGGATGCTCGTTCTAAACTTCTGGGGCGAGCTTATCTTGTCGGTTGATCCAGCCGACATGTGATCTTCGGGTGATGCTGATCCCGGATCACTCCGTTGCTTGATCCTCCACCGGAAAGGGCCTGCCAAGACCATCCAGGTGGCATTCACTTTGTCTCGTGAAGGTGATCTGACGCGAAGAATGATGGCGACTTAAGCAATCTTGTAGCCCACCGCGCGGTGCGAACCGTCTAAACTGCGTCATCGCACATGTCTTCTCCCTGAACTCACGACCTGACAATGCCGTCTCGATTGAATCCCAAGGTAGCTCTACGACTTGCCAAAAACAAGCATCATTCCATCCGAGTCTTACTCAGTTCCATCGCGCTGATGATTCTCCCAATTTCGTTCGCTGGAGCTTCAGCGGGCGAGGAAGCCACCTCCCCTCCGCTGATCAGCAATGACATAGTGATTTTGGGAATACTGATGGGGATTCTCGCGATTGTTTTCCGCACAAACAGTTCGGCTCATCCCTTTCTAAAACGCTTCTACAAAATTTTTCCTGCACTGCTGCTGTGTTATTTCCTTCCGTCTCTACTATCCCTGTTCAACGTGGTGGATCCCGAAACCAGCCAGCTTTCGTACGTCACCAAACGCTGCCTTTTGCCGACAAGCTTAGTCCTTCTCACACTTTGCACAGACTTACGAGCTGTTTTTCGACTCGGCCCCAAAGCGCTAATCATGTTTCTGACCGGTACGGTAGGGGTGGTAATCGGCGGTCCGATCTCCATTCTTGTTGTCTCTTTATTCGCCCCGGATCTGGTGGGCGGGTCTGGCGCTGAGGAGGTCTGGCGTGGGCTCGCGACCGTGGCAGGGAGCTGGATCGGTGGCGGTGCGAACATGGTTGCAATGAAGGAAATCTTTGAACCGAGTGAATCACTCTACAGCGTGATGATTGCGGTCGATATTTTTGTTGCTGAGCTATGGATGGTGTTTCTGATCTTTGGAGTCGGCAAATCGGAAACCATTGACCGTCTGTTCAAGGCTGACAATCGAAGCGTCAAAGAACTACAGGACAAAATGGAGAACTACTCTGCACAAGTGGCAAAAATACCCACCACAACCGATTTGTTTGTCATCCTTGGCATGGGATTCGGGATCACTGCGGGCTGTCACGTGCTGGCGGACATCATCGGTCCATGGATTGAAACGGAGGCACCCGACCTGAAGCGTTTTAGCCTCAACTCCCCATTCTTCTGGCTGATTGTTCTCGCCACCAGCTTCGGCTTACTACTGTCCTTCACCCCTGCAAGACAGCTAGAGGGAGCAGGCGCCTCTAAAATTGGCACCATCTGCATCTACCTCCTGGTGGCAACCATTGGCTTGGAGATGGATCTAATGGCAGTCTTCGACTACCCGGGGCTCTTTCTTGTCGGGACCATTTGGATGCTTTTTCACGTTGGACTGTTACTTTTCGTTGGCTGGCTGATTCGTGCTCCGTACTTTTATTTGGCTGTCGGCAGCAAAGCCAATATCGGAGGTGCCGCCAGTGCCCCGGTCATTGCAGCTGCCTTCCATCCATCGCTTGCCCCCGTCGGTGTACTACTAGCAGTTGTGGGATACGCATTGGGGACCTACGGTGCTTACCTGAGCGCCCTGTTGATGCAATTTGCGACAAGTATTTCTGTTGCAGGCTAATGCTCTCTTCGAGAGACAAAAATGTTATCCTACCCCCCAGACGCGGCCGACCTCGTCTCAAGACAAGAACGGGTGCGACACCAAAAACCGAATTCCCTATCTGGAACTGAACGATGGCGATTCAAAGACTAACTCATCTATTAATCATCCTTTCCTTTTTAGGCGGTGGCCTGTTGCGAGGTGAGGAGCCTGAATTGCGTTGGTGGAAAGGCAACCTGCATACCCATTCACTCTGGAGTGATGGGGACGAGTTTCCGGAGATGATTGCAAGCTGGTACTCAGATCGCGATTACAACTTTCTTGCGCTCACCGACCACAACGTGCTCAGCGAGGGTATGCGTTGGATGAAATTAAAGGACATTGTCAAACGCAGTGATGAAGGCATCCTAGATCGTTACATCGATCGATTTGGAAAATCATGGGTCGAAACTCAGGGTCAGGCTGGGCAAGACGATTACTCCGTTCGCTTGAAACCACTTCATGAATTCCGCCACCTTCTCGAAGAAAAAAATCAGTTCATCCTGATACCCGCAGAAGAAATAAGCGACCGCGCCGAGGGCAAGCCTGTCCACATTAATGCCACCAATCTCGCGGATGCGTTACAACCTGCCGGAGGTGCGACTGTTCGAGAAACGATGCAGAACAACCTCCGAGCGATCATCGAACATGAAAAAGAGCACGGCCGTGAAGTGCTACCCCATCTCAATCATCCCAACTTCGGATATGCCGTCACCGCTGAAGATCTCGCTGCAGTTGTCTCGGAGAGATTTTTTGAAGTGTACAACGGACACCCTGGGGTAAATCAACTTGGAGATAAAAATCATCCCAGCGTTGAACGGATTTGGGATCTGGTCAACGCGATTCGTCGCAACGCACTTAATGTTCCACCAATTTTTGGTATCGGAACCGACGACAGCCACGAATATCACGGACAACCAGGATCGCGCCCCGGTCGCGGTTGGGTCATGGTTCGCAGTCGATACCTCACGCCCGAGCACCTGATTCGTGCGATGAAAAAAGGTGATTTCTACGCCTCCAGCGGAGTGAGTTTGAAGACGGTCGATTTTGATGAATCCACACGAAAGTTGTCACTGGAAATCGATGCTGAAACAGGAGCGACCTACACCACGAAGTTTATTGGTACCCTCAAGAATCCAAACGAAGATTCAAAGATCGGAAAGGTGCTCGCCACGAGCTCCGAGCTACGACCGACCTTCCAACTGAAGGGTAATGAACTGTATGTGCGAGCCGTCGTGACCAGTTCGAGCGGAGCGGCTGACCCGTCCTTCAAGGACCAAAAACAACAAGCATGGACTCAACCCGTGGGCTGGCAACCGTTACAAGAGAATGAGTGAAGCTCGTCGGGTGGATCGCCACGACGTAATCGTTTCACGACATCTCAAAACCCCACCATGAATCAAAATACCTCGCTTGCTCAAAACGCTTCCAAACTCCTGATCTCCTGAAGATCAAAAGGTGAGCCGGAGGATTTCGCCGAGCAAGCATAGGGTGACAAGGAAGTAAATGATTCTCGTCGATAAATCATGTATCGTCTTCAACACTGGACAGAGGCGATGCTCGGCCTGTGAGGCGAGGTGCTCGTAGCTTTCGAGATAAGTGCCGTTTTGCTCAGCGGAACGAATGGTACTTCTTACTTCGTCGTCCAAGTACGTGGCGAGATTGAATGCGTCTCCCATCGTTTCCTGTCGCTCAATCGCTTCGGCTGCTTGCAGCAACTGCCTTGCAATCGATTGATTGCTCACCGTTTTGGCTGCGACTCGAATCATGAAGTCAACCCTCTCGCTTTGTGAGCGTTCGAGTAACGTCATCACACTGAAAAATCTGCAAACAGCCAAATCATGCTCTAATTCTCTCACCCACGGGAGACGTAGGCGGAATTCATCAAAGACTAGCCTCAAAGGCGTCAGCCAGAGTATTGCGGCAAGAGTAAAGTACCCGAAAAAACTCCAGAGTGTCTCACTGAGTGCACCCAATCCGGCATTGAAACTACCATTGGCCAAGAACAAAAAAGATCGAACAAGAGTGCCAGATAAAATGATCATCAACGGATAAAGCCACAACTTGCGAAGCAAATCTGATAGTGGCTGTATCAGACGTAGATGTTTCTCGAGGAAACCAAAAGCCTCCTCCACTCTTCCACATTGTTCTCCTGCATCGATCGTAGGCAAGTAAAACCGTGGCAATACTGACTCAGCATTATCCATGGACTTAGCAATCGTCTCACCGTTTTGTATTCGACGAGTGCTCCTCTCCCACTGATTCCTCAGATAGCGTGCATCGATAGCGAGTCGGCATTTTTCAAATGCAGAATCAACCGGCAAACCTGATTTGAGACACTGCCCAAAATCTCGCGAAAAGGACGCGAGACTAAAAAAGGGTTGGGATCGATAGAGCCTTGAAAACCAACCAGACAATCGTCTGAACGCTTCACGCAATAACCAATAGCTGAATTGGTGCTCCGGCAATCGTCTCAAAACAGAATCTTGCCCTACTGAGGGATCAGCAGAATTCGCTTCCATCCTTACTCCGTTTCTCTTTCAATACAGTCTCGCGAAAAATCTCAATCAGGACAATCACGAGGAAGCACCGGGGTTATTTTGACTCTGCTTCATTTAGAGCAGTCACTGCTGCGTTCTGGAACGCACCTCGAAACGAGGATGCGTCACTATTTCCCATGTTGGTTCGCTGAATCAGAAAAACATAGATCGTTTCTGTTTTGGGGTCGACCCAACCCTGAGTGCCAAATGCGCCGCCGTGGCCAAAGGTTCCCTCCGACAACATTTCCGTGACGCCCTGAGGTCGTTTGACGAGACACCATCCGAGACCCCAACTGTTACCGGGAGTGAACCCTGTTTCCAAATCTCCGGTTTGCGGTGAGACCATCTGCTTCACGGACTTCTCACTGAGCAAGCGGGTACGATTGAGCTTACCTCCGTTCAAAATCATCTGATAGAAGCGAAAAAGATCATGTGCGGTGGAAACAAGTCCCCCCGATGGGTTTGGACCATCCTGAGGTGAGAAAGTTGAAATCCGATTCCCTGCCGCAACCAATTGACCTTCTTCTTCACCCGGTTTGTAAATCACCGCAAGGTTGGACATCCCTTGTTCGTCCGGTTGAAAGGTCGTATTTCTCATCTTCAATGGTTCAAAGATTCGAGTGCGTAAAAAATCCTGAAAGGGTTGGCCGGAAACAACCTCTACGACTCGACCCGCAACGCTAACCCCTGGACTGTACTGCCACTTCTCACCGGGCTGAAAACCCAGCGGGCGTTTGGCGACCTCTTCGACGTGATCAGCCAAAGAACCCTGAAAAACCTGATCCCCCACAATCCCTGAGGTGTGTGTTAACGCATCTCGGATGGTCAAGGCACGGTTCAAGGCTTGCCCGTTTTTCAAAACCGGCTGCGAAAACTCGGGTAGGTATTGAGAGAGTGGATCATCAACATTCAGCTTGCCCTCATCCTGCAAGATCATCACTGCGGTTGCCGTGATTGGCTTGGTCATCGAAGCAATTGCAAACCTTGTCCAGCGTTGCATGGGTTTCTTGGCATCAAGATCTCTCATCCCAACCGGCCCGAGATGCAGGACCTTACCATTGCGAGCGACAAGCGTTACTGCACCCGACGCTCTACCACGATCAACGTAGTCCTTCACGACCTTATCAATGGATTCGATTGCCGGCGGCGGTTGCCACTTTGGCTTCTGTTCAACGGACTGCTTGTCGTCCGCTCTCAGGTGATGAAAAGGGGGGATCGGACTAGAAATCAAAAACAATGCAAAGAGCGTGAACCGAAACATAGTATTTACCTAATATACACGTAGCAAAACGTGGCTAACTAACCGTTCGAGGATGACTCTAACTTCTTCCAAACGCATCTTGGATCGGTCTCAATAAGACCCAGTCCAAAATGTATTCCCCAACCACTCTTGAGCAACAGCACCCAACAGCACTTTTGGGCAACAGTCTAACAGCACTCCATCAACAACACAGCTCCATCCCCTGTTTGTCTCAGGGGTTCAGAGAATAGCTGATTATTTGAGCGCTCAGTGACACCAGAAGAACCCAACTAACGGTTATTGGGGGACTCAGATAGCACAACCGATGAGCAAAACCAGAACGGTGCAGCCTACATCGTTGATTGCACCCTCAATACCCACACTCGAGATAGACCGGCCCATAGCCTACCGCACTAAAGGGGAGCAGGCAGATCACGCCTGGTAAAACAGAACCACGCGAGCAGATAAAAACTCAATCCAAGGATCAGAAGGATCATGGGATAGGCTAGAGGAGGCAACACCGCGTCCGGCAACTGCACTGCGAGACTCCATGGTGCTGCAAAACCCTCCTGCCCTACCAGAGAGGTCATCTTCTGGGGCTTGTAACAACTGAAAAAAGAGAAAGAGAGGAGCCACTGTAAGGATTCGGCCGCTTTCCCAAGGCCATACATCACCAGCTGGCTGACATAAATCGTGACGACGGCCCCCACCGTTCGCCATCGATATCGATCGATCGAGCTTAAGAATGAGGCGATTCCAAGTAAGAAGAATCCAAATGAGAAGAGGTGAAACGTGGAAGCAGCGTACGTCCTCACATCGACTCTTTCACTTAACGACACCGTTATTTCCTTCGGAGCAGCTGTCGCCAAAGGGATGTCAAGATTGACAAAGGGTAATCGAAAGGTTGGAGGCGCCACGGATTCTGTCACGGAAGTAAAGTGGACGCCCATTGCGACACCCGCCCAAACGAGCAAGCACAAAAAGACTAACCCGATCACCGAAACCGCTGCATGGGAAAAAAGCAACGAAGTTCGACTTACTGGCTGTGCTAAGGTCATCTCCAGAGTCCCTCGACCAAGCTCACCGCTCACCACATCACTCCCCCGGGCAACACACCAAATCACCGTGCAAAAAATAACAATCGGTTCGTCGTAAGTCATTCCGACTCGACCCGGGTAGGTGAATAGCGCATCAAAATCGATCGGGGCGAACTTTTCAAACTCTCGAAACTGCTCAAGGATGGTCTGAAACTGACCCATGTCCAAGAGACTGACCACCCAGACTCTCACCCACGCGAAAGCGAACAACGCCAAGCCACAGGCCAAAAAAAGTACCGCCGATTGCCCGATGTATTTGCGAATCAAGACTCGATGAAACATTGACTAAACTCCCTCTCCAGAAAGAGTCTCGCCAAAATGCACCGAATCATAGACAGCACGAAGCCCCAATGGTTCGATCCTCATTCTCTCCAGCGATAATGTTTGCAGCCATGGAAGCCATCGCGAAAGATCGCCCGACAGATCTATTTGGTAATCAAAAATCGTCGAATCCGATCCGTCCGGAGATCCGACGCGTCGTATCTCAACCATTCTCGAGGAGAGCATTTTCTGATCAGCCGACTCGGAGCCTACACCCTCCACAACGCCACTGCACTCGGGAACTGGAATCTCTGCATCAGATGATTTCCCCCAAACTCGATGCCTCTGATGCAGATCACTCATTGTTAATTCCAATGCGAGGCGACCATGACGCAAAAAGGCAACCCGATCACAAGTCTGTTCGATCTCACTGAGAACATGTGAGGAAAAGATCACCGTTCGACCGCGACTCTGAGCTTCGACCACCAAATCAAGAACGATCGCCCGAACGGTTGGGTCAAGATTCGCAGTCGGCTCATCGAGGATGAGAAGAGGTGTTTCAAGGGACAAGACGACTGACAACGCCAACTTCTGCCTCATCCCCGTCGACATGAACGCTACATGCCTTCGCTGATTCAACTCGAGACGATCTGCAATTTCTTGACTGCGCTCCAAATTACCGGAGGGGTGCATTTCTGAAAAAAAACGCAGTACACCCGTGCCTCGCATATGTCGAGGCAAGCGAGCGTCGCCGGGAAGGTAGGCAACCTGCCCTCGCAATGCCACACCCTCTGACTGTGGATCGAGGCCACAAACGGCTGCACTGCCGGAAGTTGGTGTTAGAAAACCAAGAAGCGATCTGATCAGTGTGGTTTTACCCGCCCCATTGGGACCGAGTAATCCGAATACGGATCCGCGACTCACCGTGAGGGAACAATCCGTCAATGCCGAAAAATCACCGTACCGCTTCGAGAGTTGATCAACTCGAACGATCGGCATCTCAGGCTCACCACTGACCGATGGTGATCCGCCGTCGCATCCTCCTCCGTTGGCAGGTTGATCGATCAATGAATTGTCCGCTTTCACGCTTTGGCACGCCTGCAAAAAATCAACAACCTTGTTGGATAGACCTGTAAACTCTTCGAGAGCCGGGGCCGAGAAAAAAAATCGCTCACGCCCGACCGGAAGTCATAACGGTAATTCAATCGACGAGTCATTAATCGACCCCTATCGACACCCGCATCTCGTCGCTTGCGAAGCATGACTTCTCCACTGCCGGTTCGTCAACTACACGACTCCAACCAGTGAGTTACTCTCGCAATGTTCTGACCGCTAAGATTCTCCCCCCCTCTGACCGAGATGCCTCACCCATCAAACCTCTTATCTGGTGACGAAAAGCGAACATCAACTGAACCTCTTTAGTATTGCCAACAGTCAAACCATTTTCCAATCTCCACTCTCAGACGTCATAAAAGCCACGTTTTATCGCCTTGAATGAATGACAATAGTCGCAGACGCCACACCCTTTGGCCGCCTAATACCAGTGCTGAGCGTCCCAGACGCAGATGCATGAGCTGATTGATTTAAGTCGACAGCAGCCTTCAACGAGCCTCTACCCGATAGTGGTTCACGATCTTGCTTAAAAAATTTTTTGGTCGCCGCAACTCCGTTTTCCACTCGCGGTGAAACGAGTAATTCGCAAGAATCTCAAGGTAATCGCGATGCACTCAGACCATGAAAACCCCTCGGGCCAATCACATGAGCGATCATACAACCAACTCAGGTTCCCCCGCCGAGAACCTGCTGCCCAAAGGATTTCGATTTTCAGGAACCGCCAGTGGTTTAAAAATCAGTGGTAACAAGGATCTTGCTTTAGTTGTCGCAGATCATTCGGTGGTAGCAGCAGGGGTGTACACCCAAAATCAAGTTGTGGCGGCACCGGTGGTCAACTGCCGAAAAAAAACCCCCAGTGATGAAATCAGGGCAGTCGTTGTCAACAGCGGCAACGCGAACGCGTGCACGGGAGCACGCGGAATTGCAGACGCGGAGGCGATGTGCGCACAGGTCGCGAACCTCATCGGATGTACACCGAATCAGGTACTGCTTATGAGTACAGGGGTCATCGGTGTTCAATTGGAAATGGACAAGGTTGAAGAGGGGATCGCAAACGGATTTTCGAACCTCGGTGCCTCGATCGCAGAATTCAATCATGCATGCGATGCGATTTGCACCACGGATCAGGCTCGAAAAACAGCGACCCGAACCGTAGTGGTTTCCGACAAACCCATTCGGATCGTAGGAATGGCAAAGGGCGCGGGCATGATCGCTCCGAACATGGCAACAATGCTCGCGATGATTGTCACCGATGCAATCCTGACCCCGAACCGAGCGCAGTCAATGCTCAAACAAGCATGCGATCAAAGCTTCAATCGAATCAGTGTCGACGGGCACACCAGCACCAATGACACGGTACTCATGCTTGCTAGCGGCGATTCAGGAATCGAGATCACCGCCGAAAACGAGGTAGCATTCCAGCAAGAATTGGACACCGTGTTCACAGAACTCGCCAAACAGATTGTCCTCGATGGCGAGGGAGCAAAGCACATCATGGCGATTCAGGTAGATGGAGCCGAAACTGATGATGCTGCTTTCAACATCGCCAAAACAGTCGCCGCCAGTCCGCTGGTAAAAACGGCCATTACCGGTGGCGATCCCAATTGGGGAAGAATTATCTCTGCGGCTGGATACGCCGATGCAGTGATTTCTGCAGAGCAAACAAGCTTAGAAATATGCGGTGTTACCATCTACAAAGATGGAACTCCGGTTGCTTTTGATGCCGGGACCCTCAGTAAGAAGATGCAAGCGAACCGTGAAGTTCCGATTGTGCTCTCTGTGGGATCCGGACAAGGAACCTCAAAGTATTGGTCCAGTGATCTGACAACAGACTACGTGACCTTTAACTCCGAGTACACGACCTAGGGCTGCATCCTTTACGCGGTAGGCAACCATCAGCGATGACCCAACATTGGAGAATCGACGCCCCGTCGCCATGAAGATGAATCCTCACTGACTCCTCGCGGATACCTCTCCCCTTATCGGTCTTGAGCCAGACGCTCTGCCAAGGCTTCAGTGAGTTTCGCCACAGTCGCCGGGTGCTGATCAGCTACATTGACCGTTTCACCATTGTCTGAATCATGGTCATAGAGTTCGGTCGATCCGTCTCGATGCGAGATGAGTCGGAATCGATCATTTCGAATCGTTTGAGCACGTCCGGTATAGGACACCGCGACGCTGCCAGCTTGATCAGGATTTTGCAAGAGCTCCATGAAGCTTGCTGACGTGAGGTGATCGGGAACAGGTAAATCAACCAAGTCGCACAGCGTGGGAAACAACGAGCGGGTCTCCACAATTGCATCGGTGGCAGTCCCGGGCTGAGAAAGATGCTTTGCCGAGATGATCAGCGGCGAGTGCAACGACTCCTCAAACAAAGCATGCTTTCCCCAAATTGCATGCTCGCCTAGTTGCCAGCCGTGATCGCCCCAAAGAACGACAATGGTTTCGTCCATCGCACCGCTCGCTTCGAGACGCTCCATGATTCGTCCGACCTGAGCGTCCGCGTAACTGACACATGCTGCATAATGACGACGTACTTCGGTCGCAAATCCCGTATCAGAATTTGGATTCCGACCCCATCGGTTGTATTTCATAAACTCATTCGAGCCGTGCCAAGTTGTTTTACCCTCTGGTCGAAGAGGATGCTCAATCATTGGAAGATCAACACCCCGGTAATGCTTCATGTATTTTGCTGGTGCACCGAAGGGAAGATGCGGCCTGAGAATACCAACGGCAAGAAAAAACGGATTCTCCTTATCAGCGACTAACGCATCAAGCTGACGCAATGATTCATCCACGGTTAATCCGTCCGGATAAATCTCATCCGGTCCCTCAATCGACTGAAACACATCCATCTCACCAGCTTTGACTCGAATCTCTCCATGAGCGAGACCGTGCATTGCACCACGCGGATGCTGCCATGGGCCCGATGGGTGAAGGTGCCGAGTCCACGAACCCGGCATCTCAATCTGATCCTCATCGTCCCAGTCAGGTCCACCACGACCACCGGGATGATGGGAAACCTTTCCCACAGAAACGGTCGTATACCCGTGCTTCAGGAACCACTCCGGCATACTTGGAGGCACAGCACCACCTTTCATTTTTCTGGCCCTTGCAAACAACGCGTCATTTCCGGGCGAACCGTACTGGCCGGTTAGCATCGTGTATCGTGACGCGCCACAGGTGGGAGCCTGAACGTAATGACGGCGAAACAATCGGCCCGTCGATGCAAGGTCATCGATATTGGGAGAATGGATGTACTGCTTGCCAAAGCAAGCTAACTCAGGCCGAAGATCATCGACGCAGATAAGTAGAACATTCCGACGATCCGATTGATCCTGCCCCTCTGCATCTCCTATCAATCCAACTAGGCATGCCGTCACTAGCACCATCATGATTACGAACTTTTTCCTTGCCACCATTCACCTCTTTCACTGATAGTCCATTAACGGCATTGTCAATCGGATCGACGCTGACCGAACTCGGCCAAACATTCTTGATCTAAAGGGAATCAGCCTAACATTTCCTGTGCAGGGATGCACAGCTACAGGTGATTAACATCACTAAAAATGCAGACACTGTGAATCAGCCAAACACTCAGACTAAATACCTGGATGCTAGAAACAAAATTGCAACGAAAGTGCAACTTCAAGAAAATCGCCTGAGAAAGCTTTATATGGCTAGACTTCGAGGTGGCAACACCCAAGTAAGATCTACCGGGGAGGGTAGGCGTGAAAACAAAAACGCAGCAGACCTAAAAAGATCGCAAAAAACAATGCACCGTCTTATCAACGAAACGATCTGAACCTAGTCGATGTTATCGAAGTCCTCGAAATCATCGAGATCATCTTTAATCTCTTCGTCTTCATCGTCTTCTGAACCACTCAGACCAAACTCTGCACTGATTTCATCCTCGATCTCGATTTCGTAATCGTCCTCTTGCTCTTCTTCAAAATCGTCATCGAATTCGTCGTCAAAGTCGTCCTCATCAATGTCGTCAAAGCCATCAAGCTCCTCGTCATCATCGAGTCCATCTTGGAAACCCTCGTCCGCATCGCCTGCTCCATCATCATCACCGTCGGCGAAGCCCTCATCCTCACTGCCCAGATCATCATCGCTCTCATCATCCTCATCCGTAGCTACAGGAGAATTAAGTTGATCATCCCGATCTGAAATCACAACTCCTCCGGGTACCGAAGCCACAGGGAAAGTGAGGGAATCACTCGAAACGAGAGTTGTCACAGGAGAGGTCACAGACATAGAAGAAGACAAGGTTGGCTAGAGACAATTGATTAAAGTGAAACCACAAGGAAAACAATGAAAGATGAAAAGTAACTGGAGCCTCTCGACGTATCAACGCTTTCATCCGACGCTTCAATGCAACGAAGGGAGTCGTAGATCGATCCCCCCACCGAACCGTTTGACTCGCTGAGACATGATTACAGGATCTTAACCTCCTATACGAATCATCTCCGAGTTGACCACAGTAAACACAATTAGATGCCTACCGTCATCACGTCAGCAGAAATCGGTCAAAAAGTGGTTGGGGTCGAGTGGTTTTTTGGCAAATCTGTCATTTTTATAACTTCAAAAGTACTTTCAGCACCGGCCACTACCGCTACAGCATACTTTCTGACGTGATCTACCAAAACAACACCATTGCAAACAAACTGGAAAAGATGGGCAAGTAGCAAACGGCACAGACGGCAAATTCAGGCTAAAAAGTTTCCCTGAAACCGCTTGGAAGCATTGCAAAGACACCGCTCGGCGGAGATTCCTGCAGAAATACGCGTTCTTTCCATGTTCAACCCTGTGAGCCGATCACTCTTTGGGCATTGAAACTCCGCGGCCGATTCAAAAAAAGGCTGTCCAGCACAAAAAAAGCGTCGTCGTGGCCTGAAAAAGACGCGAACGCCGAGGAGTTGAGACTGGCGATTTTCAGACCGCTCTAGCCCCATTCGGACGCTTTTTGCTATTGGAGATGTTCCTCGGGAGGCGAGTTGTAGTGAAAAGCCCTCCGACCTCAACGGGCGATACGTCGATGTATCGTTTGAATTCGAGTTTCAGGAAATTCAGTCCAAATGAAACCCAATCACAAGATTCATTTTTTTGGCATCTTAACCATCTGTGCGGCAACTCTCGGGTGTGCCAGTCAGTACGGACACATTTTATCCAACAGTGATGATGATCTTGTTGGTAGCCACACCGCGGGAGCAGCGACTTGGAACCCGCTCGTTGATCAGGCCGTCGGTAAACTTTTAAGCCGATGTCCGTCACCAGTAAAGCCTGTGGCATTCAACGAATCCGACACGGCTCAACAAAAGTCACCTGAAATCGGGTCCGCACTAGTCGATGGCACTACCACCGTCTGTTTTGTCGGAATTGAAAATAAAAGTGCTGAGGAAATCGGTGACTTTAAAGATCAGCTCTACGAACGCATCGACATGCAGATCAACGACACCGAATCTTTTCGAGGTGTCAGTCGTCGCCTGGTGGATGCGGCTTTGCTAGAAACCCGGCTTCGACCCGATTCGCTCTTCTTGCCTGCGAATCGAGAGCTATTTGCTACAACACTTGGTAAACAAGGTGATCCAGTTGACTACCTTCTTTATGCAACCATCACCAGCGGCACTACCGACCGAAACAAAACGAGTCAAAGGGACTACCTACTCACACTAGAACTAGTGAACCTTCACGACGGCACGGCCATCAAAGAATCAGCAGAAATACGAAAAGGCTACAGTAAAAACGTGGCAGCCAAATGGTGGCATTTCGGCCTGATCACTGATCGCTGATATTGGATCGTCCCACCACGTTGCGTGGATTATCTCAGCCGGCAGATCGTCAAACATGATTTGGCGAGGTTTTGAAAATGAACCTTGTGCAACAAGAATCAAACAGAAAAACCGGTAAGATGCGTGATCACGCGTGCCTCGGAAGGTATGCCTTGAAACCACTCACGGGTGACCTATCTTCCAGAGAAATCAACTCACATGAATTGAGTCAGGATCTGCCATCAGAGGAAGAATCCGATTCGCATTTCACCCGAGAACCCTCTGCGATCCACAGATGGACCGTTTTCCCAAAGCGCAATTTCTCGCTAACCCTCGTCATCTTGCTGCTTACCGGTTGCAGCACACCCTTCAAACGAATGGATCTTGCCAGAGATTCATTCGCGAAAGGTCAGATTGATGCTGCGCGGTTAAAACTCGAAAAAGTAATCGATGGGAACCCGCGGTTTGCCGCCCCTGCCGAACTCGACCTGGCCATGGTTGAACTCGCCTCAGGAAAACCAAAGGACGCGGAAAAACGGTTACGTAAGATGCGGGACCAATTTAATGGAAGTCCTAAATTAGAGGTCCTAAAAGAAACACTCTCGATGGCCTCGGATGACAACGCGCTGACCTTCCGGCCTGCGGGTTATGAAGAAGTTCTGATTCGATCGATGCTGGCGGTATGCTCACTGGCTCACGACCAACTTGATGCGGAGAGCTACACACTTCAAGCAATGGCAAAACAGTCTGAGCTCGCATTGTCCTCAAAGGAGCGAGGGATCCTACAGGCGGACGAAGTCTACCAACCCATTGCATTCGCTCCCTACCTTCGGGGATTGATTCGAGAAGCCACTCATCGAAACTACGACGATGCAGAACGCGCCTATCGACTTGTGAGTGAGGTTCAGCCTCATTTCAGTCCAATCAACGCCGATATTCAACGTGCGAGTTTTGGGACACACAGCGAACCTGAACACGGCGTGCTTTACGTCATTGCATGCACCGGGAGAGGTCCCATTCTCGAAGAAACGGTCGCACCCACAACTACCGCAGCGATGCAAATCGCATCGATGATGCTAAACCAAATGGAGACAGGAGTTGATGAGAATGGGAACAAGAAAACGATCGCTCTTCCCAACTTAGCTTCTGTTAAAGTTCCAGCCGTCACCGTCCCAGTCAGCAATGTTGCAAGGGTCGGTGTCGAAGTGGATGGACGACCTGTTGGTACAACAGAAACCATCACCGATATCCAAGAACTAGCAGTGAATCAGCTGGAAGCAGAAATGCCTTGGATCATTGCACGTGCCGTCGTGCGACGAGCTACCAAAGAAATCGTGGTTGCAAAGACAAGTGAGAGCCTTGACTTGGATGGATTGGGAGGTGCTTTCTTCCGAGCTGCAGCCAGCACCGTTTGGAGTGGAATGGAAAACGCAGACATTAGGTGTTGGAGCCTGCTACCGAGGGAGATTCAAGTGCTGAGACTCGAACTTCCGGTGGGTTCCCACGAATTCACCCTTGCCAGCCTTGGCTGGTCCGAAGAAGTCTACAAAACCAGTGACCCGATCCGAATGAATATCCGAAACGGAAAAAACCAATACATCATTGCCATCGCGCCCGATGAACACATCTATGCGTTGGCGGGCCAGGAGTCTTAAAAAACAACTCCACCATCTCGAGAATTCGTGCTTTGGTTCTCAATCTAGGCAAATAAGTCCGCAATTGCCGAACCCTGATCCGTGATCGGAATCGGTCGATCACCGTCATAAAGATTCTTTCGGTAATCGACCTGCATAGCTCCACAGACCGTCGCAAAGAAGTCGGGAATGGATACGGGATCTGCAATAATCTTCTTCGAAATATCATCCGTCACCCCATAAGCTCCTCGGTGGCGGAGCCCACCGCCAATCAGAACACTTGAAAAAGTTGAACCTTGATGACCTCGACCACCGCCACTATCAAACTCGGGCGGTCGACCAAACTCAGTGGTGATCATGATCAGTGTTTTGTCGAGCAATTTCCTTTGATCTAAATCATCCATGAGTGTCGCAACTGCGGAGTCTAATTCGCGAATCAATTTGTGCTGATCCACGATTCCTGAATTATGAACATCCCATCCGGAACCGTTCAAGAAATTTAGATTGTGAGAAACCTCAATAAAACGCACACCTCTCTCAATCAATCGACGACTTAACAAACAACGCTGGCCGAATTCACCGCCATAACGATTACGGAGTTCATCTGACTCACGGTCAACTTTGAACACCTCGTTAAACTCAGGGCCGCTTAGTTTCAATGACTGCTGAATTGTTGCCTCGTATTGCTCGACTTGACCAGCCAACTCGGGGTCCTTGCGATGTAAACCACGGAGCAAGGCTTGCCGACGAGCTTGCCGTTCAGAGGTAATGCCCTCGGGTCGCGAAAGCCCCATCGGCCCTCGAGTCGTATCAGTCAGATAGAGGTAACCATGCTGTGCTCCAAGAAAACCTGGCCCACGAGTCACATTGGGATAACCAATGAGTACATAGGGAGGCACCGTTTCCTCCAATGCTCCGCGTTCATGCGTAATCAGCGAACCGAGCGATGGATAAGTCACCGTTCCACTTATCTGACGCCCTGTATGCATGCGATTCGTCGCAGCAGCATGCTCATCGATCACATCGTGATGCGTGGTCCGAATGGCTGTGATTCGTTCCATTCTTTTGGCAAGCATCGGAAGATGCTCGCAGACCTTTACGCCATCAACTGCTGTATCGATCGAATCGTAATAGGAGCCCGGAACCTTGGCCTTTGGATCACCTTTCGCCTTTGGATCAAACGTGTCAATCTGCCCCATTCCTCCGCCAAGCCAGATCGACACCACATGCTCTGCCTCCCCCTGCAGCAACGGACTATTCACTCCACTGGCCTGAGCCCGCATCAAGAGACTGCCAGCAACCGCACCAGTGGACGCGAGGAATTGTCGACGCGTTGGATTCTTGGAAGCAATCATTTTCATCACCTTATCTGTCCTCTGACAAAGAACAACAAGACGTCCCGAAACGAACTGTCGCCGCTCAGCGTCCCGTTTTGCGTTCTGTCACCACTTCGATTGTATTCTCTTTCTCGTGAAGGTTCAAAGATAAGATAAACGCACCAAAACGACGCACTCACCTTGCCCCTCGTGCAGTAACGATCCCTCGGAATATGACAAAAGTACCGTGGAAACATGAGGATTCGCTCTGCCCCTTGGTTCCCTCAGGGCATCCAGGGTTCCCTCAGGGCATCCAGACAAATTCGCGATGATTCACAAGACTCCACACCACATCCTCATAAAGCTCGCGCCACTGGGTTTCGAATCGAGTGTCGACAGGCGGACCCGCAAGAATATACCCCTGCAGTTCCAGCTGAATTTCATTTGCTTCTGGCACAAGATGATTGGTCCAAGTGATTTGAGGAAAACGACGTTGCGACGTCTCTGACTGGTCCGACCTCTTATCCCCGGTTACAAGACGTTGCTGAAAACCGGTGGAGAGGATCGGCAATAACTGCTTCCGATCTTCCGCTGTCGGGTAGCGACTAAGAAACCTCAAGAACAAACGATCCAACAAGGCACTTACAGACTCATCCTCAACTGCCATCTCTGCTAAATCACTCCCTGCCGAAACTCTCGTTAGCAAAACACTTAAAGTCCCATTTGAAAGAATACCGGGCTGCAAAACATTGGGAGAGACATCTCGTCGAAAGATCGGCTTCTGCCTCGACCCGGTCCATCCGAATGCCTGCAAAACATCTGCAATCGGCTGAGCTCGCGGCAAGGAGAGACTGGGTCGATCCCGCTCGTTGTTCAAGCTTGCAAACTCCCAAGCACGCTCTGGAGACCCCAGCGTCAAGCGACGACTCATCGGATGAACACCATCGTGCACAAACGTCAATTCTCCCGCGTGCATCTCTTGCCCCGTCGCATGAAAAAAAGAATCAACCACCTGTTCTGCAAGTAATCGACGTTGGTCCGGTGCATGAAAGAAACGCATCTCAGGAGCGACACCATTATTATCCCCTCTTGATTCTTTCTGGTACAGTTCGGAGTTCAGAATCAACCGCAAGACATGCTTAAAATCGTAATCATGTTGCACTAACTCTAACGCCAGCCAATCCAATAATTCAGGGTGGCTGGGACTACTGCCCTCCCAGTCGTGCAACGGCTCAACCAACCCGGCTCCAATTAGACGATTCCACAAGTGATTGACAATCACTCTCGGAAAACGCCAATTGGCGGGCGAGGTGATTAAAGCCGCAAGACGCTCACGCGAATCATCGGGCTTAAGAAGGTAATCATCTAACCCTTCATCATCTGCAACTCCAGTCTCCTCTTCAAACGGCCAATGACCGTCAACCGATTGGCCAAGGGGTAACGTCACCTGAATCAACGATTCTCGGGTTTGCTTCTCGAAAAACTCATCAGGTACTCGACTGGTTTCAGGAGGTGTTGCTGGTTTACGCTGGAGCATCGCAGCCAATGCGAATAAATCCTCCTGTGTTGTGCTATGGAACGGTGAATCATGACAACGCGCACATTGCAATTCGATCCCCAAAAATGTCGATGCCAATATGTGTGCTTTTTCAGCCATTGGGGCGTCATTATTGCCGGCCAGACCAAAACCAGCGCTCCCGCCATCAT
This sequence comes from Candidatus Nitrosopumilus sp., assembly GCA_964225475.1. Classification (GTDB taxonomy): domain Bacteria; phylum Planctomycetota; class Planctomycetia; order Pirellulales; family Pirellulaceae; genus Rubripirellula. Next base: position 2,570 of record CAXQOB010000222.1, on the reverse strand, counting down.
GAGTGCTGCCTCGCATCATGATCAGTTCCGTGACCATGCGATCGAGTGATTTGTTATCCCGCAGCGCGTCGTGGAGAAACCATCGGAAAGGACCGGTGCTGTTGAGAGAGGCATTCAGCAGCGTCGGATTCTCAGCCAACAAATCCATCCAAAAGCTCATCCAATTTGAGGCAAACTCCTCATTGCCCAGAAGATTATCAATGACCTTTGCACGCTTGGAGGAATCAGTTTCTGCTAAAAAGCTAACGATCTGTTCTTCGGTAGGTGGCAAACCAATCGTATCCAGATAAACCCTTCGCAAAAAAGCTTCATCTCCAATCACGGGCACTTGAACCGCAAGGTAATCCGGCGCCGGTGGCGAGGGCCATGCCGCTCCACCCCTGATCCAAGACCGAAGTACCTCAATCTGCTCCTCGGTCAAGCGTTCTTGTCCCGGTGGCATATCGCCGTCGATCACCCGAACCATCAGCTCACTGTTATCAGGATCCCCCGGCACGACTGCCCTTTCCCCTGAATCACCGGCACCGAGAGCCAATTGGCGTCGGTTCAAGCTTAAACCACCCTGAGCTTTCTCACTGTGACAGCGAAAACAATGTTCTCGAAGAATCGGCAAGACTTCGTCGTGGAATTGTTTTGCTAACTCCCCATCGCCTTGCTCAGTATCAAACAGTACCTGATCAACTCGTTGATTGATCCATTGATCAATTGTCTTAGGAAACAAACTTGAACCACCATGCAACGAATTCCAGACCTCTTCACTCTGTTCCGCTTCCCGTCGAGCAATCATGGCTGATTTTTGGTGACGACGCTTCCAAAACTCATCCTGTCCACCCGCGAGTCGGCGGCGTTGCTGGTCATCCAATACCAATAGATCCTTCTCGATTCTCTCCAGCACCGGCTCGATCATTTGATCTGTCAGCAATATCTTTTTTACTGCTGTACTTTGATTTGCCGTGGGATCCCGAGTCGCATCGATTTTTAAAGATTGGTAATCAGCGCGAGAGTCCGGAAGTAGCAGTTGGTAATCCGTCTCGCCCTCCAAACGACACGCGACGGTCAACTCAGTGGTCTCGCACCTTAACTTTGGTCCGCCGACAATTACCTCGAGTACCACCCGCGTTTTTCTCCATGCTTCGGCAGACGATAAACCGGCGACTTTCCCCAAGGTTGGATCCCCAATTGGCTCAGCTTCGTCCGAGTCCTCGGAAGCTTCCTGAGTGCTTCGTGGTGTTGAGCGAATCGTCTTGGCGCCGACAATTTCCTCCTGCGAGAAGGATTTCGGTCGGCCGCCCGGCATTGGCGGCTTGGCAACAGGATCAATCGATTCCAGATTGGTTGTCTTGCGATATTTTCCAAGCGTGCTTGCCACGAGTTCTCCATCTACCCAAAGACGGCTCAAACCTCGCGCCCGCAACAAAAACTCATGAGTACCGCTGGGCAAGTAAACATCAGCAGCCAACCGAAGCAACACCGGACTCCCCCAACCCTGTCGAATCCCCCAATCATCAAATCGAGCAGGAAGCCTCGGAAGAAGAAACTCATCGCCGTGCCATACCAAATCATCCTCTGGTGGCTGCTCACCCTGATTTAACCAACGCTTGTGATCAGGCCAGCCTTCGCCAACACTCATCCGAACTCGGCCAGACTCCAGCTCGCCAAGCTGAGGCATTTCTGCCGGCAACGGACCCCAAGCAATTCGACCACCCGTTCGCTTGAAACGCGAAGCAAGCACCTCATCCTCAATGATCGTTCGGTGGATTGCGAGATAATCAATTTCACCTTTAAACTGATTCGCTTTTCCACCATGTGCGGCGGAGCCGACTGCGATCGAGTCATTATCAACAACGGGCTCGCTTTGGGTCTCACCTCCCATATCCCAGTTGCCAGAGGTCGGCAGACCATCAATCCAGCCTTTGATCGATTTGGGATCACCGAATCGGTAGCAAATTGCAATATGGTGCCAACCGGTTGTAACCCCAAAAACTTCCCCAGAGGTCCAGCGATGCCAGTGAGCATCACCGGAACTTCGCTCCGTCGCAAAAAGAAAACTCAGCCGCGCAGATCCGCTATCAGCAACAACTCGAAATGCCCAATTTTGATTGTCTCGCTGATAGCCAGCTCGATTACTCCGCCCCTTCCCGACAACATACATGAATTCACCATCTCGCACCTTCCCGAGTCGGACCCAAGCTTCGATGGTTAATTCATCACCATTTTTGAAATCGTAAAAACTTTTCTCTCCCTGATCAGAGAGAAGTAGGTAGCCGCTCCCATTGAATTCAAACGCCTCATTCCGATCACCTAAATCGGGGAACTCAGGAGGACGCGGTCCTTTTCTCTCGGTGGCAACCTCACCCTTCAATTCCCATTGCGTTGTGTCTGATTGATCAAAATTCCATATCTGACTTTCCTGCGCCGAAACAAAATCGCCAAGCAGCATTGGGATTAATGCAAAGAAGAAATAAATGCGCACTTGGAAATATGCCATTTTCAGAAAGAACCGTATCAAACGAACCGCTACTAAAATCATTGAACGGGTTGAACCAAAGCAGTCACGGGATTTCACCCTC
>CAXQOB010000221.1:0-4042 GCA_964225475.1 Candidatus Nitrosopumilus sp. | reverse complement strand
CCCGATGACATCCATCCGTTCGCCATCAGAATTGCAGAATCGATTAGCGGGTTTGAATTCATTCGCGATATCAACGCAACCGGCCTAACCATTGGCATTGAGACAGACCTCGATTCGTCTCGAATCGTTGCAGTAGCCAATCAACACGGCATCCTACTAAAAACCGCCGGACAAACGGCAGTATGCCTGCAACCCCCAATTTTGATGAATGATCATGAGCAGGACATTCTGATTGAAAGAATAAGCCGCACGATGGAGAGCTTGGAAAGAGAATTCTCTGAAGCTTCTCTCTAACAAAATACGTTAAGTGAAATATGAATTAATTAAGATACTGAGATGCAACATTTATTAAGCCTATTTGATATTTCCACCAACGATCTACAGCAGATCTTAGCGACTGCCAGTCACCTCAAGGCCCGACTGCAGAAGGGTGATCGCCCACCTGTCCTCGAACATCGTGTCTTGGCATTACTTTTTGAGAAGCCCAGCCTGCGAACTCGTGTTAGCTTCGAGACGGGCATGGCTCAACTTGGAGGCTCTAGCCTTTTCCTCGGTGAAGATGTCGGCTGGGGAAAGCGTGAATCACCTTCCGACTTTACGCAAGTACTAGGACAGTTTGTTGATGCTGTTGTCTGTAGGACCAAGAAACACGAACGGGCGACTCAGCTAGCAGGCTTCAATGCTTTGCCTGTCATCAATGGTCTCACGGACCTTTGCCATCCATGCCAAGCCTTGGCTGATGTGCTTACCCTCCAAGAGTCGTTCGGGTCTGAAACCGGGAGACACGTTGTATTTGTGGGTGATGGCAACAATGTCTCTGGCTCCTTAGCGCTCATATGCGCGATGCTCAAAATGCGATTTACGCTTGCCTGTCCTGAAGATTATGAATTGGATGCAGAATGGTTGAAAAGAATCCATGAAAGGTACCCGGATGCCATGATTGAGCAAACGGCAGACGTTGCAAAAGCGGTTTCCTCTGCGGACGCAATCTACACGGACGTCTGGACAAGCATGGGGCAAGAAGATGAATCAGCGATCCGTCGCCAAGTCTTTGCTGACTACCAAGTGAACTCGGAGCTGATGTCAAAAGCTCCGAACCATTGCAGAGTCCTTCATTGCCTACCTGCTGTGCGCGGCGAAGAAATCACGGACAAAGTAATCGACAGTGATCAAAGTGACGTCATCGTGCAGGCGGGCAACCGAATGCACGCTCAGAAAGGTTTATTGGTCTGGCTCTTAAATCGAGCATGGGTCAACGATAATGTCGGTGACAACTAGCGCTCGCTTCGGACTTCCTCACCATCGCCTTCCCTGTTGATTCATGACGCGATCTCAGACACAGCGACGCGAAACACAGGGCAATGCAATCGAGAACTACAACGTCTTAGACAACCCATTTACCAGCGGAACAGCTCAAGCTTCTGACTGACCTGAAACCTGACGACAGAACGCTCTATCGTCTGCACTTAAACCCATTTTTCGTCATCACCCTTTTTTATAGCCAAGTTCAAATATGCGTTCCTCCGATCAAATCCGTGAAGTCGAAATTCAGCGAGGCTATCTCGACTCAAACCCAGCCAGTGTTCTCTATCGATGTGGGAGAACCATGGTACTTTGCACTGCATCCGTTGAAGAATCTGTGCCACCATGGATGATTGGACAGGGCAAGGGATGGGTCACCGCAGAATACAACATGCTGCCAGGCAGCACTTCACCTCGTAAACGCAGAGATCGAGGTGGAAAAATTGACGGGCGAACCACAGAAATCCAGCGACTGATTGGACGCAGCCTCCGGTCAATTGTTGACCTTCATGCTCTTGGTGAGCGAATGATTACGGTTGATTGTGATGTACTGCAAGCGGATGGCGGTACCAGAACAGCATCCATCACGGGAGGTTTCATCGCACTAGCTGATGCAGTCGCACAAGTACTACCTCAATCATCGATCGGTAACGGACCACTTAAGGATTCCGTCGCTGCTATCAGCGTTGGACTGATCAAGAATGAAATCAAACTTGACCTCGATTATGAACTCGACTCCGCGGCTGATGTCGACATGAATGTCGTCATGACAGGGAAGGGACAATTTGTCGAACTCCAAGGCACCGGTGAGGAAGCCACCTTTGATGAGCAGCAATTACAGGAAATGCTTCGCTTGGCAAAGATCGGCATCAAGGACCTCACCGATCGGCAAATCGCAGCTTTGACAGCTTCGCTTAATTAATGATCCGCGGACTCAGTCACAGCTGGCCTGCCACGTCTGCAAGTGGCCGGGAACACTGAAGCGTCAGGCCGATTCCCCAAAGCAGATTCACAGAACCTGCTCCGAATTAAACACGCCGCGAAAAAAGACCCGGCTCGTGAGATATTATTCGCCGGATCCAGTTTCGTAAATCGCGGGGTTCAGAGACGGGTCGTTGTACATTTTCATTTGGCGGTAGGTACGATGCTGCTTCACGCCAGAGAAAATATCATCAAGCAATTGTTGAAGAGAAAAAGAAAGATCCTGATGCTGTTGCTCACACAGCTTCACTCGCTGCTCCACTTTTTCTCGGTGCTCATCGGTTACTCCATCTCGCTCAAGTTGCTCACGATAGTGATACAGTCGGAGCGCCATGATTGAGAGACGATCGATTGCGCTACCGGCGGTTTCCGTATTGATCGGCGCGTCTTGTGGAGCAACGATACCCGCATCCAGAATACGGCGGGTAATCGCATCGTCCACTTTCTCAATCATGTCGTTGCGTGCTTGATTGAGCTTATCAATCGCTCGCTTCACATTCGCAATTTCTTCGTCGGAAGCGGATGGGCTTCGAGCGGTATCCTCCTCGTGCCATAGTCGATAGTTGAACTCGTGTTGCTGACAGACAAGCTGCTCGATTCCCTCATAGGCATTAGAAATGGGTTCTTGGTGCCAACGAGCAACGGTTTCAACCTGCAAGTGCGTGAGTTGCTTGACAGTAGGAAAATCGACTAAGGCCATGAGATCAAACTTCTTTTTCCTCGATCCAATTCATCATCCGACGTAGACCGATACCGATCTGCTCAACGCCGTGTTGACGTTCTCTTCGCCGAGTTGCCTTGAAGAACGGTGCGCCACCGCGGTTTTCAAGAATCCAGTTGCGAGCGAAGGTGCCATTCTGGATTTCCGTAAGCACTCGCTTCATCTCTGCTTTGGTTTCGTCGGTGATAATGCGTGGTCCTGTTACGTAATCACCGTACTCGGCAGTGTTACTGATACTGTAACGCATGTAGCTGAGTCCACCTTGATATAGGAGGTCAACAATCAATTTTAATTCATGCATACATTCAAAGTAGGCCATCTCGGGCTGATATCCAGCTTCAACGAGTGTTTCGAAACCCGCTTTCACCAATTCGCTGACACCACCGCATAGGACGACTTGTTCGCCAAAGAGGTCTGTCTCGGTTTCCTCTGCGAATGAAGTTTCTATCACACCTCCACGAGTTCCACCAATGCCCTTAGCGTATGCCAACCCAATCTGCTTCGTTGACTCGGCGGCATCATCGCCAAGTGCGATCAAGCATGGCACTCCGCCACCTTTTTCATACTCACTTCGTACGAGGTGACCGGGTCCTTTGGGGGCAACGAGTAGTGTATCAATACCCTCTGGTGGAACGATTTGCTCGAAATGGATATTGAATCCATGTGAGCACATCAGCACGTTTCCGGGCGAAAGATTATCCTTAATCTCATTGCGAAAAATGTCAGCCTGCACTTCATCGGGAAGAAGAACATTAACGACATCTGCTGCCTTGGTCGCGTCTGCGATTGACATCGGCTTAAAACCATGTGACACGGCAAGGTCGTAGTTTGCAGATCCGGGACGCTGACCGATCACCACCTCACAACCGCTGTCTCGCAGATTCTGAGCCTGCGCGTGTCCCTGAGAGCCGTAACCAAGAATTGCGACAACCTTACCCTTAAGGTGTGACAAATCCGCATCATTTTCATAGTAAATCGTTGCAGCCATGGAATTAACTTTCTTTAAGGAAGGGCTGAAGTGGGTGGTGTTGCTGGGCA
>CAXQOB010000220.1:0-5634 GCA_964225475.1 Candidatus Nitrosopumilus sp. | reverse complement strand
CGTTTTGAAACGATGAGGAGCGTAGCGATGAGAACCCGTGAGCCAAGCGCTACAAAATTGGATCGGCGACGTTTTGTACGTACCTCGGCAGCACATCTTGGAATGGCAACGGCTGTGGGCGCTTTTGCCGGCCCGCTGTCACTGCAGGCAACGGAGAAGGAGGCAGTCACCCAAGTTCGGCATCAGCATCAAAAGCCGAAAATTGCGTTCTTGGGAACCGTTGTGAGAAGACATTCTCATTCACAGCATTTTTTGGATCGTCACACGGCTGGATACGCGTGGGGAAATGGTTGGCAGCAACCTCGTGTCGAGGTTGCTTCGGTGTTTATCGATCAGTTTCCTGAGGATGATTTAGGTCGGCAACGAGTCAAACGGCATGATTTAAAGCTTTATCCCAGCATCGAGGAAGCGCTTACACTAGGCACTGATAAGCTCGCTGTTGATGGGGTCGTGATCATTGGAGAACATGGCGATTATCCCAAGAACGAAAAAGGTCAGACGCGATATCCTCGCTATGAATGGTTTAAGCGTGTTGTCAAGGTTTTTGAGGATAGCGGTCGATCCGTTCCCGTATTCAATGACAAACATCTTTCAACGGATTGGCAAGAGTGTGTTGAGATGGTGGAAGATTCGCGTCGTTTGAATTTTCCGTTCCTTGCTGGGTCCTCGTTGCCTGTGACGCGTAGGATGCCGTCACTTGATATGCCTCTTGGTGCTGATTTGAAAGAGAGCGTGTGCGTCGCTTATGGCGGCGTGGATAGCTATGACATCCATGCTCTCGAGACGGCTCAGTGCATGTCGGAGCGACGACGGGGAGGAGAGAAGGGGGTTAAAAGCGTTCATGCTTTACGGGGCGAATCGCTCTGGAATCGACTAGGTGAATCTGATTGTGAGACTACACGACGTTTGGTCGTTTCTGCTTTGACCCGTAGTCATAACTTACCCGTTGAGGGAGGTTTTCCAACCGCGATCCCGTCATTGGAGTGGATCCGACAATTGGCCCCACAAACGGTAGGCTACATTGTGGAGCATCGCGACGGACTTCGTACCACGATGTTGCTCACCAGCATTCGTGATTTTAATTATGCGGGAATGCTTGCTGACGGCTCCATCCTATCGTGTCAGATGTACCTGCCGATGCCGGGTCATGGTTCGACAACCGCGGATTTCTTCAATCCGCTCGCCAGACACATCGAAACGTTGATGATCGAAAAGCGTAGTCCTTATCCCGTTGAGCGAACGTTGCTTACATCGGGAATGGTCATTGCGGGAGTTGACAGCTTGCACGGCGGGCAGGAGCTGGTCGAGACGCCTCATTTGAATGTTGCGTATCAGCCGGCCAAAGCTTCAACATTCTGGGACGTTTGAATCCGGTGCAACGCATTGGCATGGTGTTCTGTTTTCCAATATTTTCGGGATTAAGTTGCCTTCCCACGCGAACCCGTTTGGAAGACACTACTGCAAGTTCCAGGCAATCGTTCTCTGGTGACCGGTTGTCGTTTTTAGAGAGGATGGGGTTGCGTCCGAAACGGGGATTTTGAGGAATCATCGCATTGATCACTGACCAAGAATTTTCCGATGCGGCTCAAAGAATCGTTGATGGTGGCTTGGTAGCCTTCCCCACAGAGACCGTCTATGGTCTTGGAGCCAATGCGTTAGATGTGGACGCGGTTTCAAAAGTATTTGAACTAAAGGGCAGACCGACGTTCGACCCTTTGATCGTGCACGTCGCATCGCCAAAAGATCTAGATGATTTGATTTCAGACTTTCCTCGCCCGATCGAGCATTTGGTCAACGAGTTTTGGCCCGGACCACTCTCGGTCGTTTTGCCTAAGCGTCGTGGTATTCCCGATCTTGTGACCTCCGGACTGCCATCGGTTGCAGTGCGTTGTCCGAGTCATCCAGATGCGGCCCGGCTGATTCGCAACGCCGGTGTACCAATTGCTGCTCCCAGCGCGAATCGGTTCGGATGCATCAGTCCAACGACAGCGGATCACGTTCGCGAGCAATTTCGTGAAGCCGCACCGATGATACTTGATGGTGGACCGTGTCAGGTTGGTGTTGAATCCACCGTGGTTGGTTTTCAAGATGACGATGTAATCCTGTATCGACCCGGTGGGGTTACGATCGAAGCGATCGAGGAAGTGGTGGGGAGCGTTCGTCATGCTGGAACGGACGACAGCAGTCCAAGTTCTCCCGGGCAACTGACCAAACACTACGCACCAAGTGTAACACTCGAGATTGCCTCGGGACGCATTCAAGCCGGTATCGGGGAACGGCTTGGGCTGCTTGGTTTCAGTCCTTCTGAAGAAGCGCAATCGGGCGAGGAGTACTGCCACATTGAATTCTTGACTGAATCCGGTTCACTGAGGGAGGCAGCGGCTAATCTCTTTGCTGCAATGCGTCGCCTTGACGCCGCCGGCGTTGATCGCATTATCGCGCGGCCTGTCCCCGAAGTTGGGCTTGGGGTCGCCATCATGGACCGGTTGCGACGCGCATCAGCCTCTTGAAGTCGCTTTTCTGGGTCTGTCCTGATGCGGAAGCGTGAGGTTCCGAGTCCAGATAGATGAATCGGTGTCATCATGTCATGTGGGACCCGCTTTCTTTTTCGCGTCTCAGCGTTAACAGCAACTTTAACCCGTTAAAACCGGGATATATGAGTTAGAAGGATGTGCTGCAAATCCTTCTCAACGGCGGGCTGCACAAAATGCAGGCACGTGCACAGGTTGCAGGCAGTTGTGCTGCACTATTTTGGGGCAGGTGCAAGCTGTTTGCGCAGCATGACGAGGGTTTTCTGTGTTAAGCGAGCTAGTTTTCTTTTTGTTTGAAAAAAACTCAAGTTCTAAAGTGTTTGCTGGTAATGGTTTGTGCGCGACACCGAGACGCATTGATAGCTTTTGGCGCGGTTTATGCCATAGGTCGTAAACAAGCGGACGCTCCACAATTCTTCGATATACGACAGGCGGTCTAAGGGCCCGGGCAAGCGAAGGTGAGTTGTGAGTGTGATGAGGTGACTCAGCGATGGCGTTTCTCCAGTAGACAGAGACCATCCCGCGACGGAATAAACCTCCACGAGAAGGAAGAGAAATGAGATTGAGTTGGGAATCGTGCTCCGGCACCATTTGGGCTTTTTTGATCATGGCGGTGTTTGCCGTGACAATCAGCGGTAACATTTCCGCGCAAGAGGAAGAAGCGGCGCCTGCCGCGGCAGTCGATGAAGCGGCTCCGGCGACAGACGCTGTTGCGGAGGAGGCAGAAGGGGCGTATTCCTCGGATGAGTACATCGCATCTGAGGGCTATTCGACCTTTACGGTGAATAACCTCTGGATATGTATCTCCGCGGCGCTTGTCTTCATCATGCACCTCGGCTTCACCACACTCGAGTCCGGTCTGACGCAGCAGAAGAATGCGGTCAACATCATTTTCAAGAATGTATGGATCGTATGTACCGGTATCCTCCTGTACGCCTTCTGGGGCTTCAACGCCATGTACCCCGGAGATTTCAACGGCTACTTCGCAATGGGCAGCTGGTTTGGTCAGTCCCTCAATGACGCCTCGATGACAACGGAAGCGTACAACGCTGGGTACACTTGGTGGGGCGACTTCATCTTCCAAGCAATGTTCGCTGCGACCGCAGCAACCATTGTATCGGGTGCGGTAGCAGAGCGTGTAAAGCTGCCCGTTTTCATGCTCTTTTCGATGATCCTCGTTGGCTTCGCCTACCCAATCACTGGTAGCTGGAAATGGGGCGGTGGATGGCTCGATCAAATGGGTTTCTACGATTTCGCTGGTTCCAGTGTCGTACACGCCTTCGGTGGCTTCGCCGCCCTTGCATGTGCCATCATTCTTGGACCTAGAACCGGTAAGTACACTTCCTCTGGAAGTCAGACCATCGCGGGGCACAGCATGCCACTTGCCGCGATTGGTGTATTCCTGCTGTGGTTGGGTTGGTTTGGATTCAACGGTGGATCGGCGTTGTCTGCAGACCCCAAGGCTGTTTCCTACGTCTTCGTCACGACAAGCCTTGCTGCTTGTGCAGGTGCTGTAGCGTCGATCATCACTTCTTACGCAGTTCTTTCACGCCCCGACGTGTCGATGGCACTTAACGGTATTCTGGCAGGGCTTGTTGGCATCACCGCTGGAGCTGACACGGTGGGCGAGGGATCGTCAATTGTTATCGGTCTCGTAGCAGGCGTTCTGGTTGTCGTCTCGATTCTCGCACTCGACAAGCTCAAGATCGATGATCCCGTCGGTGCCGTTTCGGTTCACGGCATTTGCGGTGTTTGGGGTACGGTAGCGGTTGGATTGTTCTCCTTCGATCCATCGCACAGCGTCGTAACACAGGTGATCGGCACGGCGGCCATCGGCATCTTCGGCTTCATCTTCTCCGCAGTTGTCTTCGGAGCGTTGAAAGCGGCCTTTGGAGTACGCGTCAGCGTCGAAGAGGAAACGGTCGGTCTGGATATCTCCGAGCACGGAATGCACGCTTATCCAGCTGACTCCGCTGTAGCGACCGCTTAAGTAAGGCCTTCGTCAGAGCACTCGGGTTGGTTGACCCAACCCGAGTCGCCAATAGAAGAAATCGATCTCGATGAAGAGGTTTCACGTCGCAGGCCACAGGCAGGCCACTCACGCGGCGTAGCTGACCGCGGGGACGCAAGTTTCTGTTGTCAATTTTCAATCGTAGATCTTCTCGGCTCTTGCCTGGGCCAGAAGCCCCAGGTTTGGGTGAGCGTCCGCCTCGCGACCCCAGATCTGGGTTTTTTTATGCGCTCGTGTGCCCTTAAAGAGCTGGCTCTCTTTTCGTCTCGGGATTGGCTTTCTGGCGAAGGGCTCTGAATGGTCGGGACAGGTTTTTCCGCTCTTTCGACTCGCAGGTTTAGTCAGTTAAGCCATGGCTTTCCCGGAGCTTCTCAGACCTGCTAAGTGGTCGCTATGAGGTTGTCGATTCGGTGTCGTTAATGCTGCCGGCGTCCGTCCGGGGGCAAGTCACTGGTTGCGTATCAAGAAGGCCTGTGCTCATGGCGTCTTTGCACCGGATGTTTCGGTTGAATCTCTTTTCCGTCAACTCGCACATGTAGATTTGGTGTAAGGTGAAGCCCATTGCGTCGACAGTGCTCGCTGACGGCTTGGTCAAGAAGTTTTGTTGAGGAAGAGAATGAAATTGGTTCTGCCCGTCATTGTTTTAGTCGCTTTGCAGTTAAATGTTGGATTCTCTGCGGAGACGTTTAGGTTGTCTGCTGGTGCAAACGAAGTGAGCTTCCCGTTTGCAGAGCGAAACCGCCGTCTGCTTGTTACGACGCCTGATAATTTTGACCCGGGGCGGACCTACCCCACACTTTTTTGTTTCCACGGCGCAGGCGGTCGGGCTGACGGACAAAGTTCACGCTGGGGTCGACATGCAAACCAAGGTGATTTGGTCGTTGTGAGCGCGGAAGCGGTTCAGCCGCTCGCCAAGTGGAACTTCAAGGATAATTTCCACACTGAGGAGCACGATGATGTGGCTTTCGTTCTGAGTGTGGTCAATAAGCTCATCGAAGAAGGGGTTGCGGATAAGGCGAAGCTTTACGCAACCGGCCATTCCAGTGGAGGATTGTTTTGTTATCGACTCGCAAAGGAGACAGACGTTTTCGC
>CAXQOB010000219.1:0-8326 GCA_964225475.1 Candidatus Nitrosopumilus sp. | reverse complement strand
GCAAAGTAGACAAAAGGAATTGGCATGCAGGGCAACAACAGCAGAAAATAGTAACCGATGAAGAAGCTAAAGCCCAAAGTGAGTGCGGCGAAACCCAGCCACAACCACCAGGTATCTCGCCATAATCCGTAGAGTTGCTTTAGCATTGCGAGCGGCCTGAGAGTCGAAAAGGAAAACAATTACAGCATCAAACGGCGAACGAACCCCCTGCAGAGTGATCGGGGAAACTTTGCTCCGTAATGCTTCAGATCAAATAAGAACACTACCTTGAGTCAAGGTTGTAAGAGTCTACATCAACTCACAACGGCCTGATAATACAACTGAGCAAATCGAGTAGATACCGAGCAACAATGACGAGCAACAATGACGAGCAATAATAACGATCAATAATAACGCTAAACAATCAACGACCTAGCGTCCTCTGAGTATCAGCAATCAAAACGTGCTCACATCTCAGTCAATCCTTTGCGGAACTCACTGCATTCCATTTTGATTGTCTTTGAATCGTTTAATCCAGAACGAATAATCTGTCAGAAAAAGAACCCTAAATCCCCTGATGATGGGCAACTTGATCAACAACAACGCAGAAGCAGGTAACAGAAGCGGATGCAAGTCGTGAGGGCATCAATTTGAGTAAAAAAAAACAAGATTTATGACAACTGATTTCTTTTGAAAACATTTTAAAAAGTTTGCGTATGGGAGGTCGCGAAGTATTTCCATGGCCCCTACAATGCGGCTTCGCGAATGAATGACAGCGGTAATCAAAGGCGTTGATTGATGCTTGATCTGTATGACAAAATTCAGGACTCATGCAAAACCATTCGCGAGAAATTTCCGGTAAAACCAAAAGTCGCTATCATCTTGGGAACAGGGCTCGGAGATCTCGCTGACGAAATCGAAGTCGATGCGATCATTGATTACGAGGATATCCCGCACTTCCCAAAATCGACTGCAACAAGCCACCGAGGACGGCTGGTATGCGGGCATCTTGCCGGCGTACCGGTTGTGGCCATGGAAGGCCGTTTTCATCTATACGAGGGTTATCCCCTCAAACTCATTACGCTCCCGGTTCGGGTTTTTAAAGAGCTCGGAGTGGAGCTTTTAGTAGTGAGTAATGCCTGCGGAGGTTTGAATCCCTATTTCAACGCAGGTGATTTGATGGTGATCGAAGATCACATCAACATGCTTGGTGACAATCCGCTCATTGGTATCAATGATGATCGTCTCGGTCCACGATTTCCTGACATGTGTGAACCCTATGATCAGAACTGGGTGGATCGAACGATCAAAATCGGTCGAGACCTTGATTTAACGATTCACAAAGGCGTTTTTGTAGCGGTCGCTGGACCAAATCTCGAGACCCGTGCCGAGTACCGGTTTTTGCGAACCATCGGCGCCGATGTTGTTGGAATGAGCACCGTTCCTGAAACCATTGTTGCGGTTCATTGCGGCTTAAAAACGGTTGGGATTAGCGTGGTAACCGACATGTGCTTACCGGATGCGCTTCAACCCGCTAATGTTGAGGAAATCATCGCGGTTGCCGGTCGTGCCGCACCTCATCTGAAAGCAGTTGTGATTGGGCTTGTCCAAGAAGCAGGTACGGATCGAATCGCATAACGAATCTCTACAATCGTAGATTCGGACACGAAAATTGTCGCTTCATCAGGCCGCCTGTCGACCGTCCAGCTCAAAAATCTCCTGTTGCTGGTGCGATAAAAACAAATCACCAGGCTAGTCGATGCTAGACTCACCGAGATGAAACTTTTTTGATAGGTTCTCAGTCACACAAAAACGGCAATCCGAACGCTGGTTCGCTGAAAAGAAAATCAGATCAGCGAATAATCTTCGCCAATCCCCATGAGATCTTTTCATGACAACGATTTGTCCAAGAGACGCAAGGGATTACATTCGCTCCAAAACAAGCCTCGAACCAGAGGTTGGTATCATTCTTGGCAGTGGCCTGGGTGGCATTGCTGAGAGCGTCGAAGTCACAACTGCGTTCGATTTCCCTGAAATACCAGGCTTTCAAAGAACCTTTGCTCAAGGCCATCAAGGCCGATTACTGATCGGTCATCTGGAGGAAACACCAGTGGCCTTGATGGCTGGCCGCTACCATCGATACGAAGGATACTCAACTCGAGAGATTACTTTTCCGACGGAGGTCATGTCGCAACTGGGTATCAAACAATTGATTATCAGCAACGCAGCTGGAGGTGTTAATCCACAATTGCAGGTAGGTGACTTTCTGATCATTCGTGATCACATTAATTGGCTAGGTAGTGTTCCTTCGCCATCGAGCCGATCTCAGGCAGGCTTAAGGGGGCCAGAGACCGTCAGTCGAAAACTGAATCTCTATCCGTCAAATCTTGTCGACCTTGTGCTCTCCATTGCTCGCTCACACCATATCAACGCATATCCAGGAACCTACCTTGGCACAAAGGGACCCTGTTATGAAACCAGAAGTGAGTATCGGATGATGAAAAAGCTTGGTGCCGACGTGGTTGGCATGAGCTCAATTCCTGAGGCCCTGAAAGCCGCGAGCCTTGGAATTGCGACGGTAGGAATATCGATGGTGAGTAACGTTGCCACGCCTGATCAGCAGAGCGCGGCCAGTCATCAAGAGGTGTTGGAAGCAGGTCGGAGTGCCGAAGCTAATCTTGAGCGATTGATCCGCGGTATACTAAACACCAAAGTGTAGTGATTAACTACGCTGATAAACAAACCTCCAGATGAAACGGTAACGAGAGATAGCTGAAAGCCTGCGACGGAAAACCCTCAGAAAAAATCAACGTATTCGCATCCCCCTGAAAGTATCAGAGTGCCGAGACAGAATTCAAAATTCGGGTCGTCAAATCGGGGTTTCAGCATTTGGTGATCTGGTGCCTAAATAGCTCTCTCACTTAGACTACTTTCTCCATGAGTCCAAAATCACTCTGGTAACATTCAAATTGCCCAGGTTGGTCCAGCACAATGAATCTACCCTCTGAACTACAACGAACCAGACTCTCTTTGGATCAATTAGGCACCGAGGAGGTGATGCAAAGGATTCGAGAGATCAAGGTTGAGGAAGACGCAGAAAAGCTTCCTGAAGTGATTATTGAGGGAGCAACAGGTCAAGATCATGCGTTAATGCGAATCTCGCATCCAGTGCAAATGATTATCGAAGGCGCTTTGGGTAACTATGCATTCGCATTCAATGAAGAGACCGATGTTCGGATGACTGGTAATGTTGGACACGGAACTGGTGATGGCATGAAAAGTGGTGCCGTTCGAATTCGTGGCAATGCTGGTGATGGAGCAGGTTGCTCAATGACAGGTGGCACACTCGCTATCTACGGCTCTGCCGGTGATCGCTGCGGAGCAGCAATGCGAGGAGGAGGTATCTTTGTCCGTGGCAATGTTGGAAAAGAAACCGGCATCGGTGCACTCGGAGGAACCATTGTGATCGGCGGCGATGCAGGCCCCAATCTTGGTGACGCCGCAAGCAATGTCACGATCTTCATTCGTGGCCGAGCGGAGAGTCTTGCCACCGGGGTGACCGAAGCACCACTTCGCCAACGAGAACAGGTTCGACTGGGCTTACTGTTGATTAATGCATCCATCCGTGGTGAAGCGAAAGACTTTCGTCGAATTGTTCCTCAAGCGATGCTTGAAGCTGAGCAGACCAAACAAGGTGAATTGAATCCAAACTGGCGTTGATTCTCAGTGAGATTCAACCGCCTGCATTTCCCCTATGCATTGCAAGTACAAACGTTATGCAAGAACGCCTTAGAAAAATCAGATTTGTTTCACCGAGAGCTGAAACGCCTTGGACCGGTCCGCCATCACCATGGCGGCATCCGAAGTTGAATCAAGCTGACTCAACGGGAGATCACAAACATCGTGTGATCACCCCTCTTTTTTTACATCAGACAGCATGGCACCAGCTTGATCCGCATCAAGCTAACGCGATTGCGGTAGCTCTCGGCCAAGCGAATGTCATGGTTTCTGTGCTTCGCAGTGAGATCAGCACGTCGGACAACCAATCGCTTTTCCACGACTACCCACAGGTCGATACTCATCAATCCATTGCAGAATCTGGGGAGCCTGCAGCATCTTTACCGCGAATGGTACCCTATCGTGCGGAACGCTACGGACTAACCGTTGAAGACTTTGACCAAGCTTCCATCATCGACGTTCGTCTCACCACCAATCGTGATGAAACCGGTCGCTTTGCGTACTCAGCGGAGCAACTAGCTCGCTGGGATGTATTAAACGCGCAGGTTCCGATTGCCGGTGGGAGCTGGGTTCCATCCGCAACGTTTCCACCTGATGTTCCAAACATGGAGGAACTACGAAATAAGTTCGCACAACTTAGGAACCTATCCCCTGGTGCCGCGATCTTTGTGACACTCGACCCCTTTCATCTGAAAGTAGATCTTGAGGGTGTTTTGGCGAACAATCCCGATGGGATCATCATTCAATTTGATTCAATCGCCTCAGAGGGCCTTGAATTAGCAACTCTCGTTGTCAAGACACGTCAACTGATCAACGACCTCGGCCACCCATCGACACCGCTTTGGATCGTCCCGGGGGAGATCAATGCAGATGACGCAGCTAAACTCATCACCCTGGGTGCGTCTGGCGTCGCGATTGATTCATGGTTTGACCATCTTTGGGCGGAAATCCAAGCAGCACCCTCAGGTAGCTTTTTGTCCCAGAGTCACTATGCAGCTCAAGCGAATCAACTTGCTAGTGACATTCAGTGGTACATCCAACGAACGATGGGATTGCTTCATTCAACAGAGCACCTTCCCAAAAAGCAGCGTTTAACGAGCCTCGATCCTTTGTGGCGTAACGCTTTGCAGCTAAATGAATATCCCAAGGTGAACTGATACCTTCTGAAACGATCTTTTATCGAGGCTCTGCTGCGCTGCGTTAATTGGTGATTTTTCTCCCAGCAATCAACATGAGATGGTCAAAACAAGCATTAGCTACGTCGCACAATCTCCTCTGCTGCCAGCCGACCCGACTGCATTGCGCCATTAATTGATCCGTTCGCGCGATAATCACCACAAACATAGAAACTATCTCGCAAGTGGGACGGGTGAAAAGGCGGATCAAAAGCAGGCGGGGATTGATTGGGCAAAGCCCTCTCAATTTGATCGGTCCTCAAGTGATGCCATTGATCGACCTGCCCACCGAACCAAGACTTGGACTCAGCTAAAACTTCCTTTATCAGGGCATCGGCATTGACCTCCTGTTTCAAGACAGTAATTGAAACCAACGTCTCTCCTTGCGGTGAGTAATTGGATGCGACGTCACTTGGTATGCAAATGTGATTTATTATTCCTTGCCCACTTCCATTCAGCACAAGCATTTTTTCACTTGAGGGCGATCGGCTTGCAGCAAAGTAAATTGTTGTGACTTTTCGTTGGGGTCGGTTGGTAGATAACTCAGGGAAGAATTGAGCAGCGTGATATTCATCCACTGCGAATAGAACTTTGTTAAAAGGGACTCGGTCACCACCACGTAACATCACTTCGTTTGAACTCAGTTCTACAACAGGAGTGTTTAGCCGCAAGGATTCCTCCGGTAGACAATCAGCTAACTGCTGAGAGATTGCTCCCATACCATTCGTCGGCAATGCGGCGTCTCCCAAACCAAACATACGGAAAACGAAATAGAGCATTCGACAAGAGGTCTCCAATTCGTGATCGAGAAAAACACCACCAAAGAATGGTCGCAAAAAGCTCTCGATCATCCTTGGTGAAAATCCAAAGTCTGTAAGCATTTGGTAAGAAGTTTCATCCCTCCGTTCAAAAAGACTACTTAGACTCCCGCGGTTGACATGATTTCTCAGTAATGCAATTCGCCATTTATCGGACAAACTACCCACACCTGAAAACGCAGTGCTAAGAATTTTTGTCGGTCTTCGCCACGGATCAACCAGAGTATGAAATTGATTCCCGTATCGAATCAGCGACCCAGGCTCGAAACATTGCAGGTCGAGATCGGAAAAGCGGAGATGCCTCTGGGCTTCCGGGTATGCAGTCAAAAAAACTTGAAATCCGCGATCCAGAAGAAAACCATCAACCAAATCGGTTCGGGCGCGTCCACCAACCGCATCGGATGCCTCGAGGAGTACGAACGGAACTCCCTGCTCATGTAAGGTTTTGGCGGCCGTGAGACCTGAAAAACCTGCTCCAACGATCACGACGGGATCATTCATTGACTTCTCACCTGAACGCAAACTAACTCTTAATCATCAAAACAAACGGACATCGCAACTCAACTGAGAAAATGCGGTCGCTGCTGGCATGTTACCGTGACGTCCATTGAATCTCATGGAATGCTACATCGGGCATAACCGCAAGAGACTCTACGGGCAACTAAACGGAGGATTCCGTGATGCTGCATCGCACAACAATTCCCCGATTTCAGCAATCAGAAAAACATACCAGAATGAATCATCTGATGAGGAACGAAAGTGTCATCCCTCCCGTTGCTGTTGATGATCAATCGTGTCGTTGAAGTGTTAATTGCATTGGCTGCATCAAAGAAAACGGTGCAACTTCGCTCGCGAGAGGTCATCTTCACTTGTGCCATGGTAAATATTTTCACCTACCCGATTGCCGCTCTATGTACACAATACGACTTACTGCCATCGGTGGGCATTGAATTCCTGGTCGTATTCTCTGAGAAAGCGCTATATCGACTGATCCTCCCCTGATCCTTGAGATCCGCAGCTGATTTATCGCTCCTCACTAACTCGGTGACCTTTCTCTTAAGCTTTTGTCTCTGATCAAAATCTCTGGAGTAAGGAAGCGGCAAACTCAAACAAACCATGAGCATGCACCCGACCTGAGCACCGCCATGGTGTGAGTCATGCTGAAAGCCGGCAGAAATCTCAAGTTCAAGCGAATCAGCCCTCCCTTGCGAAAGAAAAAGTGCTTAGATTATCGCAAACAAGGGGCTGTAGCTCAGTTGGTTAGAGCTGGGGACTCATAATCCCTAGGTCGCGGGTTCAAGTCCTGCCAGCCCTACTTTTTTTCTAATTGCGCTGCCATAGCACGATCACCAACGGAGCTCCCCAAACGGGATATGAATGGCTCTGATTGAGCGATTCGTCTTCATCTTTCTGCGGTCAACGCGCTGACCAATTTGCTTTTTATATTTTGGCTAGATGGCGAAAGGCCAAGCCTTGGTAACGCTTCTAATTCGTTCGTCAGGGCGCTCGTCCATCCCGCGCCATGGATGCAAACCATATCAATGCCAAAATCGAGGGTGGGCATGCGAAATAGCGAAGTGAACTCCCTGTCGCATGGATCCTCATATTTTGACCGGCATTTGCTTTAAAACTGAAGGTACTACGAGGTGAGTTGGTAACTCCCCCCCGAACTAACTTCTTTTATCCACACGATCGGTCTAAACAACCCGACCTCAGTAATTTGGCAAATGATGCGGAGCGGACCTCACGGGGCATTGTTCGAGTATATTTGTGAGTTCCTCATTAAATCTAAGCTGATTTCCGAAGGCATTGCATCTAACCTGCTGGTTAGCGAAAGCTTACGATGAGGGCGAGAGCGGCAGAATTATCGGTCAAGAAAAATACTGACGTCAATTCTGGTCGCCAAGGAAGTTAAGTGAAAAGAACTGGAATGCGGTCTCGGAATGAATCTCTTGGCGGGAAATCACCAAGAGCATGACATCGGTTACCTAATACCACCAACCAGGCACTTAATCCACCGATCGAGTGGAGCAGGGAAGCGTGATTCGCCAGCGGCAAGAACCCTTCAACATTTATCACACCAACAAGACTTGCTAAGGACTCACTGGAAAATAACCGAACAACGGTTAATTAGAAGTGATGAACTGCCAAAGCGGGATGTTGGCTATCAGTGATTAACCTGAAAAACTAGTGCACACGCAAATGAATACCCGACGCGATTTTCAAATTGGCTTCATTATTTTCGCATTCGCAATGGCTCCGCCCTCAGCGAAAGTTGTCTATGCCAAAAATCACTTCTTAACCATCGGAGGTGGTTATCTGCCATCGGGCAATCAGGCATCGCTGGAACGTAATGTTCTTTACTTTCAACGAACCCTCAATGACCGATTCGAATCGGACATTGAGCACGATATCTTCTTCGCGGATGGCAATGACTCCCAAGCTGATCTTCAAGTGATGGACCGAGATCGAGTGCCGGAGCCAACTCGTCTAATGGCAGAGTTTTTTGGAAGCCAAAGAAACTTGGGTGTTAGTTACCGCGACCATGAAATTTCTGATGTGATTGATTCAACCAAACCTGAGAATCTTAAGAAATGGTTCAAGGAAGAAGGGACG
>CAXQOB010000218.1:0-28376 GCA_964225475.1 Candidatus Nitrosopumilus sp. | reverse complement strand
AGCGAGCCCAAATCTGGCTCAAGCGGAAAATCGGATTGGGCGGGGTTCTTCCGACAAGCCGCTTTTCAAGACGGAACACAGGTTGAGGCAACGGTCCCATTGGCGAATCAAGAGGGACTCGATGGAGAGCTAAACATTTCAGGTGATGAGGGCGGCGCCGGAGTCATTGGTGATACGCAGATTCAATTTGTGCCCGAGCTTGGAACAATCATCATTCGTGGAGCGAAACGCGATGTACAACGGGTGATGGACGTCATCAAAGAGATCGAACAGCAAAGCGAAATCACCAAGCCGGATGTTCAGGTGGTGGATCTAGAGCATGCCGATGCGAATGCCGTCGCGGATCTGCTTGAGGAGCTTTATCAGGATGTATTATCAGCCCGACAGGGAGAGGTGAGCATCACATCACTTGACGCTCCCAACGCACTGCTGCTGATTGGGCGAGTCGAAGCGATCGCAGGCGTGATGGAGCTGGTTGAGAAATTGGATCAACCTCTTGATAATGCCGCCCTCCTTCGAGTGTTTCGGCTTGAATACGCAGCAGCAGCAGATGCCGAGACGGCCGTTAGAGATTTCTTCACCGATCGACCGGGGTCCGATGATGACTTGCGACCCGCTCTCGGCCCACGTGTTCGTGTGCTAGCGGATTTTCGAACCAATTCTCTGATCGTCAGTGCTGCTCCACGTGACCTTGAGGCGGTAACCTCACTCCTCAATGAGTTGGATGTCGATAAAATTCCGGCCAAGAGCCAGATCAAGATTTTTCAACTCAATCATGCTGTCGCAGAAGATTTGGCACCGGTTATTCAGGAAGCGATCAACGGTGAGGGAGAGGGCGGCACCGAAAATGTCACTGCTCCTTCAACCATTTTGTCCATTGTATCAGTCGATTCCAATAAGCAGAGCTTGATTGACTCGGGCATTCTCGCCGGGGCAGTGGTCACTGCCGATACCGGTGGTAACGCCATCGTTGTGCGAGCTCCTGCCAATAGCATGCCGTTGATTGGCGAATTGGTTCGTCAGCTCGACCAAGCTCCGGGAATTGAGTCGCTCGTGAAGGTGTTCACCATTGAAAATGGCGACGCTTTGCAACTGACTACCACCCTGCAAACCTTATTTGGAGATGACTCGGGTACACAGGGTACGAGCGTTGGTGCCGCGAACTTACCCTCGGCCACCGCAGCGAACGAGAGTTCGCTTGTGCCTCTTCGCTTTACAACGGATCAACGAACCAACAGTATCATCGTCAGCGGTGGTGCCAATGATTTGGATGTCGTGGAAAGTATTCTGCTTCGCCTCGACGGTGAGGGATTTGCTGAGCGGATCACCGAGGTGATTTGGCTTCGACATCAAACTGCGGCGGATGTCGCCACTGCAATTCAGCAATACGTACAGAGTCGATCTCAAACGGTTAACCAGATTCAGCAGTTTCAGCAGGGACTTGGGCCTTACGACTTGGCGGATCGCGATTTGATTGTGGTTGCGGAGCCTGTGAGTAATAGTGTTCTCCTGAGTGTCTCGCCAAGATTGTACGAAGAGGTTCGTCGGATGATCGATCAGCTTGATCGTCGGCCACCTATGGTGCTAATCAAAGTGATGATTGCAGAGGTTCGCCTTAGCGATTCGTTTGAGATCGGAGGCGAACTAGGATTGCAGGACTCATTGCTTTACGACCGAGGCATTGCTGCTGATGCGGTAGCTCGTGCAGTTGCAGCAGATCCTCCATTCGGCAGCAACAATCTTGCTACCCGTGGATTCTCAAGTTTTGGCGTCGGTCAAACCAGTCAAAGCCTTGGGTACGGGGGATTTGTTCTTAGTGCTGCCAGCGATTCTGTGGGCCTATTATTGCGTACATTGCAAGACGCATCGCGCTTACAGATTTTGAGTCGACCACAGATCATGACGATGGATAACACCCTGGGTTCGGTTCAGGTAGGTCGATTAATTGCGCGTGTCACCGGGGTCCTTCAAACGGGTCTTCAGGGTTCTCAGTTAGTGACCGAAGATCGCGAGGTGGGATTAATCATGAATGTCCGACCACGTGTTGGTGCTGATGGTCTTATCATCATGGACGTGGATGCGATTCGATCGGCTCGTGATGACAACAATGGCACCACGATCCCAACCGGTTCTGCGACCGGGGAAACGGTGTTGATTAACGATATCATTCAAACTACCGCGCAGAGCGTTGTCGCGGCCTACAGCGGGCAAACAGTAATTTTCGGTGGTTTGATTCAAAAAGAAAGAACTTCAGCGAGCAGTCGCGTTCCTTACGTCTCAGACATTCCATTGATTGGCAACTTGTTTAAGTTTGACCGAGAGTCTGAGGTCCGCTCTGAATTGTTGGTCTTCCTCACACCGATGCTGGTCACTGGTGAAGAGGATTTGGAGTATGTTCGACAAGTTGAGTCCAGTCGAATGAGTTGGTGTCTGGCCGATGTGGTTGAGGCACACGGGGACGTTGGGATGAGTGGCGGCTACGGACTGTGGGGTCCTGCTGTTGGCTCGACCATCTATCCCGATCTCCAGCCCACCGTTGATGATTTGAGGAAGCGACCGAGTCCTGAAGCTCAGGTATTCCCAAATGAAGGGTATCCAACGCCTTCGGCTTATCCGTACACCGAGCAGTATAAAAAGTACCTTCAGGGTGAACGAGAGCGAGCACCCAACGCACTGGAGAATCCTGACCAAGCTTCCGTGATTCGTCAGCCTGCCGAGGAAGTGAATCGACGGGAGGTACGTCCTATTGTACCGATCGTTTTAGAGCCGCAAGAACCGACCGCAGGCACCGGCAATGTACAGGTAGGCGATCCCTATAGCACCATCGAAACGATTAATCGCTCACAGGTGAAGAGTTCAGAGGGAAGGGATGTCACCCGACTCTCCGTCACGCCAGTTGCCAACCGCTAGTGGTGAGTAATTACCTGGAACCTATTTCATTGTTCACCGAGTTCCAGTGATTTTTTGTTGTCGTATGGATCGTTCACACAGAACTCATTTAAGCATTTAGGGCAGGTTATGAATTACGGTAGGCGTCAATTTACAGGCCTTTTCCTCTCTGCCTGTTTAGGTTCATCGGTTGGATGTGTCACGACGCCCAAACCTTCTCTTCTGAGCGATAGCGATGGAGCAGAGGATCCCAGCTTTCTCGACCGCCTCCCTTGGGTGGGCAAGAGCGATGAGGATGACCTTAACGAGCCGTATCCGAGCCCTGTCAAGTTGGCGGCCACCTGGACCCCTGACACACTGATTCAAGTGGGTCGAACTCCGACCAGAGGATTCGGCGGTCGCGTTTTTTTCTACAACGAAAAATCACAAGCGGTCCCAGTGGAGGGAACGCTGACGATTCATGGCTTCGACGAGCACAGCGAAGATCCCGAGGCAGCCGTCAAACGATTTGTCTTCACGCCCGAGCAATTGACTCGGCATTTTGGTCAATCCGATTTGGGGGCATCCTACAGTATCTGGCTCCCATGGGATGCAGCGGGCGGTGATCAGCGCCGAGTCTCTCTCGTCACCTCGTTTCAGGCGGCCAATGGAACGACGGTTCAGGGGATCCCAGCGACCATGCTGTTGCCGGGCAAGGATACGAGCTTGAATGCGGCTGATAAGGTTGCAGAACTATCCCCACAGTATCAGAAGTACCTCGATGCCACTCGATCCGGGGCGGTGCCAAACAGCGGACTGACAACTACGACCATCCCAAGGTCTCAGACCGATCGTCCGATGAAGGTTCAGGAACCTGCTATTTCTATTCCTACCCAGACGCCAACGCGACCGGCAATCTCAGGTGAAACAAAATCAGCGACACTTGGTGAAGGCCGAACGATCGCTGATCGTCGTCGCCCAACTTTCTTGCCCGCTAGTAGCAGATAGGCGACGGGTTAGGTTTTTGGTTTCGCTTTTGGCGGTGGCGGGTTTGCAAACTTGTCAGCCGCCGCCGCTCCGAATCCGCCCGCAATTGATGCGGTCAAGACGAGTACAAAAAAGTACTTCCACGTCTCTTTGGGATTCTTAATGAGATGAAAGATCGGGAGCAGCGGTAGGGTGAAAAAGCAGATGAATCCATCCTTGGCGCTCTGTTTGAATGCATGCACGAGGATCATCAGGTAGGCGCCGGCGGCAACCAAGCCGAATGCAACCGCTGTAAGCGTAAAGAAAAGAGCCATCGGGTTTGGCGGTGCCATTGCATCTACGCGTCGAGATGCGTTCACTGCGAGTGTTGCGATGACCAGACCGCTTCCCATCACGAAGAGTACCAACGCGAGTCCCCACCAGGGCATTCCTGGGCCTGCCGCAAGTTTTCTTTGCATCTCAGCCGCTTCGAACATGTCGGTCTCGGCCTTCTGAAGGGCGAGTGTTCCGTGGTCGATATCTACACCTGCGGTTTTATGCGATGCAAATCGCTCGACACTTTCGCGATGGAATCCGCACACCGTGCAGAGGACCGCCGATGCGGCCATCGGTTCACGGCACGCAGGGCAGACCGATTCAATCTTGTCGGTCATGCCTTCTTCGTCAAAGAGATCGTTCAGATCGTTATCCGGGACGGTTGTAGCGGGCTTGGGCACTGGTTTTTTGGGCGTCGCGCCACCGCTCTTGGACGGTACCTTCAATGCTGTCTTGCATGCGGGGCATTTGACGACTTTGCCCGCTGCTGCATCGGGAATATTGAGTGACTTTCCACACTTACAATTAATCTTGATGGGCATTGCGATGGCATTTCTGGAAGCGATAAAGCAGTAGGGAGAATCTCGACGCAGCAAGATTAGCACGAAAACTCCATTTTGGCACTCATTCGACCGAGTCCAAGGACCGAGTTTTTGGGTTTTTCCTCTCTGGGCATCGTTGATTCATGATTGGCGCCGTATTTGTCGGCGTTCGTAATCCTGTGTCACACATTCTTCGGCTTGGTGACTACTTTGGGGGCGTCTCTCTGGTGCCTCGGACGTTATCTGTTTAATCTTATCAACATGAATTTTCTCTCTCACGCAGTTCCCTATCTCGATCGCCCGTTAGTTGCCGCAGCAACAGGTGTGCCCGACTGGCTGAGCATTGTGGATCGCAAGATTCGAGCTCGCAGTCGTTTAGCGGCTCCTTTTGTTCAATCGGATGACCTTCAATTAAGGGACGTAGCGGTGGGGATCATCCGTCATCACGAGGATGACCGTTGGTTTCATGGCACGGAGGCTTTCGTGAGCACCAATCTGGAACTTGCGGTACAGCTTCGTGACCAATTGCCTGGAGACGCAGGGTTTCGACCCACCTTTGTCGGACATATCCTCATCGAGATGCTTCTGGACTCACTGACCATCCGTGATCAACCGGACATCGCAGAACGCTACTATTTGGCGATCAGTGAAGCCGGAGCCGAAAACATTCAACGCTGTGTTAATCAGATTACGGGGAAACCAACGGACCGTTTAGCGGCGGTCATCGATCGATTCGTGAAAATTGCATTCCTCTACGATTACAGAGATGTGGAAAGGCTATTGTTTCGCTTGAATCAGGTGATGAATCGCGTCGGTCTCGAGCCTTTGCCACAAAGCCTTCTGGGGTGGCTTCCTGAGGCGGAGAAATTGGTAGAATCTCGACGTGACGCGTTGTTGGCATTGCCCCATCCGTCGTAAGAGCGATTGATTACAATCATTAAGAAACGAATTCAACACCTCCATCATCGAGAAACGAGTTGATATGAAATACGGAATGAACCTATTGCTGTGGTCCGGTGAAGTCACCGATGACATTCTTCAAGTCTGCGGGCAACTCAAGGAGATTGGTTACGATGGAGTGGAGTTGCCAATTTTTAACCTCGACTTGGACTATGCAGCGATTGGATCGCAGTTGGATTCTCTCGGACTCGGACGGACCGGCGTCACCGTTCGTGGCGAAGAGGATAATCCGATCTCGCCGGATGCGGCGGTACGAGCGAAGGGAATTGAACTGACCAAAAAAACATTGGATTGTTGTGCTGCCGCGGGAGTAGAGACTCTTGTGGGACCTTACCATTCCGCGCTCGGCTTGTTCTCGGGTGCTGGTCCTACCGAGGATGAGTGGAAGTGGGGCGTCGATTCCATGCGGGAAGTGGCTGAACATGCAGGGGCGGTGGGTGTCAAACTCGGTGTTGAAGCTCTCAACCGGTTTGAGACTTACCTACTCAATGCTCACGCGGATGCCGCACGTTTCGTTCGTGAGGTGGATCATCCATCGTGTGGGATGATGTATGACACCTTTCACGCTAACATCGAAGAGAAGTCAGTCACTGATGCCGTCAATGCCGGTGGCGACAAATTGTTCCATATTCATATCAGCGAAAATGATCGAAGCACTCCTGGCAAGGGCGGAATCAACTGGCAGGAGAATTTTGATGCAATCTCCCAGTGTGGCTACGACGGTTGGCTAGTCATTGAAGCGTTCGGTCTCGCACTACCCGAGCTTGCGGCTGCGACTCGAATCTGGCGGAGAATGTTTGATGATGAGCTTGGTTTGGCGGCGGAGGGCTTGCAGTTCATGAAATCCGAGATTGAGAAGCGGGCGTAATGGACGGAGTATCCGTTGATGGTGGCGCGGGTGAATCGGCCACCGCTGGACGTGTTGTCATGCTTTCGGGCGATCTGATGTTTGCCTCGCGCGTTCGTAGCATTGCAGATCGCGCTGGGGTTGGCTTTGTCTTTGGCGGGAACCTGCCGGAGGGGGATCTCAGCGATGTGCATACAGTAATTCTTGATCTTGGTACGCGTGGACGTCTTGCGGGTGACCTCAAGTCACTGTGCGACGCGCGTTGTCCACGCGCACGGCTCATTGCTTTTGGCCCCCACGTTCAAGCTGCTAAGCTTCAGGAGGCTAAAGACTCGGGGATCACGACGGTGATGACCAACAGGCAATTTGATCATTCGATGCATCGATTGTTCTCGTAATCCAGCACAGGATTTTGGAGAACGGGAAAGCGACTCACTGCTTGAAGGCCGTCGCTACTTGAAGGCCGTCACGATAGGTTGGCAATCCCGTTTTCCGCTTTCGGTGACTCGTCCTTGAATTAGCGATCGGTGACTACTGCTTTCGCGGCTTTCTCTGCTTTTGGGGTTTCACCAAGTCTGGATGTGACGAGTTGATCATTCGGTCTCCAGTTTCTCGGTCGAAGCCATCTGGTGTAAGCTCGTCCTCACCCGGGAATACGTCATTGGTCTCCTCTTGCCAACGTGTCAATTCAGCACGAAGCCGTTCAAGCTCGCCCTTCATCTCGGGTTTAGTCGCAAGGTTGACCAAGCAGTGCGGGTCTTTTTGCGTATCAAAAAGGTATTCCTCGGCTCGGGGCGTAATTAGACAAGCTCTCTGAGTTGGAGTGAGTCGCCCCTCGTCGTAAAGACGCTTCATTTCACTGTATGTGACACTTTTCACCGCATCGGCTGGAGGTGTCGCAGGAGTATTGGGCAACCAATTTCGCAGGTAGCAGAATCGTTGATCGAAAATGGATCGCTCGTAGGCTCGGTAATCGTGCCAATTGTGTTCCGAATACGCGTAGCGTCGATGGGGAACCGTTGCATCGTGCAGGGTCGCACGTAGGCTCATTCCCTGCATGCTTTCGGGGGGCGTTATCCCAGCAAGATCAAGGATAGTGGGGGCGATGTCCAAAGTGCTAATGACTTGTGAGTTAACCGATCCAGCCGGTATTTGTCTCGGCAACCTCGCAATGAAAGGTGTGCGGACACCGGGCACCGTGACCATCGTTTTGCAGTGCGGGAAAGGGCGACCGTTGTCACTAATGACAAGGATCATGGTTGATTGAGTGAGAGATTGACGATCGAGTTCATCGAGCACCATGCCAATGTGTTCATCAAACCGGCTTACTTCGTCGTAGTAAAGTGCTAAGTCTTGGCGAACCAATGGCGTGTCCGGAAAGTACGGCGGGACCTTAACCTGACTCGGTGAGTGTGGGGGAGTCACTGCGCCGGGTGAGTAACCGCGATGGGGATCCGAGTGGGCTGCCCAGAGGAAAAAGGGTTTGTCTTTGGGACGTTCTCGAATCGCAGAAACCCAGGTTGAACCCATCTGAATCGGGTTGGATCCTTTGCGGAAATCAACCTGTTTGGATGCCGCTTCACCTAAATGCCACTTTCCAACCACTGCCGTCCAGTAGCCCGCTGAACGTAGCGGAGTGGTGACCATCCGTTGGTTTTCGGGAAGGGGGAGGTGCAGCTCACCTGCGCCCGTGTTGTGCGGGTATCGACCGGTGAGCATGGAGCACCGACTCGGGCTACAAGAGGAACACGTCAGGTATGCCTGATCAAACCTCATGCCCTCTGCCGCCAGTCGATCGAGATTGGGGGTTCGTACGCTTGTGTTACCGTAGGGTCCACTATCGTCCCAGGCCATATCGTCGGCAACGAAGATGACGAAATTTGGTCGAGGGGTAGATGAGTCCTCAGCGATTGAGCGTGAGTTCGAGTGAATTGTAATCAGTAACAAGAACAGGCAGAGATAATGTATTTTCGCGGGCATGTTGATGAGAGGTTTTCTCAAAAGGAAGGGGCATGGCGCTGGGCCGTTGGCTCCAGTCAATGCATGATAATGCGATACGGCTGGGGTCAACATTTGACCTGAGCCGATACGAGGGATGCTATTGTGGCCAGTTTTCTTGACCATTGCCACTATGTCGGGTTAGTTCAAGACGACATTTGTTTTTGGCAAAAAAAAACGGCAACCGGGAATCGGTTGCCGTTGTCGTTATATCAGGCTCTCATCATGAGGCTACTTGGCTTTCGCTTCATTCGCTTTGCGGCGTGCCTCGATAATCTCTTCTTGAACATTGCTCGGCGTTTGGCGGTAGACAGCCAATTCCATCGTAAACGTTCCTTGGCCCTGTGTCATACTTCGCAGGTCGGTGGCGTACCCGAAGGTTTCTGCCAGTGGCACCTCTGCCTTGATGATACTGCTGCCTTCCAGCATATCGTTGCTGGTCATGATCCCTCGACGACGGATCACATCGCCGACGACGGTTCCCTGAAAATCTTCAGGACACTCGATTTCGACATTCATGATCGGCTCAAGCAGTTTCGGTGATGCTTGTTTGAAGTATTCTCGAAAACAACCTTGTGCAGCGGTGTAGAAGGCTTTCTCCGAGGAGTCCACCTCGTGGAAACTTCCGTCATCTAAGTGGATGAGAGTTCCCACAACGGGGTACTCAGCAACAGGACCTTTCTCGAGGCTGTCGCGAAAACCTTTTTCGATCGCTGGAATGTATTGCTTTGGAATACGTCCACCGACAATGTGTTCCTCGAATTCAAAGCTGTCTTCGCTGTCGGTTGCAGTTGGGGTGAGTCGCCCTTTGATATGAGCAAATTGACCTGAACCACCCGATTGTTTCTTGTGTTTGTAATCGAAAGAGACCTCTTTTGTTGGGCTCTCACGGTAACTAACTTTTGGTGCACCCACTTCGAGTTCCACGCCGTATTCGCGTTTGATTCGTTCGATGTAAACGTCTAGGTGCAATTCGCCCATTCCACTGATGAGGATCTCATTGGTTTCCTCGTCGGTAAAGACGCGGAATGTTGGGTCCTCTTTACGGAAACGCTGGAGGGCTTTTCCGAGTTTGTCTCCATCGCTTCTTGTTTTTGGACTGATAGCGATCTTGATCACAGGCTCTGGGACATACATCGATTCGAGCGTGCAGAAATCGCGTTCAATCGAATAGGTGTCACCGCTGGCTGAGTCGATCCCCATGACGGCGATGATGTCTCCCGCTCGTGCGACATCGATTTCCTCTCGTTTATCGCTATGCATGCGAACGATACGGCTGAAACGTTCTTTACGTCCCGTACGCTGATTAACGTAGGTCTCACCTTTTTTGATCTCACCCTGATAGATTCGCATGAAGGTTAGCTGACCGAACGGATCATCAACGATCTTGAAAGCCATTCCAACAAAAGCCGCTTCCGAATCAGGTTTTAATTCGATTTTCTTTGTTTCGTCAGCAGGGTCGCGTCCATTGATGTCGCGATCAAGGGGACTTGGTAGG
Organism: Candidatus Nitrosopumilus sp.; assembly: GCA_964225475.1. Lineage (GTDB taxonomy): Bacteria > Planctomycetota > Planctomycetia > Pirellulales > Pirellulaceae > Rubripirellula. The sequence continues at coordinate 18,361 of CAXQOB010000218.1, read as the reverse complement.
TATCTCAATACAGCGTCAAGCATTGGCTGCACGCCTTTGTTTTTGAACGCTGTTCCCATGTAAACGGGCGTCGCTCCTCCGAGAACTGCGTCTCGAGCGACCTTGTAGATGAGTTCCTTGGAGACTTCCTCTTCGCTGAGAAGAAGTTCCATCATTTCGTCATTGTACATGGAGAGAGCTTCGAGCATCTCAATGCGTTTTGATTCGGCCTCTTCCTGCAGGTTTTCTGGGATGGGACCTGTAACAACCTCTTCCCCTTCGTCACCCGCATGTGTCAGTGCAACCATCTCGATCAGGTCCACAACGCCTTCGAAGTGATCCTCAGCACCAATTGGAATCTGCATCATGAATGCTTCGGCACCCAACTTATCCCGCAACTGCTCAACAACGCGGTAGGGGTTAGCACCCGTACGGTCCATCTTGTTGATGAATGCGATGCGAGGAATCTGGTAGCGTTTCATTTGTCGGTCAACGGTGATCGACTGACTCTGAACACCACCGACGCTACAGAGGACAAGCACAGCGCCGTCGAGGACTCGCAAGCTACGCTCAACCTCCACGGTGAAGTCCACGTGGCCAGGGGTATCGATCAGGTTAATGTCGTAACCTTGATAATTGACGCTTGTGGCTGCACTGGTGATCGTGATACCACGCTCACGTTCCAGTTCCATATGGTCCATGGTGGCACCATCGCCGTCACCACGAACCTCTTCGATTTTGTGAATACGGCCGGTGTAAAACAGGATGCGCTCGCTGAGGGTGGTCTTACCCGAGTCAATGTGAGCGCTGATACCGATGTTTCGTAGTTTTTCTAGGTTCATCTTTCTTTTTCACCTAAACAGAGCCTGTCATTTCGTGGGGCCGAGGGAGAGTCGAAGACAGTTCGATCCCCTTGTCAGTATTCATTTCCAACGTGGAAACCCAGCCCAGGTAAGACTCAGTGATTCCTAACTTTTCGTTCACTCAGTGTGCGATCTTTGATTTTCCTCTCGCCACATCAATGCAATTCCTGCTGAATCCCATTTTTTTGCTCTGGAGGCTGTGCCCTTCGAGAGGATCCCGTCTTGGGGGGGAATTGATCGATTGCGACAGTTCTTCGGTCCTGTTGGGACGCCTCAGCCGCATCGACTGGCACGATTCACGTGCAAATCCCCCCTATTGAAGGATTTTGGGAAATATGGCAGAGGTTTTTCGATTGCGAAAGGTCAAATAACCGCACAATACGCCCTTGCGAGCAACTTTATTCCTGACCATACTCTTGCCTTCCCGAAGGACCCCACTATTGGGGATCGCTTCCACCTGCTTCAACTGACTCTGATTTGAGTCCGTTGATCGCTCGCTAAGAGCGAGGTGGAGTTTGCTCTGAACAGAGATTCCTTCGCCGGCGAGCCGATCTACCGTTTGGATCGGCCGAATAGACCGTTCGCCCAAAATGAGATATTTCCATGCCTCCACGCCCAATGAGCACCCGAAGCCGTGCTCGTAAACGATCACGAGTTCGCTCTCGAACACGGAAAAAAGACCCGATTTTCGTCGATGGTCAGCGACCACGTCCGATGTACGTTGATTACAAGGACGTGGAATTGCTGAAAAAGATGGTGAATCGCCAAGGCCGAATCGTCGGTCGACGCAAGAGTGGTTGCACAGCAGCCAGTCAGCATGCGGTCACCGCGGCCATCAAGCGTGCACGTTTTATGGCGTTGCTCCCATACGTTGGCGAGTAGGACCGGCGAAGCACCCGATCGAATCGAAAGGATTCGTACCGGGCTATCAATAAAACGAGCCGACGCCCAAGAGGCGGCGGCTTTTTTTTTTGCGCGTAGACCGTTCAAACGCTGAAGGGGACGACGGCTGCGATCTTGCCGTGGCCATCATGCTTTGGGTCAAACTACGCACCGACTCGGGGACGCAACGTTCAGCGGGCGTTAATGCGATCGACCCCATTCATTAGCGAACGCGTGTAATAGTAAGCCCGTGCATTCGCGGCCACGATGGATCCGCGGAGGGAGTTAACTGCTGATTGCTGCACGAAAAGCTTTTGATTGCCTGCACGTTTCTTGCAGCTTTCCGCACCTTGATCGCTATATTGGGGTCTAGAGCTGGTGGCGGCTTAACATCGCTCATGCTCCCCCGAGCCTCAGGATTCATCGAATTGGAGTGTCCGTGACGTTTTCAACAACCCGCCGAGTAGAGTTTCGTGACACAGATGCCGCTGGGATTGTGCACTTTTCCGCCTTTTTCCCAATGATGGAGGCAGCGGAGCATGAATTGCTTCGCTCCCTTGGGCTCTCGGTAATGCCGCGGTCCAATCAAACGACCGATTCCTGCGATATCGAGTCATCGGAGAGGAATGTCACCTGGCCCCGTGTTTCTGCGAGTTGCCAATATCTGGCTGCAGCTCACTTTGAGGAGATGCTCGAGATCGAGGTAAAAGTTGCCCGAATCGGGACAACGAGTGTTTCTTACGAATTTACCTTCCTCCGCGCTTCTCAGGTCCTTGCTCAGGGAAAAATGACCTCTGTCTGCTGTCGACTACACCGTGGTTTGCCCCACGAAAGCTCGGGGTATCAGGGCGATCATGCCGTTAAAGCAGATTGCGAGGAAGGTTCTAAAGGTTCGGGAAGTGAGGTTCGACTCGAGAAAACGCCCGTGCCGGAGGAAATCCGCAAGCTTTTGCAGCGTTATGAATGATGCCAAACCTTTTACTTCGTCGATGCGTAGACGAAGTACAGACCTCCCAAAGGGTTGAATGCTTTTCAGGCTGAACGCAAATCGGATCCGCTTTGCGAAGTCTGTGGGGCTGCGGTGTCCTTTGAAGGAAACGCGTTTGAACGAGTCCAGCGAGTCACACGAGTGTTCGCGAGCGATCCCTGAACTCGGGGACCGAAGAAGCGTGAACCGCGGTGTTGATCGCGCGTTGGAACACGGCGACTCGTGTATGGCGAAGCCATGCACGGCCATTGAACGCGAGTTGCGTCGGATACATCCACCAGAATCGACGAATTCCGCTTTGCTCGGACTGGTAGTTCCCGATTGCTTCTGCATTCGCTTGAGGTCGAAGCAAAACTTAAACCCCTCGCCTTTACACTTCACGAGTCAACTCCGACTTCGGAACGGTCTCGTGAGTCACAGCCGGACGGCCTGTAATGATCGCATCTTTATTAAATCTCCCACCCGCTGATTTTGACCAAATTGTGCGAAGTGGGGGTATCGTCAGCAATACCATTGCGATGTCATCGGACGCTTTGATGAGTCCTGCGTTGGTTCTCGGTCAAGCTGGCAAGTGGTTGCCGACTTGGCTGACACCACTTTGGGTGATCGCAGTGGGGCTGGCTCTCGGTGCGGTCGTTTGTGCGATTGTTTATGGCACGCTTGCTGTCTTGTCGTTGGTTCCCGCGATTGGCAACTTGGCGGACTCTCCCAGGTCGGGCGTGATTGGTTCCCTTGCCGTTGGCGGAATCATTTCCGTCGTGCTTTGGTCCACCTTCGTCCCTCGTGCTGAAACCTACGCCGAGTCTCTCTACCTACCGTTGGCTTGCATCGGAGTTCTGCTCGGTTTTGGAGTCATCTATGGGTCTTGGCATCGCACACGATCCGAATGGCTTGACCTGCTTAAAGAGGGCGTGGTGCCCTACCTCCTCGGAGTTGCAGGGATCTACGCACTGATCGGGCTTTGCGCGACTCCGCTCGTTGCACGTCCAATGGATTTCGTGGGATCAATTGTCGAAGTGAATTTTCTCGACGATGGAGTCGAGACGATTACCCAAGTTGTGAAAGCCTCTCCGATCGATGAGGGTGATACGCCTCCGCCATTTCAGCCAACCAGCATGAGTTACAACCTTCGTAGTGCGGAGAGCGTGACCATCAAAAGTGATAAAACAATTTTCCTCTCAGATGCGGCTAATCCGAGTGCATTCAGCAAATCCCCGACCCGCGTCAATGCGAACGAAGAGTTGACTTTTCGTTACGCCGATCGAGAAACGCCTCCGATCCCTGGTGATCCAACTCGCCTACATATCCAAAACCAAGAGATTGACGACGCAGAGGTTGTTTTCACCTTTCGCTACGTTCCGTCGGTCCCCGAGGCAGGCACGATTGTTGGGATCGGTGTGATCTTTTTTCTTTTGATCACCGGTTTGATGGCCTTCCGTCAAGCCGCTCCACGAGTCTGGGCATTGTCTCTGTCGACTGCTAAGAACGAGATGGCACAGCCCCTCTACTTGCTTCTGCTGGGACTAGGGATTTTTGGAGTTCTTCTGTTCGGGATCTACCCGTTCAACACGCTCGGCGACGACATTCGTTTGTTGAAGGATAGCGGTGTGACACTGATCATGGTTTTCGGAATGCTGCTTGCCGTGTGGAGTGCAGGGACGAGCGTGAGCGACGAGATTGAGGGTCGCACCGCACTGACCGTTCTCAGTAAGCCTGTCAGCCGCCGATCGTTCATTTTGGGTAAGTACACCGGGATCATGCTATCGGTCCTCGTCCTCTTCGTGATCATCGCCGCAGTCTTACTGGTTGTAATCAGCTACAAGCCAATTTATGACGCTCGCGAGAACACTCGAGGTGATACGACTTGGCAGGAGGGGTTAGATGAAGTGATGACAACCGTCCCTGTGCTTGGTCTCTACTTCATGGAGACGATGGCGATTGGAGCGGTGGCGGTGGCCCTCGCAACTCGTCTGCCACTTCTAGCTAACTTCATCACCTGTTTCGTCGTCTACGTGATTGGTAACTTGACGTCACCGCTGGTGGCGTCCAGTCAGGGGAAGAATGAGCTGGTGGGATTCGTTGGGAATCTGATCGCTGTGATTGTTCCGAACTTGAACATTTTCAACGTACAAGCCGCGGTAGACTCAGGGAATCCGATACCACTCATTTACCTTGCTGCCTCCTTCAACTACCTACTGTGTTTTACGGTAGCGGTTTGGATGTTAGCGATGTTGCTGTTCGAAGATCGCGACCTCGCATAGGATCGAGGACACGAGTTTTGAATAGTTGGAGCAAGGTCGAGCACAGTTGAGCGAGGCGCCGAGGGTGAATCGTTAAGAAAGCGTTGCCGAGGCGACTCATCGAGGACGTTGCCCTGTGCCTGCTGGTCGGCCACCTGTTGCTGCGCCCGGTGGACCTCCTGTGGGTGGACCTCCCGATGACGCACCCGGACGTCTCGGAGTGTAGAGGCAACAGTCCTGTGGGCAGACATCGTGCCATGGCCCAAGATCTCCAAGTGACCGCTTCTCGGTCTGATCTCCAAGGCGTTCCTGAATGAGCTCTCGAATCATTTCCACGAAGCTCTGTGTCGTGCCCACCGTTGCCGCTCGAGAGAATGGTATCCCGTGTTCTTCGCAGGCTGCTGCTGCCTCTTCATCCAAGTCAAACATTACCTCCATGTGATCGCTGATGAAGCCGATGGGAGCAACAATCAGGCCGTTGGGCTTGGTGGTGGTTGCTAACTCATTGATGACATCGCAGATATCAGGCTCTAGCCATGGTTGTTGAGGTGGACCACTGCGACTCTGGAATACCAGGTCCCAATCCCTGATCCCATTGGCTTCCGCGACTAAGCGACAGGCTTCGGTGAGTTGCTTGACGTAATCACAATTGTCAGCCATCGAAAGGGGGATGCTATGGGCTGTAAAAAGCGTCTTGATCTGATCAGCAGGTTGCCCTAAGGAGTTCAGGGAATCGCCAACTGTTTTCGCCATCGCTTCAATGAAACCTGGGTGATTGAATCCCATTCGGACTTTCTGGACGATCGGAGCGTCGGGGCCAACCTGCTCTTGAGCGGCTGCAATATTTTCTCTGTATTGCCTGCAACCGCTATAACAGCTGAACATGCTGGTGAAGAAAGCCAGGGCTCGCTTCTTTCCATCTTCTTTCATCTGTTGCAGTGTGTCGGGCAGCATTGGATGCCAATTTCGATTACCCCAATAGAGAGGAAGATCGATTCCCGCCGAATTGAGTTCCGCACGCATCGCCTCGAGCAACTCTCGATTTTGATCATTGATCGGGCTTACACCGCCGAAATGATTGTAATGTTCCGCTACCTCCAGCATTCTTTCTCGAGGGACAGGTTTGCCACGTAGGACATTCTCGAGAAACGGAAGAACATCGTCAGGACCCTCGGGCCCGCCGAAGGAAACAAGTAGGATTGAGTCAAATGGGGGGAGTTCGGTGCTCATGGTCAACCTATAGGGTAAGTTCAATGTTGATGTCTTACTATCTACACCAATCAAGTTGCAAGCACTGAACGGTAAAAAGTGATACGTCGAGTGCGTTTGCCTTTTGGTCTTACCCAACTAAGGCAGGGTCGTGCCGGTTTGCCGAACCCCGCGTTTATATGCCGAACCCCGCGTTCATTTGCCAGACCCCGCGTTTAACAGTACCGTGTCGGTTTTGGGCATTATCAACGAGGAACGCCTGCTGAATCCCTGTGAACTGTAGAATACCCCAAGTCTTTACCGGCGGAACCGTCGTTGTGAGCGAGGCATTGGTGGTGATTGTCTCCCTCAGACTTTTCTTCTTGCCCACCCCTTTTGCGACGAGCTTGATTGGCTGATTGATTGGAGACGGAATTGTTAGACCATGCGATGATCGAGGAATTAGATTTGCGTCACCTGACGCAGGTCGATCCCGGTATGAGCGGTGCAGCTGTTTTCCAGTGTGAGCATTCTAGTGGTCGAGGATTGATCTTGAGGGTTTGGCCTGCGGGGATGGATGTAACGAGGCTTGCTGAAGTAACGCGGTTGATGTCCGAGGCTCGCATCCACCTGCCGGACATCATTCCAGCGATACATCCTTTGGACCCAAGTCGTTTCGTGACTTCTCTCAAGTTGTCCGACGAGATTCGCACGAATCGGCGATCGTCGGGTGAAAGAGTACTTTACTTGCATCAGGGTGAGCAGAATCTCGTTGTTGAGGGTGACTCGAGGACCTCGGTACAACGCACAAGTATGGTACAGCGTACAAGTATGTCGGAGAGAAGTTCATGGAGTCATTACGGTGGGCGTTTTTGGCAGATCATGGACCGGATGCCGGGTCGGCCATTGCAGATCGACTGTGAAAGTTCTGAGATCATGAAGGGTGTTGAGGTGCTTCGGAGGGTGCATGATGCGTTTAGCTGGTTTGGCCAGAGGACCGAAATGCCTCTCGCGATTCGCACCCGCTTAAGAAGGTTGGACGAGATCAATCGCACATTGAATTACCCGCTTCGTTTTGAATCAACGAAGTATTCCCACCTCGGTGATACTGCGCTGATTCCCGCGATCGCCAGGGCGTCGCTTGTCTGGAATCGAGAATATTCAAAGATGAAACGTCGATGTTTCATGCACTTGTCACGAGCCTCCAGCCAGCCCAGAGTCACCCAGTATGTGCTTCGGGATTTTCACCGCGAGAATCTCTTTTTCGAAGGCGGCACCGCATCAGGCTTATTTGATTTTGATGCGGCTCGAGTCGACACGCCCTGGACGGATCTCTCGCGTTGGATTGGAAGTTTTGTTCGAGGTCAACCTGAGGACTCTCTGCTTTGGGATGAAGCCGTCGAGCTCTTTGTTGGGCACCACCCTGGTGTGAGTGAATCCGAGGCGGAATGGGGGCGTTGCTTCGTGGAAAACCTTCACGAGATTTCCACATGGATCAGTCTGGGTAATTGGCTGGTGTGGCTGATCGCCGAGGGCCGCGATTTTGAAGTCTCCTCGCAGGTGACGGCGGATCGTATCGATCGTCTCACACACTTGGTAAGCTGCATGGACTAGGGCGAGCCGACTGCCGTCTGTTGCAATTCGCGATGGCGAGTGTGGCTGAAAAAAAGCCGTCGCAACAATCTCAACGCGGTCCCTGATCAACAAAACGGTCCCCAATTAATTGAAGCAGGGATGAATCTACTCGGGGGGGCAATCTACTCAGTGGGCTACGAGCGGGCATTGCTCGAGATCCCGCGGAACGAATGGACCCTGAATCAATGAAGAGTGGGTGGGTTTGATAACCGTTGCAGATTTTTATCGCGATTCAACAGGATACCGATGAAACAGGCCTTTGTTTCGTTGACGGCAAAAACGGCCTGCAAGTAGAATGAACGGAGAGCTTTTGGGGTGCATAGCCCTTGAGAGAGTATTTAATTCATTGGCAGGGATTCATGGCAAAATCAGGCAGTTTGGTGAGCGTCGTAAGAGCCGTTGTTGGCGGATGGTTACTGGCAATTTGGTTTGCTCCCCTCGCAGTGGCACAAGTGGAATTTGGGACTGATTTATTTCCTGATTTAACCTTGGGCGCGGAAACTGATCAGGGTGAGCCTGTAACTTGGGCGGCAACTTATTCCGTTAACGATGAAGGTGTTGCGCGTCTTCGCGTTGAAGCGACGCTCTCTGCAACATGGCATGTCTATTCGGTGACTCAGGCTGACGGAGGACCGACTCGCACCTCCATTGAGATAACTGGTCCCGAGGGGATCTCGATCGGAGGGCCTTTCACGCCTAATGAGCCTCCCAAAAAATCCAAGTCGCCGTTCTATGGTGACTTGGTGATTGAAGAGCATGAGGGCGCCGTGGTTTGGTCGGCTCCACTTACGATCCCAAACGGTTTCAATGGACCCGTTCAAGTGAAGGTGAACGGGTTGGTATGTAAGTCGGGTGGTGACAATCGTTGCTTACCCACCTCAGCGGATTTGGTTGCCGAAATATCGCCCGGCGATATGGACTCCTCGAGTGAGGAATCGGGATCGCAGTCAACGGATTTTTTTGCAGACACCGATGCGTTTAGAGATAACGACTATGTGGTGGAATGGAGGGGAGTTGTCAGTCCCAGTGACCTGAAAGTTGGCCAGAGCACAGCAATTCGTTTGCAGGCGGCACCGGACGTGACTTTCCACGTCTACGAGTCCGTCGTTGATGATTCTGATTCATCGACAAACTTTGTGATTACCGACAAAGCGGGGATGCAGGTTGGCATGCCGGTTGCCGACAAGGAGGCGGTCGCTCAGTCACTTTTGCCGACGCTTGCGGTCAGCTATTACGAGGGCACGGTCTCTTGGTTACTCCCATTGAAAGTACCTGAGGGCACCCAGCCGGGCGAGAAGTCAATTTCGGGATTCGTCGGTTACCAAGCGTGCACTGAGAGTAGCTGTCGACAACCCATGGCTCTGAAGTTCAGTGCCCTGATCACGGTCAATGAGGATGGGCAGGTGACGGGCGGTCCGGTGAGTTTTGAACCGGCGCGGCGTGCTGATGCATTAGATGCCGCTGCGACAATCGATTGGGTCGACGAGGTCTCTGTCACTGAATTGGCTCAAGAAAAGAATGCGAGCGGAGTAGGCGCGGTTAGCCAAGTGGATGTGGAGGAGCAGGGCACAACAAAGGAAGAAGGCGAAGAGCCGTTAGCCGAATCGTCACAGCCTACGATCTTGTACCTCCTTGCACTCGCGATTTTCGGGGGGCTTATCCTGAATGTCATGCCATGCGTATTGCCCGTTGTAGGTCTCAAGGTGATGGGCTTCATTCAACAGGCGGGTGAAAATCGCGGACGGATTGCGGCGCTCAATTTTGCGTACGTCGGTGGCATCATGTCCGTCTTTACAATTTTTGCAATTGTCGCAGCGGCTACAAAGTTCGGTTGGGGCGAGCAGTACACGTACTTCTCGGTAAAGTACACGATGATCTTAGTGACTTTCTCCTTCGCACTCAGCTATTTGGGGGTTTGGGAATTTCCATCACTCGCAATAGGTAGTGGAGCCAAGGCCCGGGAGTTAGAGAACCGGGAGGGGCTTGTCGGTGCGTTTAGCAAAGGGGTTTTCGCGACCATTTTGGCGACACCCTGCAGTGGACCCTTGCTGGGCTACGTTATGGGTCTGACCTATGAGCTCTCTGCGTTTGTCACCTTCGTGATCTTTCTATCTCTCGGCCTGGGTATGTCGTTGCCATATATCGTTCTCGCGTTTCGGCCATCGATGATCAGTTGGCTTCCAAAGCCCGGGGATTGGATGAATACGCTGAAGGAATTCATGGCTTTCTTGTTCCTGGCTACGGTTGCATTTTTCTTCTCTCAGTTTTCTGATGACGATAAGCTTCCCGTATTTGTCTCATTAATGGCCGTTTGGTTTGGATTCTGGATCACAGCTCAGGTTGAACCCTACCGACCCCTCAAAGCACGTTTGGCAGCATGGGGCGCAGGCATTGCCACTGCCTTGTTGATTTCAGTTGTTGCTTTTTCGGAGTTACGACCTCCTGAGGTAGATGACGCTGAGGCCGCGCTTGCGAATTTGGATTGGCAGGACTACAGCGAACCCGCGCTGGAGCAACTGCAAAGTCAGGGACGCACTGTGATGCTGGACTTCGGAGCCTCTTGGTGCCTGACCTGCAAATACAACTACCGAATGGCCATCAACACCGCTGATACGAAGAAGGTGATTGAAGAGTTGGATGCGGTTGCGATGTACGCAGACTGGTCCGAATATGGTGAAGAAATCAAGGATAAGCTTGAACAGCTCAAGAGTCGCTCCATTCCTTTATTGGCGATCTACCCCGGTTCCGATCCGAGTAATCCAATTATTCTTCGAGACATTGTGACACAGGCGCAGGTGATCGAAGCGTTGCGTCGTGCGGGTGCAAGTTTATCGAGCAGCGAGGCGTCAGCGAAAAGGTTAGATACTGACTCGAGTGTTGGCACCCTGCGTCATTCGATCCCTGTGGATCGAAAGGCAGGTTCGAAGCTCTCGGCGAAACCTCTGGTTGATCTGGGATTGGTAAGCGGCATGTTGGAGCGAAATCCGTGAGCGGCGTGCCTATCGGACTGGCTGACTTCGAGCAAACGATTGTTGCGATCGCCTCATGTTCCGAACCGAGTTCTCGCGGAGTGGTGCGTCTGACGGGACTGGATGTTGCTGACATTTTGAGTCGCATGAATCTCTCCATGGCACTCAACGCGGAACCCACGGAGGCAGTGGAATCGACTGCGCAGTACGTACAAAGTGATTCAGAAAATGGACCTGGCGGTCAGCTGAGCTTACGGGATCTTGATCGGCCGAGTGGAAATCCCTTTGCGTCCAATGTAGTCGCAAGCGTTGGTAAGCGACCAAGAAGAATAGAGCTGTTGCTCGATTCGGGTGCTCCTCTTGGTCGAATACCGGTGAGTCTTCTGTACTGGCCTACGGGAAGAAGTTATACCGGACAACCGTCTGCAGAATTTCATTTAATTGGAAGTGAACCTCTCTTACGCGAGGTGGTTGATGGCGCACTGAGTAGTGGGGCACGTGCTGCCAAGCCCGGAGAGTTTACGCTAAGAGCCTTTCTCGGCGGTCGTCTTGATCTTACTCAGGCAGAGGCGGTTCTGGGTGTCATCGAGGCTGAGGGGCGTGGAGCATTGAATCAGGCGCTGGAGCAATTGTCCGGTAATCTTTCTCGACCCCTCGAGGCAATGAGAGACGAAGTATTGAACTTGCTTGCAGATGTAGAGGCGGGATTGGATTTCGTGGATGAAGATATCGAATTCATCTCGGATGAGCAGTTGGTCATCCGGTTAGAGGGTATACGGGATCAGATTGTTCATACTTGGGACGCAATGCAGCAACGAAGTGGTGGTGGTGTTCGGCCAGTGATTGCTTTGCGAGGAGAGCCCAATGCAGGGAAGAGTTTTCTGATGAATCGTCTCACTGGAGAAAAGTCCGCGATTGTTGCTGATGTGCCTGGCACAACCCGAGACGTTGTGGTTGCGGAGGCTGAGATTCACGACCGTAGCGTTATGTTGGCTGACACTGCGGGGATTGAAGCGGGAAGATGTGCGATTGAGCGAGAATCGCAAGTGAAAGCCAAACAAGCCAGTGAAGGGGCGGTCCTGCGGCTTTGGTGTATCGATTCGACCCGACCTGATTTTAGTGAGGCATTTTCACGGTTGCGCGATGTTGCAGATGCTGAGAAGAAGCTCACCGACATGGATGTATGGGTCGCCACGAAGGCTGATCAATCCAAGTATGACGCCACATCATTGAAAATGATGTTGGAGGAAAACCAGAATCTAAATCCGTTAAGTTTGGAGTTACACCTTTGTAGCGCTTTGACCGGTGACGGGATCCTGCAACTATCCGAGGCGATCAAGCAATCGCTTGATTCAATCGATAAGGAGGAGGTAGGGTCGGTGTTGGGGACTGCCGCCAGATGTCGACAAACGCTGATGCGAGCTAGAGATGCGGCAGAGGCTGAGATAACGTTAACCCGAGCATCTCAGGGGCATGAGTTTGTTGCTGCTGAAATTCGCTCGCTCGCAGAATCAATTGGCGAGGTTACAGGTACCGTTTATACCGATGACTTGCTTGACCGTGTCTTCAGTCGGTTTTGCATCGGTAAATGATGTTATTGCGAAGGTCTGCGTTCCAACCGGTATCCAACTACGATCAGTGCCATCCATCCGATGGCCCCTGCCATCAACGAACTTTCAATCCACCATGGGTGATAGAAGAATCGGAGTTCGTGGTTACCAGCGGGCAGGACGATCCCCTGCCTTAAAAAATCAACTTGAAATACCTGGATCGGTGTCCATCTTTGCGAGTCAACGCTTCGGTACGTTGCTTTCCAATTACCGTCCTGATAGATCGATCGCGAAATCAGCGTTGGACGATGGCATTGAACGTCGAAAGTGGCGTCATCCATCTTCGATTCAGAGCATGACCACATAACCGGTTCCCCAGGCTTCTTGAGTTTCGCCGGTGTCGGAAGTTGGGTCGCTGAGTTATTGATAATCCATGGTGAAGGTGATGTTTGAAACGTTGGTGCTTCTCCCCGCTCCGGTTCGTCCGAATCCAGCTTGAGATCCGTAATCTCTGCGAGACGTTCTCTCATCAACTGGGAGGTTGAGGTGGTATTTCGCTTCTCGGTCCACGTTGTTGTGGTTTCTAGTGTTGCTCGCGGGTGATCGAGGCCTGCCCGGCTTTTTTTTGCCGAGACATTGGGGATGCGTTTCTCAATGGTTGGGAGGGAGTATTCCGCTGAATCTATCTGTAACTCAATGGGGCTGCTTTTGGTAATGATGACACCGTCGATTGAGAGCCAATTGCGGATATCCTGCCAGAACTGTGACCTCTGTTCCAAGGTTTGTTCTTGATTGAGAACTCGAGACGCCTTCCAGAAGTTTGCGATGGAGGAGCTGCGGATTGAGGTCATACTATTAAAGAGTGATACCTTTTCTCTTAGGTGCCAACGACCAAACCAATTCAGACGCCCACTCGTTTCTACCTCAATCAACCTCTGTGCGGAATTCGTCTCCTTCCAATTCACAGGCCATCCCGAACCTTCACGTGTTCTTAGCCAACGGTAGTCGTTTTCTGAGTTTGAATCGTTCCGTGGACCTGCCGATTCCGCCACCTGATTGAGAAGAGCTTTTTCGCGATTAATGGGCACTCGAGTAAGTTGTCGATTTGCAGCAATACACAGGTCTAAAACCATGACGGCGAGGATGGCAATCTGTAATTGATGATGCTTCCATCTGTACTTGGAGTTCAACCAGAAGATCATCATGAGCATCGTTCCGATAATGGCTGAAAACATGAGTGATGATGTGGTTTCCAACCACGCTTCACTGATTTGCAATGGCCCCCAAAAAGGATCTTTGGGGATCCAATTACGCATGGGTCCCGCGATGATTTGGTGCGAGAGGTGAATCGTCCATGCACCGATTGATAGAACGAAAGAAATAAGAACGAACGGAGGAAGGATTCGACGGATTCGTTCCGTCGCTGAGGGGAGATCCAATAGTTTTGCAGTTGAAATCGAGAGGCCGATTGCAAAAAAGGGTAGCCATTTTGCTGGATAGCGAAATGAATCATATCCAGGGATCAACCAATACATCAGCCAATAGATTCCACCAATGCCACTGTCGTAGGACTCCATCGTTCCTGTTGATGATTGGACGATCCAGACCAATCCATAAGAGCCTAGCGAGGCGAGTATGCTAAATATCGACAGATAGAACCAACCGTCGATCCTTTTGTGACTCCAGCGGGATTTGATCGAAAGTAAGCTCAGTCCTAGAAAGATCCCCATGTAAAGAGTTGGTGTCCACATTCGTGCTTCGTTGGGAAAACGAAGGCTCATTCTTGTATTTGTAGGGAATACATTTCCGAATGGCGAAGGGGACCATAGCTCGGAAAGGTGCCAAGGTGGAATTGAAAATGCATAGGCATCTTGCTTCATGCTATTGGGTAGAGGTTGATCTAGAATCTGGTGAATGGTTTCAGAATCTCGATTCCGATCGCTCTGTAGACTCCAATCGATTGAGGCAGACAGTTGTGGTGCAGTAAGCATCGCCGTCAGTATCATCGCCAAAAGCACGTCTTTCAGAGGCATGTTCGCCTGCCCTCGACGAGCAAACTGAAACAAACCAACTGACACAATGATCAGCCCGCAATGAAAGGCTGTTTGTGGGTCTCCGCCGAGGATCATCATCGATAGTGCAACGCTGACGCAAATGAGTCGACGTCTCTTCAGCCATGGATGTCTGCAAAGCATGGGGCCAATAGCAAGTGGCATCCAAGCCGCACCCACGAGAAAGGGAAGATTGGTGTAGAGGAAGAATACAGATCCAGAGAGTGAGTAGACCAAGGCTGCTGAGCAAGCGGAGGTACTGGAGGTTCCGTGCCAACGGGCTGTGATCCATGCGGTGACTGATGCAAGGGCAAGATGGCACCAGACGTACCATGCAATTGCCGATTCAGGGGAAAGGGGTAGCCAATAAATGGCGATGCGAATCGGGTAGAAAAACGCGGTAGTGGTTTCACCGGCCAGAGGGATACCTGTATGATCCAGGTCATTCCAAAGAGGTAATAAATCCTGCGTCTGTCGCTCTGCGACATAGTCATACAGCGGTGTGTAAAAATGGCTCACGTCTCTGAAGCCAATTCGTTCAACGCCGAGCAGCGATGATGCAAAAAGCCCTGCTAGCACAACGGGCGCAAGAAGTACGCTCGCTGGTATTCGCGTCATGGATTCAGCCTACTTTGGAGCGGTGACCATACCAGTTAGTGATTGACCACGGAGAGCATCGGCTCGATCCACTACCTTATCGGTCTGCTCACGCTCCTTTGGAACCAGCTCCACATCAATGACTCGCTCATCCCGAATTTCACCAGGCCAGAGAGACTCTGAGATGAAATCCAATCCAGGGAATTCGTACCAAGGTGGACTGAACTTTCGTAGCACGGTTTCTGTGCGATAGCCGTCTTTTTCGATCCGAAACTCACGCGTTCCGTAGTAAACAAAACTTGTTGCGGCAGGGGTCGTACCGATCACTTGATTATCAACCGATACGGTCGCTCCAGGTGGGTTCGTGCGAACCGTCATTCGGCGTCGAACACATCCGGAAACCAAAGGCAAGATCATGAGACTCATCATCAAGCAGTGGCGACACAAATGCTGTCGATTGCTGCGGTACCGAGATTGGAGCATGGGCGAAACAAAAGCTATCAGGCGAAAAGTTGGACGATGATGCCCCTGTCCTATCAATCCCAGCGGTTATTTCGCTAGAGCGGTTTTGATGTTGAGAGAAACGTAACCACTCTTTTTGCCTCAAATAGCCTCATGCACAATGTCGTTTTGGGTTGACGAGCTGCAAACGACGCAATGCTAGCGTTTTGGGCTTTAGGCCAATGGCGGGGCGTTATTGGGGTCAGCGGGCCCGCTTTGACTCGGTAAGCAGAGCGTCGATTTGATCAACGGCAAGACGTAGTGACCGGGCCGCCATGACGAAGTTGGTATGGCCACTCACCTCGGGCTGAATCTCCTCGTAGAGCGCTGTCGCTCGTTTCAGTTTGCCGATTTTTTTAGTCGCCATCTTAAGGTAAGTTTCCGGCGTACTCGCTTCATCGAGCGGTCCGACCGCCAAAATGAAGTCGTACAGGTCGCGCACAATGTCTCTGAGTTCCTCGTCGTCCTCGGACTCATCGGCGTGCTTAAGAAATGTACGGACCATCCAGAGGTGAGCAACCTGTTGATCAATTGCTCGGATGGTCGTTGCTGTATCAGCCGGAGGCATTGTTTCCCAATATGATTGGCGACTTTAGGTTGCTGGCGGAGCCGAGTGATCTTCTAGATCCGGGGAGGGACTCTCCTCTACCGCAGGTTCTGCGGTCGTATCAGCCGATGCGGTTGCCGGTTTTGCGGGAGGGTGTCCGTGCGGTGTGTTTCCTGCAGTGAGAACGATACCGATCGCGACGAACAACATTCCGACCCACATTAGAGGACTTGCCGACTCACCTTGGTTGAGGCTCAGGAAGGCTGCGATTGCATTCACTGAGACAGCACCACCGAACACAATTGGCATCACGTAGGCAGGTTTACCACCTGCCTTCGTCAAGGCGAACGTGAGAAACAAGGCACCGAGTGCACCGAGACATCCGGCGAGAAAACCATATTTCATTGCCGGAGCGTAGGTTCCTGTGTAGTTGAAGTTATCGTTAAACGCCAACTTCATCATCAGTGCGCCACCGATCACCGCGATCACCAAATAGGCAATTCCAATGAACAGATAGGGTTTGAACGGACCCCATTCGCGATTGGGAGCCCTGGCATGGCTCAACGTCGGACCATACATACCCCAGCAAAGTGCTACTCCTAATGCACATGCGACTGCTAGCCACTTCATGTCAGTTGCTCCATTATTGGTTTAAACGTTGAATAGGAAATGGCAGATATCGCCATCTTGCATGATGTAGTTCTTACCTTCGACACGAAGTTTACCAGCTTGTCGAATTTCTTTCTCACTCTTGTATTCTTCTAGGTCATCAAGTGTATAGACTTCGGCACGAATAAAACCTCGCTCAAAGTCGGTGTGGATGACACCAGCGCCCTGTGGTGCTGTCGCCCCAATGGGAACCGTCCATGCTCGTACCTCTTTCTCGCCGGCGGTAAAGTAACTCTGAAGACCGAGCGTTCGATAGGCTTGTTGGGCAATCTGATGCAAAGCGGGGTGTTCAAGTCCTACCTCGGCCAGCATCTCCGCTCGATCACCTTCGTCAAGTTCCGCCAATTCAGCTTCCAATTTTGCACAGACACAAACGACTTGAGCGCCAGCGTTCTCTGCATAATCGCGAACCCGCTGAACCAATTCAACTTCGCCCTGAAGGTCATCCTCCCCAACGTTGGCCACATAGAGAATCGGTTTTGCGGTCATTAGGCCGTAGCTGGAGACGGCTGCCTCCTCCGCTTCGATAAGCTTCAGTGTCCGAAGAGGTTGGTCTTCCGAGAGATGCGCGTTGCACTTACCAATCACTTCCACTCGAAGCTTGGCTTCCTTGTCACCGCTTCTGGCCGTTCGCTCGGCTTTGGTTAATGCGTTCTCCAGCGTCTGGATATCAGCCAGCATTAATTCGGTTTCGATGGTTTCGATATCGGCAATTGGGTCGACCGTCCCCGAAACGTGAGTGACATCTGAATCTTCGAAGCAACGAACCACTTGCACAATGGCATCGACCTGTCGAATGTGGCTCAGGAATTTATTTCCCAAGCCCTCTCCCTCCGATGCGCCCTTAACAATTCCTGCGATGTCAACGAGCTTCAATGAAGCCGGGATCACTTTTTTGGTTGGGATATGCTCGATGATTCGATCGAGTCGGGTGTCGGGAACATTGACGATTCCCTCGTTCGGCTCAATAGTGCAAAACGGATAGTTCTCGCTCTGTGCGGCCTGTGAACTGGTCAATGCATTGAATAATGTGCTTTTGCCGACATTTGGCAAGCCAACGATTCCAGCTTCCATGTTTTCTTTTCCTGATCCTGTGCGAACCTGACTTTCAAAATCGTATCACTCGGGTCACTCTCTTCGTAGTGGGGATTAGACCTCCAGGGGATTAATCAGGGATTAGGCCGCAGTAAATTCATTTTTTGTTGTTGGAGACGCGGCCATACTACTATCCACCCGAGGGAGGTGAATCTTCGGCCCAACGGGATTCAGGGGGAGAGATACGCGAATCCGGTTGCTGTCTCGAGGGGTGAGTCGACTCTAGGTTGCCAGATTTTTTTAAAATTCTCTTCAAGATTGGCTCCGCCCCCGTCCGATACCTACACATTGCAAGAAGCATTTCGTATTTTTTTGGTTTCATGGACGAAGCTGGTGGCACGCATCCACTAAGCTCGACTGGGCCGGTGTTGCGTGTTTTCGTAACTTCCAGCTCCGAGCCGGTCCCTTGAGAACCCTTCCACTTGGCGTGCTAATCGTCTGCGGCGGCACCCTCGCCGCGCTGCCGTTTCGCCGTTACCAGCCTTTAGATTCACCGCTGATTGATCCGTTCAAGCTTACTGGACCGGAACAATCCGTACTTCTGCCTTTGGATTTTGAGACCACGAGCCTGCGCGCTGACGTGCTGCGTTTGGATGATCGTGACCAG
>CAXQOB010000217.1:0-12138 GCA_964225475.1 Candidatus Nitrosopumilus sp. | reverse complement strand
GAATGTTTATTTCCGCCATCGCAGGCTTATCGATGGGAGATTTGTTGGGAGCTCCCTCGGCGTGGTTCTAATAGAGGACTTAAGCATGAGCTTATCTTCGAAAAGTGATGATGATAGAGTCGTGATTAGATAGTATACCGTACGGCGGTCTTGGTGTTCGCGCAGCTGAGATTTATCCTCTAATCGACTTGTTGCTTGGCATTGCTTTAGGTTGACGAGTTGAACGCTTCGGTCACGAAGATTAGTTTCAGGATTTCAATGTTTGATAAAAGAATGACTGAGTTGTGTGGGGTTGTTTCCGTCCGACCAAGGATTGCCCTCAAGTAGGTTATCAGCAGAGGATGATGATGGAAAACTATGACGTGTTAGTGGTTGGTGGGGGGATCATTGGAATTGCCAGTGCGCTGACTCTCAAACAACGTCACTGTGATTTGCGGATAGGGGTGGTGGAGTCGGAGAAGCGTGTCGCTGTTCACCAAACCGGACACAACTCGGGTGTGCTTCATTCTGGGATCTATTACAAACCTGGGTCCGACAAAGCTCGCCATTGCCGTGATGGCAAACGGATGATGGAAGATTTCTGCCACGAACACGCTATTCCCTGGGAGCGTTGTGGCAAGGTAGTCGTTGCCACAGATGAAACCGAATTATTGCGACTTGAGGGGATCGGTGAGCGAGCGGAACAGAACGGGATCTCCCATGAAAGGATCGATGGTCAGCAGCTTCGAGAGCTGGAACCTGCTGCAGCTGGCGTAGCTGCCCTGCATGTACCCGGCACAGGCATTGTGAATTTCCGCGCTGTGTGTCAGAAAATGTCCGAGCTGTTTGTTCAGCAAGGGGGTGATTTGAAGCTGGGTTTTCATGTGGTTGACATCGAGCAAGTCGGATCCTCTTTGAAGATTTCCGATCGATCCGGTAACACCGTTACATGTGGCGGATTGATTAATTGCGCAGGTCTCTATAGCGATCGAGTTTGCCGTATGGCAGGTGGCGAGACGGATCTAAAGATCATTCCCTTTCGGGGAGAGTATTACGATCTGACAGAGGGTCGAGAGGGGTTGTGTCGGAATTTGATTTACCCTGTACCTGACCCCTCTTTTCCATTCTTGGGTGTCCATTTCACACGGATGATTGAGGGCGGTGTTGAGTGTGGTCCAAACGCGGTCTTCGCGTTGTCCCGAACCGGGTATCGATGGTCGCAGGTCCGAGCAGGTGATTTGATCGACGCGGTCGGCTTCAAGGGATTTCGTCGATTGGCCGCAAAGCATTGGAGGATGGGGCTGGGGGAGATGCATCGGTCGTTGAGTAAGCAAGCATTTGTGGGAGCATTGCAAAAACTTATTCCCACCATTCAAGCGAGCGACTTGAAGCCAGGACGATCCGGAGTACGAGCTCAGGCTGTCACACCAAATGGTGAACTGTTCGATGATTTTCTTGTCGTGCCATCTCGACGAGCCATTCATGTTTTAAATGCCCCATCACCGGCAGCGACGTCTTCACTGGCAATTGCAGAGCAAGTTGCTGATCGTTACGAAGCCCTTGATTGATTCTCTCGATGTCGCTGAGCGTAATGATCTCTTCATCATCTGTGTCGTCCGTTTTTTACTTCTGAATCGGAAACTGCAGTCGTTTACTGGCTGGTGGAAAAGGTGCGACGCAGCCATGCGTTCTTCCTCTGCTCCAGTTCAGCGAACCATGGAATGATCCCCTGATCTCTGGTTGTTAACCTTGGTGGTGCTGGAAACCAAGTTCGTAGCAACGGCTGAACCGATTGAACCCTTGTGTTTTGCGTGTGGTGATGTGCATGTGCGGCAGTGGGGGTTGTGCCCGGCATTAGGCTTGTCCACCGCTGCGTCTCCCCGGACTGTAGGTAATGCAGCGGTTCCTGATTTGGATACCAGTGACCGGAGGAAAACGATGGATAGACAACTGCATGTTCGCGTTCTAATTCGCGAATCACGTTTCCTTCATCACTCCAGATGACGACCTCTCCCGGTGAGGTCGGTAGGAAGCTACTACCAGAGGTCTGATTGAATTGTTCAATCACGACTCCATGGTTGGCAACCGAATGCCAGTCCTGTGACTGAGCGTAGTTTGAGAGGAGTGTCAGTGAGATAAGAGTCAAAAGCCGCAGCGATTCCATGATTTCACCCAAAGTATTTCAGTCAGAATCGATGGGATCGCTGGTTGGTGCATTCGCTTCCCATCGGTGACTACCCGTTGTGGAACCCTAGCTTTCAGGCACCGAATTCAACGCATCGTGGTGATGCCTCGCTTGTAAATTTGCTGATTGTTCGCTGAATCGCGACAAAACCCGCAAAGGTTGCAAAACCCGACGATGATCGGTTGCCTTTTCGTGTCTGAATTCCTTTGGGGTTCCCGGGCAAGCCATTGCCGATGACAAATGCAGACCTTTCTTGAAGTTCAACGTGCGCGTCGCTGCAGTTTAGTTCTGGGTGACTAAACAGGTAGATCTTCAGGGGGCTGGTGCATGGTTGAGTCGGTGCTATTGGCTCAAGCGATGCCAAGGTGCAAAGCAGCTCTGGCAAGTTGTAGCCAACTCGTACCTGCTGAATCAGCATTCATGTCGAAGTCCTTGGTGGGGATGTATGCCTTTCGGCGATCGACAATTCTGACTTGCACACGGCTGTTTTTCGCAAGCCGTTCAATTTGTCGACGGTTGCTGTAGTGGAGGATAATGAATCTTGAGTCGGATGTGATCGATGAAATTTGCCAAGCAGCAGCATCAAGTCGAAGTTCGACAAGTTCAAGCATTCTTAACGTTGCAGGGGGTGGTTCGCCGAACCGATCTTCTAACTCCTCACGCAGTTCTCGGATCTGAGCGGCATCCTCAAGTTTTGCGATTCTTCGATAAAGATCGATTTTATGTCGGAGGTTTGGGACATAGTCCTCGGGTAGGTAGGCTTCAATCGGTAGATCGATATCAACATCAGCAGATAATTTAGGCGGCAGGTTTTGTACTTGCCGCACGGCATCTTCCAGCAGTTGACAATACATCTCGTAACCGATGGCAGCAATGTGCCCACTTTGTTGACTACCCAGGAGGTTTCCAGCGCCTCGAATCTCCAAGTCACGCATGGAAATGGCAAAGCCAGCGCCCATCTGACTGAATTCTTCGATCGCTCTTAAACGCTTGCTCGCTTCGGGAGAAAGGTGTTTGTGTTGCGCTACCATGAGGTAGCAATGCGCTTGGTGTTTGTAGCGACCGACGCGGCCTCTTAGTTGGTGTAGATCACTTAGCCCATATCGGTCCGCGTCATCAATGAAGATCGTGTTGGCATTTGAGATGTCTACTCCACTTTCCACAATTGTTGTCGCAAGAAGCAGGTCGAATCGATGGTCGATAAAATCAACCATTACTTGCTCCAGTTCTCCCTCATCCATTTGGCCATGGCCGACCCGAATACGCACCTCCGGCACGATGCGTTTTAGGCGATCCATCACCGTGCCCATGTCACCGATGCGGTTGTGAATGAAAAAGATTTGTCCACCTCGATTGAGCTCTCGGATGATTCCGCGTCGAATGATTTCGTCATCCCATCGAAGGACTTTCGTTTCAACACTCCTACGCTCTGCGGGTGGGGTCTCCAGATTGCTGATGTCACGAACACCGACAAGAGCCATGTGGAGTGTGCGAGGAATTGGAGTCGCCGAGAGTGTCATCACATCCACGTTACTGTGAAGGGTTTTTAGACGCTCTTTGACCGCTACGCCAAAACGCTGCTCCTCATCCACGATCACGAGGCCCAAGTTGCTGAACTTGACATCTTTGCTGGCCAGTCGATGGGTACCAATTAGGATATCGACTTTCCCCATTCGCAGTTCTTTTACCGTTTCTCGTTGTTCGGCGGCTGTACAGAAGCGACTTAGCTTGCGGATTTCAACGGGGAACTCAGCCATCCGTGTCTTGAAGCTGTGGAAATGTTGTTCGGCGAGAACGGTGGTTGGGACGAGAACCGCCACCTGGTATCCGCTTACTACTGCTTTGAATGCAGCACGCATCGCAACTTCTGTCTTTCCAAAACCAACGTCGCCGCAGATCAATCGATCCATCGGCTTGGTCGATTCCATGTCAATCTTTGAAGCCTCGATTGCGGTGACTTGATCAGGTGTTTCCAAATAAGGGAAACTGGCATCAAATTGGCGCTGCCACGTATTGTCAACGTCGAAGGTGATGCCTCGTCTCGCCGTTCGCTCGGCTTGCATCTCAAGTAGCTCCACCGCCATATCCGTCACCGCAGTCTCGGCTGCTTTCTTCTGTCTGGACCATGCTTGTCCACCGATCTTTGCGAGACGCGGTTTGGTTTTGGTTCCACCCACGTATCGCTGCACCAGCCCAATGCGAGACGCGGGGACGTAGATTTTTGCGCCCTCAGCAAATTCAATTGTCAGATGCTCGACGTGCTGACCGTTCTTCTCAATATGCCTAAGACCGCGATAGAGTCCAATTCCGTGCGAGAGGTGAACCACTAAATCACCTGGGTCGAGTTGCGTCAGGCTGCCGATTGGCTTGCCTTTTGCGCGAGTTTTTCCTCGTCGAACAGGGCTGCGGTGAAAGAGTTCGGCGCCGGTGAGGACCAAAAGATGATTCGTCTTTAGCTGGAACCCCCCTGTGATGTCTGCGACGATCAAACGCAGGCGACCTTGTTTCGCAATGGATGTGTCCCGCAGCAGTTCCGTTAAACGTTCACCGTCAGCGGGTGTGTCGCCAACGGTAATCACACGGTGGCTTTCGGAGAGCGAATCCAGTTTGGTTTTTGTCTCGTCGAGAGAACCGGCGTACGAATCTGTTGAGCCGGTGTTCAGGTCAACGACCGTAGCCTCGCCATTGTGGTTGGATTCTGCCAATGACGCGCCAGTGATTACCTGAAAGCCTTCGAACGAGTTAAGCACTTCGTCATGGCTCAACAGGTTGCTGGTTTTTCCGGAGCGTTCATATAGTTTTTCGGCTGATGCTCGAATCTCGTCGGGCTCGATCAGAATGACGACGGTATCAGGAGGGAGGTAATCGCGGATGCTCCCTTGATCCGTTGTGTCACCGGATCGATGCTCGGATGAATCCGCATTGTCGCTGACGCCGATTGCCGCAATCTCAATCGATTCGAGCGATTCAATACTGCGTTGGCTGGCTAGATCAAATTGCCGAATCGATTCGATCTCATCACCAAACCATTCGATACGTAGGGGCTGAGATTGATCCGCTGAATAAATATCAAGTAGACCACCGCGAGCAGCAAATTCCCCGGGTAGTTGTACAGCTGAAGTTGATGCAAACCCGGCCTCTGCTAGCCACTGTCTGATCTCCGCTGAATCGATGGTTTGGCCGACGCGAAGTGTTCGAGTTGAGGACTCAAGCTGATTGGGGGTGGGGACGCGTTGCATGACCCCTCCCACGTAGCTGGTGATGAGTAATGGGTGAACGCAAGTTTGGTCCCGTCGACGAAGTTGTTGGAGCACTTGCAGACGCTCAGCGTAGTCCTCGTCGCGTATCGATGATGCCTTAAACTCCGTGCTTGATAGTGGGAGCGCATAGGACTCAGAGAGTCCAAATGCCATTGCATCACCTGCAACAATGTCTGCATCTGCAGCCTGCGGTAAGATCATCAACAGGTTTGGTTTTGCTTTGCCTAGTGCCGCGGCGAGCAGACCTCTGATGCTGCCCCAGACCCCTGAAAAAGCAATTTCATTGTGGGTCGTCATCAGGTCAGCGATCTGATTGGACTCATGAAGAATCTCAGCAAGATCATCGAGTGACTGAAGCGATGGCGGATTGGGGGAGCGTTTAACCAAGTCAGTGAGTGTCAGGTTGAGGAGTGACGGTTGCCGGTGTCGAGGTTTGATCAGGCTTCTGATCGAAGAGTGAGGTGAACCTTTTCTTCTTACTACCTCACAATGTAGCGATCAGGGTACTCCAACGGGAGTTGAAAGCTGGCAACTCGTAGTGATGTGAATGCTGAAATGACGAATCTGCTGCCTCTCTACATGAGATTTCTTGGACGGAGTTTTTGAACCTGACGGTTGTTTTGCCACTCTCGGTGTTGATGAATCCGTCCCTGTAATCGCAAGTTGCTCGGAAAGTTATCGGGAATTCAGGTGACTTGCCCCTGTTTTTTCATCAATCGGTTGATGAGCTGGATCTGCGGTTCTAAACTTCCGGCAACGTTCGCGTTGCGTTTTACTGAACTTCCCTGATAAATCGAGAAAAAAATGAGCGTAGGAATTGGTATTGTTGGATGTGGGATGATTGCCAATTTTCACGCTCGAGCAATTGCGGACGCGGAGAACGCACATCTCGTTGGTTGTTTCAATCGGTCTACAGATAAAGCCACCGCTTTCGCTGCTGAGCACGGTGGTAAGGTGTACGAAACCCTTGAGGAAATGATTGCTGACCCTGAGGTCAGCGCCTTGTCGATATGTACACCGAGTGGAGCTCACCTCGATCCTGCGGTGGCTGGAGCGAAAGCCGGCAAACACATTCTGATCGAAAAACCACTTGAGATCACCACTGAACGTTGCGATGCAATCATTGATGCTTGCCGAGAATCTGGTGTGCAATTGGCAGTCACCTTTCAGAGTCGATTTCATGAATCAAGTCAGCTGATGAAGTCAGCAATTGATCGTGGTCGGTTTGGGAAAGTTACCATGGGCGACGCCTATGTGAAGTGGTTCCGCAGTCAGGAGTACTATGACAGCGGAGCTTGGCGTGGTACTTGGGCGCTTGACGGAGGTGGTGCACTGATGAATCAGGCGATTCATTCTGTTGATCTTTTGATTTGGCTGATGGGACCCGTATCCGAAATAAGTGCGATGACCGGTACGATGACTCACGAGCGAATCGAAGTGGAGGACGTTGCCGTTGCAACGCTTCGGTTTGCCTCCGGGGCGTTGGGGGTGATTGAGGCGACTACCACTGCTTACCCCGGTGCGCTGAAGCGAATTGAGATCAGCGGCAGTAACGGGACAGCAATCCTCGAAGAGGAAGATCTCAAGGCATGGCAATTTGCCGATGAGAATGAGGATGACCAAGCCATTCGCGAGAGAATGGAAGGACGCACCCAAACCGGTGGGGGCGCAGGAGACCCTGCCGCGATTGGGCATCACGGTCACACGATGGTCTTCCAAGACTTTGCCACAGCAATCCTAGAGGATCGTCAGCCGAGTGTTGATGGCGCGGAGGGTCGTCGAAGCGTTGAGGTCATTCAAGCCATCTATGAGTCAGCCAAGACGGGGACGATTATACGACTTTGATCTTCAGTCGTTGCGTGGCCGTCGGTTGCCGTTGTTAAACGGAAGAGGTTCTAAAAGCACCGGGGATTTTCTGATTTAAGTCGTAACAAAACCTGCGTCTGTTAATCCCTGCGTTTCGGCAACAGGAAGCAGAAAGCCTCACGGTCATTGCGAACCAAAAGATGCCTTCCCGCGATCGTTGGGATATTCCAGGTTTTTGATTCCATGGCAGGAAGTCTCAATAGTTCTCTGTATTCATCTGAGTCAGCTTGGACGAAGACGATTTCTCCAGATTCCGCCTGCCCGATCAGTGTGTCGTCAACTAGTAGTAGCTGACCCTGCCCGAGTCTGTCTCGTCGTGGTTGGGTCCAATTGGAAATACCCTCCGGGATATTCACCGACTCAAGAGATCCATTATTGATTGCGTACGCGATACGCCCATCCACGCACGCGTGAGTGAACTTTGTTTTCAAGACTCGAGATGAAGTCCAGAGTGGCTCCGCTGATTGCGATCCATTTTCTGCGGTCGTGATTTTTACCAAGGCACTTCCACCCCCGTACCCTTTTCCAATCAAAAACTGATCCGCACCAGCAGCGATCACGCTTGCGCAATTCGCACCTCCGTTGGATTGTCCAATCCACGGGAATGACCAGAGTTCTTCTCCATCCTCGATCTGATGCCCGGTGATGGTCCTTTCATTGACAGAGACAATTTGCCGTTTCCCTGCAAGGTTGAGCAGCATCGGAGAGGCATAGCTGATCTGATCTGGCCCAGCCGTCCATTGAACGGCACCATCCTCTTTATTCAATGCCACTAAACTCCGACCACTGTTCGCCAGATCTTTGGGCCCTCCAAAGGGAACAACACATAAATCGTCAACTAACAATGGTGAACCAGATCGAGCCCAACTGATAGCGGACTCAGAGGCTTCTTTGTCCCATCCTGCCAGTTCAAGAAGTTCCACTTGCCAAATGATCTTTCCGGATTCCCAGTCCACGCACCAGACCGTGCCGTCCTGGCCTTGCGCGTAAACATGATTCTCATGGATGCTGGGTGTGCTTCGAGGCCCGGGACCGCCAAATGTGTCATCGTGGAACGATTCGTGTTGAATCATCCAAAGTAGTGCTCCGTCGGCGAGGCGATAGCAGCTGAGATATTCTTTCTCCTCACGTTGCTCCAGTGTGATGGCACGATCTTGAACCACTGCAAAGGAAGCCCACCCCTCCCCAATTCCAATGTTCCAAAGGGTTTCAATCTGAGAGGCATCAGTTGGGACAGAGAATTGCCGATTGCTGATCACTCCGTTACGTTGCGGACCGAGAAACCCGGGGAAATCAGACAGAGCAACACTTCGATCCGCATCGCTTGACGGACTGACGGAGGCTTCATCAGGTGAATTCGTATTCGTCTCATCTTTTTCGGCTGGATCTTGAGCGGCAATTTCTTGTCGTAAGTCAGGGGCACGTTTTCCTATAGTGAGTCTGATTTGTGGAATGAGCTCACCACTAAAACCTTCAAAATCGAACAACGCAGTAGCGATCGCACCGATGAGCAGGCAGCTCGCGGGAACCTGCCAAATCTTTCGCTGTTTAACCGCGATCCAATGAAGGTTCCAGATGAATTGGACGGTTGTGATTAACACAATCACGATGGTGATTAAGTTGGCGATCTGGTGGTCCGTGCTGGGCGCCCAATGCTGCACCATCGCAATGATCGCAGTTGCGAGAAGTATCCCGATAACGATGCGACGTCCTCGGCGTTTGCCCGGTTTAGTGATCTGTTCGCTTGGAGGATCACCCGAAGATTCCTCGTTGTGGTCTTTCGCATCCATGTATTTTAAGTCCCAGTTTCACCGACGTTCTGTTGTGTGTTTTCGTCATTCATTCGATCTCGGAGCTCCTTGCAGGCATCTGAAGGATTGCTACAAAGCGAGCAGCTAGTGTTTCCATCCGCGTCGGTGCGATTGGCTAATCCACCACAGGATCCGCTGATTGCGCGGCGTCCAAACATGACTCCTACCGCCATCCCGGTCACGATGATGCCGAACACAGCTGCGGTAAGAAGCATGACTAACCACGAGGCGTTTTTCTTCGGCGTCGTTGACAGTTTACTCGCAGTTGGGGAACTTCCTGCGGCACGCAATGTGGCGGCTTCGCTTAGCGAGTCGGCATGTGGTTGAAGTAGTCCATTACCCAGGTAGGTGTAACCATCATTGATTCTCTTTACCGCGAGAAGAGATAGCCCCTCGGATTTCGCAAGCTTCCCACCCTCTTGATCACCGAGCACATTCAAAGCGGTTGCCCACGCGTCCGCTTCCATGCAGCTTGAGCTCAGGATCGACACTGAGGCTAATCCATGTTCAATTGGAAAACCGGACCTCGGATCAATTGTGTGGGAATATCGTTTGCCGTCCACTTCAAAAAAATTACGGTAATCACCCGAAGTCGCCATCGCTTGATCGGTTTTCGGTTGTGTGTTGAGTGGTTGGGCGATAAGAACTGCATCCTGATCAATATCTGGCACCTGGATACCCACCTGCCACGGTTGGCCTGCTTTGCTGCCTGACGTGCAGACTTCCCCACCAATCTCAACAAAAACGTTTTCAGCGCCCAAGCGATTAAGAAGCAATACGACTTGATCAACGGCGTAGCCCTTTGCGATTGATGATAGATCGATTTCGAGATTGGGCTCGGTTTTTCTTAGGGCTGGTGGATTGAGCTTGACTTCAAGCTTTTTGTAACCGACTCCCGAGAGGATTTGATCAATTTCTTTTTGCGTGGGAACCACGCGTTTTCGTTCAGCGGGACCAAAGCTCCACGCGTTCACAAGTGGACCCACTGTTATGTCGAACGCACCACCTGTTTTTTCTGAAATAGCTTGCGCAAATGTGACAACACTTGCGGTCTCAAGGTTCACAGGAAACCAGTCGACCGAATCCGACTGATTGAACCGGCTGATTTCCGAGCTCGGTAGGTAGGTGGACATCAGATCATTGATGTGTCGCAGCTTCGCATCCACCTCAAGTCTCACGTCGTCTTCAAAAGACGGTGGGTCGTAGATCTTTACCGTGAACCGTGTCCCCATCGTGGGACCGGAGAACTCGGCCATGCGGGCGTTTGTCTGCTTGGTTACCTCTTGCCCACGACACGTTGAGTGCAACGACATTGTCGAAATGAAAAGAGCCAGCAAAAACTTGAAACAAACAGAATCAAGTATTCCAAGGAGGCTTCTTTGGTAATGGAGTTTTGGTTTTCTCAAGGGACTGCTGGTTTTATTTGAGTGTCGCTCGCATCGGAAAGACTTAAAGGTTGTCTTGTTCTGCTGTAAAAAAGTAGTCGTTAAATTCCGCCGTCAACAATATTTTATCAGCTGAATCTCAATCGAGCGGCGATCATCACATTATCTGGTGCAGCAAATCATGCTCCTTCTTCGGCCGTGAGCACCTTTCGATCCTCTTTCAGTGTAACCGCTGCAGAATTTCAGGGATTACCCGGATGTTCGAGTCGTCATCTCCGAAGGAGCAAATTCCGGGTGATCATTCGGGCAAGAGTCTTTTTCCGATTCCACCGACAACGCCCAGAAAGGGAGCATTCCGCAAGCGCAGGCGTCCAGTTGTTGGTGGTGGATCCGATTGATTGGGGACGCAATGTGTTTCAACCGCTATGCTTCGATGGCGGAGGATTGCTTGACCGCTCTGCAGGAATAGCAATCCTTGTTTCATCAATGGATATGAAATCCAGACCACTCGAACCGTCTCAGGACCCATGCGTCCTCTTCGTCCCTCCGGGATGACGACATGAGGTCTCTGATTGAATGCGAGCCGACCACGGGCGGCTGGCAGGTGCTTTAGCCACCGAAGTCGTCGTAAGCGATGTTTTCTGGCTCCACTCCGAGGTCATCCAGCATCTTGAAGACGGCAGCGTTCATCATTGGCGGACCGCAGATGTAGTACTCAATGTCTTCCGGAGCGGGGTGCTTGCTGAGGTAGTTCTCAAGCAGGACCTGGTGAATGAATCCGACGTATCCATCCCAGTTGTCCTCTTCTTGCGGTTCCGAGAGAGCAATATTGAACTTGAAGTTCGGGAAATCCTTTTCGATCTCGCGAAAGTGATCGATGTAAAACAGTTCACGAAGGCTACGGCCACCGTACCAATAGCTAACCTTGCGATCGGTCTTCTGGCGTTTGAAGAGCTCAAATACATGACTTCGAAGTGGGGCCATCCCAGCACCACCACCGATGTAAACCATTTCGGACTGGGAATCTTTGATAAAGAACTCGCCGTAGGGGCCACTGATTGTCGCCTCGTCTCCGGGCTTGAGGTCAAAGATCCAACTACTCATCTTGCCCGGTGGTACGTCAGGCAGTCGCGGTGGAGGAGATGCGACGCGCACGTTGAGCATGATGATGCCTTTTTCGCCCGGGTAGTTCGCCATTGAGTAGGCTCGGACGACAGGTTCTTCAACCTTGGAGACATAACGCCAAATGTCAAACTTGTCCCAGTCTTCGTGGAACCTTTCGTGGATGTCAAAATTCTTGTAGTGAACTTCGTGAGGCGGACATTCAATCTGGATATATCCACCCGCACGGAAATCAACGTCTTCACCTTCGGGGAGTTCCAAGATGAGCTCTTTGATGAACGTCGCGACGTTGTCGTTGCTTCGGACCTTACAAACCCATTTCTTCGTGTCGAAGGCTTCGGCGGGGACTTCAACGGTCATGTCCGTCTTCACCGCTACCTGACAGCTTAGGCGTTCGCCCTCGGCTGCCTCTTTCTTGTTGATGTGGTCCTTTTCGGTCGCGAGAATTTCTCCCCCACCGTCGGTCACTTTGACTTTGCACTGTGCGCAGGTACCACCGCCACCGCAAGCGCTGCTGACGAAGACCCCTG
>CAXQOB010000216.1:0-12761 GCA_964225475.1 Candidatus Nitrosopumilus sp. | reverse complement strand
CGCGGGAGTGGTGAACTGTAATAGCTGGGTCGGTACTCTCTGAAGTATCAGCAATCCCTCAGGACTAAATAGCGTGAACTGAGTCCAATGGTAGACCTTGCTGTTTAACCATGCGATGCAGAGGCAGGCACCGTGGTAGAGGAGGAATCCAACGACACGTGATCTCGCTTGATCCCGCGAAAACAGTAGAGCAATCGCCGAGTATGCGCTGTATACAGTTAACACTTGTAATATGACAAGCGGCAATTGTTTGATCGCGGTCTCAAGCGTGAAGGCTGTCTCTTTGCTCGGCAATAAAGCAACCAGAAACACCGTGGTTGTGGTGGTTGCCAGCAGTACGGAGAACGCCGATTTTGCGACCTCCGTTGACGCTTGCCTTTGAAAACTCTCGTCTGCCAACATCTTCATCGAGGGCATCCGTCCGGAGAATGACAAGTCAAATGGAACATCTTCCTGGCCTTCTTTGTTCTATTGGCGGTGGCTTTATCGTGCATCGTAGCGAGCACCGTCGATCATTAAACACGCCATCGATATCAGAAACCGCTTTGTATGTTTGAGTACAATCTTGTGTTGAGCGTCGCGCAAATCATTTCGATGTCAGTGTTCAATGAAACTAGCTAAACGTGATGGAGACGAGTTTCAGTATCGGTGTTTGAAGCACTCGCTAGGGTGATAGGGTGGCGGTAACTGGTACATTCAGGAGCACGTCATCAGCACCGGCGGTCTCAACGGTAATCGAGCTTCGGGGAATTTTCCCCACGTCAGCTTTAGGCATGAGCTTCAGGCTGAGCAAGTGTGCCTTTTTTGGGGTTTCAAGCGGCGTGTATTCGATATTCCAATGCTTTGATCGCACACTCGGAACACGAATTTTCTCTTGTCCGATCACAATCAGAGTAACCTCCACTGGATCAGTTCCACGTATCATTCCTAGATGTATTGACTGCGGAGAGACTGTCACCGATTCATTGACGACGCCGGAGACAATCAACGGAAGGACCGTGTCTTTATCGGTGGTGAGGTTAATGAGCACCTGATCCCGAAAAAATCCCGCCGGTGCATTCTCTTGGAGTGTGAGTATTAACTCGACATTAGTCTTCTCACCCTCTTGAAAGGTCGTTTTATAAGATGCCGTGAGCCAGGGGTAATTCGTGGACACCGATCGTATATGCAGCGGACTTTCCCCTGCATGCATCAGGGTGGTTTTTTGCTGACGCATTTCTCCTCGAAATCCATCCTGAAAGTCGATGGTTCCCGGGTAAAGAACAAGGTCTGCGCGTATAAATGCATCGACACGGATTCGCACCTCGGCAACAACGGGTTCAACGACACGAAGTGTCACGTACGCTTTGCGTCTACCTCGGTAGTTTTGCGTATCAATCGATGCCTTAACGTAAACGGTTCCTTCCGGTTCTATTTTCAGATCGGTTTGGTCTACCGATGTGCATCCGCAGTTGCTTGTGATGGAGTCAATGACAAGGGCGGACTTAAACGGATTGTGGATAGGAAAAGCATGGCTGATTTCGGTTCCTGCAGCCACCTCACCAAAATTGTGTTCAGACTCCGGAAACGCTGCGGCCTGCCAATCCTCACCCATCACGCTGGTGGCTGTAATTAAATACGCAAACAGCATCGTTAGACCCAAATGCCCCCCTGGCGTCACAGGCACGTACTCACGCTTCTTTAAGTGTCGGGCGATTGAATTCAAGCTTACTCGTACCGTTATTGCGTTCCCGGTCGTGCGTACACGCTATTCCTAACGCCTTTATGTTATACCGATCGGAATCGCTGAGGTAGCAGTCTCTGAGGTTTCATGTACTACGGCCGATGCTTGAACTCATCGCGATAACCCTTCGGAGAGGAGAATTTAACCACAAAGGGTCAAAAAAAAGCGATCCCATTCTAAACGGGATCGCTTCGCTGGAACTATGTTAAGTGTTTTTGCAATTAAAGGCGAAAACGGGTTATCGATTCGATTACGCGCCGCAGGTTGGTTCACAAAGGTTGTCTTCCAAGCAGGCACAGCCTTTAAGGAGGTGCTTCAACACACCTTTGACAGGCCTGGGGAGGCAAGGTGTGTCGCAACACGGAGTAGGACAGCAAATCTCGACGGGCACCTGCCTGCAAATGACGCGAGGAACGCACTTTACGACCGTGTAGGGTTCGCAGACACGACGACATTTTTTTACCTGTACAATGTCGGTGTAGCACTCTTGCCTGCAAGTTGTCTCGCAAACCGTCTTGGTACGCGTCTCTGGGACCATCGTGCATACGCGGTAGCTGCAGGTTTTTGTTTTCGTTTCCGGAACCATTTTGCAGACGCGATAATCACACGTTTTTGTCCTCTTTTCACACACCATTTTACAGGTGGTGTAGCGGACCTGCTTGGTCCTTTTCTCAGGGACGATTTTGCAAACTTGGTATTCAGTGACCTTTGAACGATTTTCGCAAACCATTTTACAGGTGGTGTAAGACACCTTCTTTGTCTTGGTTTCTGGGACCATTTTTCGTACGGTGTAATTGCATACCTTCGTACGCGTTTCCGGCACCATTTTACAAACCTGGTACTCACAGACCTTGGTTCTGCACTCTGGAACTTGCTTACAGACGGTGTACGGTATATCACGCGTTCTGCACTCGCGGCGATATCGCTTGCAACAGATTTCCTTCGTCTCACACGTGGGAACCCATACCTTTTTACAGATGGTCTTCGGCGGGCACTGGATGCATTGAATTCTGCATCGGCCTGGTTTGTAGACACATTTACCGCGCTTCGCGTCGTACTTCCAGCATCCTGGTTGACGAACCAGTTTCCGCAATTTTGGCCCTGGTACAGTTACTTGGCGTGTCTCCCAGTGCCCACTCTTGATTTTAATCGTTCGTGTGTAGTGCTCTGGAACAAGGACGGTATAGCTTTCAGTACGCACCTTCTGTTCACGTACAGTGTTGTAAACTGTGTAGTTCACAGTGCGTTGGCGGGTTTCGTATTTTGGAACGCACACCGTGTATTTGATTGTGCGTTGCTTCGTCTCATAAACCGGTTTGCAAACCGTGTAGTTGACGTTTTTTGTGTGTGTCTCATAGACAGGTTTCCGCACGGTGTAATTTATCGTGCGCTGCTTTGTCTCGTAAACGGGTTTACATACTGTGTAGGAAACATTTTTAGTGTGCGTTTCGTACACGGGTTTGCGGACGGTGTAATTGATGACGCGCTGTTTCGTTTCGTAAACAGGCTTCATCACCTGGTACTCAGTAGTCTTCGTCCGGGTCTCATATTTAGGAACCAATACGGTGTAATCCACCTCCCTCGTGGTGGTTTCGGGCACCATGCGAGTTCGCTGAATTTCTTTGTCTTCATAATAATATTCACGTCGCGATCGATACCGGGTTTCCTCCACACGATCATAGACAATCTCGCGTATTGTCTTCATGCACGTGTAAGTGCCACCGGCGACCGGAACAGCCTCATCAGTTTCGACAATCGGGGTACCGCAGTCGCCACATCCCTTGTAGCTGACAGCGCCACAGTACGCACCTTTAGCCGACGTCGCTGCAACTGCAACGAAACCTAAAGCAATTGTTGGTAGGATCCACAAGTTTCTCATGTGACTACTTCCCCGATACATAACTTCCAATTCGCGAGCCAACTGCTCGTGCTACGCTGTGCTCAGCGACTCTAATCAGATATTCTGAATGTCGCTCGCGACTTCATCGCTAATTCCAACCTCTTCCACTCCTGTTGATCGGAGTTTGCCGATTGCGGCGACGATTCGCGTTATTCAATCTGTTCCCGATGCAATGTCTACATCGACTCCGAACCCAGCATGGGTTACGGGAAGCAAATCGCCAAGGTAAAAGATCGCGATTACATGCGTCTTCCGGTTTGAAAGAAAGGATTGTGCCGGTTATGACGCTGAGTTGGCAGGTGAGAGTAATGCAGGGAGCTCCCTCTCCGTTTGAGAACGCCACGTTTCTTCTGAAACTGTCGGCTGAGCGGGACATCGCCACGCCCTCTCAGGGCCGCTGATTCACGAACCACTACATTTGAAACTGACGTGGATCAACGTTGATCCCGACCCGCGAGAGCGTCGTAAGTGCTGGCAATTCTGTCCGAAGGAAGCGAGTGCAAATTGCTGGAAGACGGACTGCTGGTGATCTGTTATTGAAAATGCCGCCTTTGACATCGCCAGCACGTACGTGGCACGACCGTCACCTTGGTTAAACCCGCGAGATAATGCCGCTATTACCATACCACACAGGCTTTGCAACTTTATCCTCAGGTTTCAGCTTTCCAGCCTTCATAGATGGTTGCCACACCGCATGTCAGAGGAGTGAAGGTGACATTGGTCATCCCTGCCTCTCGCATCATTCCCGCGAGTTCATCACCATCGGGAAATAGCCCCACTGACTCTGGTAGATACTGGTAGGCCGATTTATCGTTTCTGGCTAATAGCTGCCCAATTTTGGGGAGGATGTGGGAAAAGTAGAACTGGTAAAGTTGCCTTAGTCCGAAGATGTACGGCCGTGAGAACTCCAAGATCATCATTTGCCCGCCAGGCTGACACACTCGGTGCATTTCGGACAACCCACGCCGTGTGTCGGTGACGTTACGTAATCCAAACGCCACCGTTACGCACTGAAATTGATCACTCCCAAAGGGAAGCGATTGAGAGTCAGCTTCCACGAAAGTGGCAAGGCGGACACCGGTCTTACCATTGTTGGCTTTGTGATCGGCAATCTGCAGCATGGCATTGCAAAAATCGCTCCCGATGACTCGAACGGATTCCGGTGAACGCCTCTTGATAGCAAGAGCTAGGTCGCCGGTGCCGGTGCAGGTATCGAGGATCGGTGCATTTTCCTTGATCTTGAGCTTTCTAACACTTCGCCAACGCCAGTAGCGATCGATGTTCAGCGAAAGCACATGATTCATCAAATCGTACCGGGGTGCGATTTGTCGGAACATTTCGCGAACGCGAGATTCACTCTTGTCTAACATGTCTAGTAACGGCGGTCAAAACTTTGGGTTGGCAGAACCGGGTTGGCAGTCATCGCTTGAATTCCCTCGTGAGGATTCCAGCACGCAGTCGCAATCCAGCGACGTGGGTATTGTCTTGCTAAGTCAAATCTATTTTCGTTGAGCACACACTATCAGTTAGTCGCCCAGCAATCGAGCAAAGTTCAAATGCCATCTTTCGGTGTTGCCGTCCGACGATTGTACCGAGGGACACATGCTGTGCTGCATTTGAGGCTACCATGATACCAACGACGCATGTGGAGTGTCGATTTTTCGTTAAGAGTACCATGGGACACTTAAGACCGGCAGGGTTCAATCCCCTGCGTTCATCGTTGTTGGCCATATGAATTAACTAATGCGATACCTACTTTTTGACATTGATGGAACCTTGCTGGTCACATCGGCCGGTCGTGCAGCTCTGGAGACCGCGATCCGAGATGCTTTTGGCTTGGAACAACCGGATTGTAGCGTTGATTTTTCTGGGCGGACCGACCGTTCGATCGTGAGCGAACTGCTGGACAAGAATGGACTGCTGAACAGCGAAGAGAACTTTACCCGTCTCAAAGAGAGTTATCTTAGAGTTTTTCCAGCAGAACTTGAGGCTGAAGGCGCGCGACTGCTACCAGGTGTACGCTCCCTGCTGTGGGAGTTGACCCAATTGCCGTCGGTAGAACTTGTGGCAATGACTGGTAATTTCGAGCAAGCGGGAAAGGAAAAATTGAGATTCTGCGGGTTACATGAGCATTTCCCCACGGTTTCAGGTGGTGATACAGATCGCTTACGGGACGATCTCGCTCGCCGGACTGTGGAAGCTTTAGTCACGGGCCACCGATCGGATGCCCCCACACAATTGCTGAATTGTGATCTCGCATCGGATTTCATTGTCATCGGGGACACGCCGGCAGATATCCAATGCGCGAGAGCAATTGGTGCGAAAGCGATCGGGGTCTGCACGGGTTGGTACACTCAGGATCAGCTTTTAAGTGAGTCGCCTGACCGGATTTTCAGCGACCTTAGCGAAACGGCTGAAGTCATTGCGGAACTTGTATCCTAACCATCGCAATGGAACTCCTAAATTCAGGGATTTCGAAAGCTGGCTACTAGGGTCCGCTATGCCGAGCTCACGACTGGCAGTAACGACATAAGGGGGACGCGTGATTACGCACCCCCCTTTCTCTGCCGAGTATTCAACACTCAATTAAGAAATTGCATTTGGCGGCGAGCGAACTAACCCATCGGATTCGGTTCGTAGGGAATATCCTCAATCAATTCCATTGGTAGCGGAGCAACCGTAAGACCCGCCTCTTTTGAAATTCCATCAACCGCCTCTTGTGCGCGCTGAACGATACTTTCACGGGTCTGTCCCTTGTAGCTCTGACTTGACGCACTGGGACTAACAGGTCCACTGTAATTGATCGAAGCGAGATGCTTGATTAGGTCTACGTGGTTAATCACTCCCTCCGCTTCCGGCAAAACACGATCTGCCGGCGTGGCGGCAGCCACATCTACACCTTCGGTGATGTTACCCAACCGAACTGCAACAATCTTCTCTACAGGCAATGCAGTGATTTGCTCGAAGGTCCCTTCGCCTACGACCCAACTCCAGGTATCGACAAGACAACCAACATTGGCATTTGTGATTGCTGTGGCGAGTGCTACCAAACCTTCAGCGTTCACGATGAACGGAAATTGCTTCTCCGTCGAACTCTCTTTGTCGGGATTAAAACTCAAAGCAAGTTTGAGACCACGTGCCTCCAGGACTTCTGCAATTTGGCCAATGCGCTGTACCTGGATGTCAAAATATTCGTGATAAGGGAGTCGGTCCGTGCATGTTGGGACTTGGAGATAGGCCTGCTCGGCCCCCAATTCCTTCGCAAGGTCACAGAGTGGATGCAAACCACCAACGAGGCCCGTAAAGGTTTCCTCGTCAGCATCAACGTCAATTCCTAAATCAAAGCCGCCAATCTTGATCTTGGCAGCCTCAAGATACTTTGATGCATCTTTGGTGTCGGTTCGTTGGCTACGACGCAGCATATCCTGCATGTCGATGTCCATACCCGTAAAGCCGTAGGTAAGTGCGAGTTCAATCAGTTCGCTTTGGCGACCATTGATGCCTAAGGCTGAATGCGAAAAATTCTTCAACATGATTTTGTTCCAAAAAAAAGATCTATTTGACCATTTGTTGAGACCGCGTCTAAAGGGCCAATTAAGGCTTTAAACCAGACTCGGTAACCGATACACACCGCCCGGTTGTGCTCGCTCATGTGCCGCAACGAACCTGTCTCTTGACAGGATCTTGTTACGACTCTCCCCCCGAGCAACAGAAGTGGAACCTTTCGTCATGAACTGCGGAAACACCGCAGCTAACGTCAAAGCACCAGTCTCGTGGCCAAGCGACGCGATTACACCGGATCTACCTGAGTGCAATTCGAATGAGCACCGCACCCTAAATGTCGGGAGTTACGATTAGCATTCGAGATACAAGATTGCATTTACTCCCCCCCGAGCGGGCAT
Source organism: Candidatus Nitrosopumilus sp. (assembly GCA_964225475.1). Taxonomy (GTDB): domain Bacteria; phylum Planctomycetota; class Planctomycetia; order Pirellulales; family Pirellulaceae; genus Rubripirellula. Next base: position 5,236 of record CAXQOB010000216.1, on the reverse strand, counting down.
GAGTTCTCCCCGCTTGGAAGTTTTATGGAGTACAAACGACAACAAGTTTTACTTACACTCGGTGTGCTGACCTTTGCCTTGGGGCACCGTTCTACCCGGCAGATCCAGCAGCTCTGATACGGTGGTGAGGATGGAGTTAAGAGGTTTCAAGTATGCCAGAGCGAAGGGGTTTTTGCCAACCCCCGTTTTTCTGATGTTTCGAAAGGCCTTGTTTCAAGATTGAGAGTTTCATCGTGCCAGCGGGTCCTTTGACTGAAATTACTCATGCCAAATCGCAAGGTTTGTAGTAAATTCGCAGGATTGCGGATTTGGCCTGCGGCCGCATCCCCTGACCCTCAGATAGTGTCTTTGGAAGGACGGCAAACACGTGTTCGTGCCGTGCAAAGGCCACGGCCCCTATCAAGTGCCTTTACGAGCCGATTATAAAGTTGCTTAAACGGAACGGACTATGGCAACACCAGCCCCGTACGGTCGAGCTACAAAGGAGTTTCGATGGTCGAAGCCATCACCACTGACAGCAGTGCTCAAACCAGCGAAACAGCCGAAGTGGTTTTCTTGGGAACTGGAACGAGCGTCGGTGTTCCAGCACTCGGATGCACCTGCGACGTTTGTACCAGTGGGTACGCTAAAAATCAGCGAACTCGCTGTGCGGTCGTTTTTTCCTGCCCCAATGGTAAACTTTTAATCGACACGCCCCCTGATCTACGCACGCAGCTACTACGGGAGAAGATTCCCCTTGTGCATGAGGTGCTGTACACACACGAGCATGCAGATCACCTTTTCGGCCTCGATGATTTGCGTCTTTTCCCCTTCCATCTGGGGCATCCTGTCCCGCTCCACTGCGAAGAACGGGTTGAGGCGAGAATACGACATTCGTTCGATTATGCATTTTCGACGCGAAAGCCAACACATCCCGGTGCAACACCCAAGCTGGAATTCAACACGGTGCAGCCCTTTCAGGCATTCACTGCATTGGGTGTCGATATTCTGCCCATCCGATTAAAACATGGCCCACGGTTCGATGTGCTTGGTTTTCGATCAGGCAAATTCGCTTACTGCACCGACGTCAATGAGATCTCAGAGGAAGCATTTAACTGCTTAATGGGGCTCGACGTACTAGTGCTGGGAGCGTTGCGTTACCGACCTCACCCAACGCATTTCAATCTCGAGGAGGCCGTCGAGGTAGCGAAGAAGATCAATGCTAAGCGCACCTACCTTACACACCTTTCCCATGAGTTCGATCACGACTCCCTCGCACGAGACCTTCCCGCCGGTATAGAACCCGCGTATGACGGCATGCGCATCCGAGTGGGTATTAGCAGCTAAACAATCTTTCAGATACCGACCATCAGCGGGTGCCACTGCCTTGCAGTGGAGGGTGTGTATCACCCTTATCACGAATTCTGGCAATGGCAGTGATTGGCGGCATGACCTAACATGGACGGAAAAGGGGACGTCAACGGCTGGAATAGACGGCAGCGCTTTGAGGCTATATTTAAGCGTTTATTTCTGAAGAAGTACTCAGAAAAAACCTGCTTGTCACGCAATACTTCAACCGCATCACCGTGACCGCACTTCAATAAACATGTTCTTTGGCTTGAGGAAGTTTAACGTATGAGTGAGAGACGTACGATCGTTATCGTCGGCGGCGTCGCCGGAGGCGCATCCGCAGCAACAAGAGCGCGACGCATGAACGAACATGCCAATATTATCCTCATCGAGAAAAACGAACACGTCTCCTTCGCTAATTGCGGTATGCCATATTTCATCGGCGGTGAAATTGAAAATCGGGATCAGCTCATGGTTGCTACATCCGATTTCCTTAGAAGACGTTTTCTTATCGATGTCCGTGTGAAAGAGAAAGCTGTACAGATAAACCGAGCGCGAAAAACACTCACGGTCGAAAAAAGAAATGGCGAGAGTTACGAACTGCCGTATGATCGATTGATCCTCTCACCGGGCGCCCGCGCTGTCGTCCCCATGTTGCCCGGCACAAACGCTGCCAATGTACTAACCCTACGCAACCTTGATGACATGGATCGCATCAAAAGTCAATTGGAGCAAGGCCAGGTTCGATCAGCGATCGTCGTTGGATCAGGGTTCATTGGACTGGAGGTAGTCGAACAGCTTGTCGCCTGTCGCGTCAAAACGACCCTCATCGAGCGTTCAATTAGCGTTCTACCGATGATGGACTGTGAAATGACTGATCCAATCCGTGAAGAGTTAGAGAAATACGAGGTGGACCTGCACCTGGGCGCCATGATTGAATCAATAACGCTTGACGCGGAGGGTCGTGCAGTATCGGTACGTTTGAACAGCGGCAAGGAAATCGCAACCGATTTGGTCGTGTTTGGGATAGGGGTTCGCTCGAATTCAGAGCTCGCGGGAGAGGCCGGGCTTGAACTGGGCCCAACCGGTGCCATTCGCACCAACCGTTTTATGCAAACCTCGGACCCATCAATATACGCGGTGGGAGATGCGGCCGAATACACATACGGGCCGACGGGTGAATCAGAGCGGATCGCTATGGCGGGGCCTGCGAACCGTTCCGGACGAATAGCCGGCCAACACGCAGCGACCGATGAAAGCGAGCCAATGCATCACGTACAGGGCACCGCAATTGTACGCATCTTTGGGTTAACGGTCGGATTCACAGGTTTGACAGCGGTTACGGCTAACGCCAAGGGAATAGATTGCCTACACGCAACCATCCTCGCGAAAGATCATGCCGGGTATTACCCCGGTGCTGAACTCATGACGATCAAACTAACCTACCAACCGGACAGCGGGCGTATTCTCGGCGCGCAGGTTATCGGAGGACGAGGTTGTGACAAACGACTAGACGTTATCGCGACCGCGATGCATTTTGGGGGCGACGTGCGCCAATTAACCGGCGTTGATTTAGCGTACGCGCCGCCGTACGGGTCCGCTAAAGACCCGATTCATATGGCAGCCTTTGTCGCTACCAATCAACTTGATGGTATCGAGATCCTACGCGACGCTGACGCCAATCTATTAAACCGCAAGGTCCTAGACGTCCGAACTTCAGCAGAAGTTACCGCCAGACCGCTGGCGGGAGTAAGGGAAATCACCCATATACCGATTGATGAACTACGGGAACGCATTACTGAACTCGGTGATCCCGTTGATGGCGAGTCGTGGGTGATTGCTTGCGCCGTTGGTATTCGTGGCCATCTAGCGGCTAGGATTCTTTCCCAAAATGGATACCAGTGTGAAAACCTCAGCGGCGGGGCAACAGTCCGGCGGCGAGCATGGAATGCGAGGCAGCAACGCATAAGTGAATCAACTAATTAGATCCACTCAGCACCTAGCATAAGCCAGACAGGAATCGTGACGACTCCAGCCATTGATGAAACGATGACGACGCGTAGTGCAGTTTCCATGTCGTGGTCGTAGAGCTTTACAATCACAATTGGCAGAATTGCGGTCGGCATTGCAGCTTGTAAGAGTATAACCTGCCGAATGGTGTCGGAGCGACTCAGAAGCGTACATGCGGTCAACATCAGCAACGGAAAGAGAAACTGCCGGAGGCTGATCGCAGCAAAACAGATTCGGAAGCTGCCGCGCCATGATGCTTCGTTCAGAAAGTCCACCATAATCGCACCGCTGAGGATCAAGCCCATCGGAATCGCGCAGGTGCCTACACTCTCAAGGACAGTCTCTGCGAAAGGGGGCATTGTCTCTGCGATCCCTTGCTGTTCACACAAGATGGCGAATACAACTGAGAGGAAGGGCGGATTAAGAACGGCCTTCCGCCATCCGTTTCGCAGACTTCCACTAATAATGACAATCCCAATGCTCCAAAGAGCTAGATTGACACCAACATTATGAAGGATCAAGTCCACCAACGCATTTGGAAAGTATTGCTCTGCAAGCGGAAGTGGTATGAATCCAAAATTGCAAACGCCAACGCAAAGAGCAAAGACTCGCTGACTGCCGTCGGAGACGAGTCCGATTTTCGGACCGATTTTCTTTGCGACGAGGTACGAAATTAGGAAACCGAGTGTTGTCGTGGCGAATCCCCAAAGGGGCGCAGCCCAGAACTGGTCAGTTATCCCCGGGTGGTCACCCAATAATATCTTTTGAACAAAATACGCCGGCAACAGAACATTTGTGGTGAGGTTCGCCAACGACTTATCAGACTCTTGGTTCAGCCAACGAATTTTCCGCGCAAACGCACCGATAAGAATGATCAAGAAAACGCCAGTGACGCTTTCGACGATTGGCCATGGGTCATGCATTGCTGTCGCCTTGGGTGGATCACATCTTTGAGTGGGTATTGACGAGTTGTTACGTCATTCGACCGATGGCGTCGGCTAACCGTGGCAGCTCTCCTGTGTGGATCGAGCTGGCGTATGAAACAGCGGACCCGCAGCGCGTTTATCTGAATAAACTTCCACCCGCTGCCAGCAAAACAGCTAGCCGGACGGCTGAATCATGATCACCAATGGTGAGAAGTCCCTGCTTGCACGATCCCCGAGCCGTTCACCCTCCTATTTGAGAATGATTTCCAGTTCACCGGTAGTTCGATTCAATCGAATGTATCGGTCAGGTCCTCGAACAAACTGACTTTTTCCGTGGATATGAGGCGGAATCCAAACTACCCTCCCGAGGATCACTTCGGGAATGTAACATTCCCCTTATGGAAAAGACAAATGTTGCAATCGTTGGACTGGGGACCGTTGGGTCCGGGGTAGCTCGGCTCCTTCTCGATCACGGCGACCGAACTGCCCGCCATGCGGGTCGGACACTGTGGTTAAAAAAGGCGGTGGTTCGTGATCTTGCCAAACGCCGGGACGTTGACCTTCCTGATGGCGTTTTGACAGACAGCATCCAGGAGGTGATTGATGACCCAGAAATTGAAGTCGTCGCACAATTGATCGGCGGTTTAGAACCGGCCCGAACCGTCATGCTCCAGCTTATGGAGGCCGGTAAGGATATCGTAACCGCAAATAAAGCTCTTCTCGCTGAGCACGGCCCTGAACTTTTCACCCGTGCACAGCAGCTTGGGCGAAGCATAGCATTTGAAGCGGCCGTTGCAGGTGGGATTCCAATCGTTGCGAATATTAGTCAGTGCTTGTCAGCCAATCAGATCCGGTCACTCGAGGGAATCCTGAATGGAACAAGTAACTTCATTGTCTCACAAATGGATGAATACGGCACCGAATACGAAGCGGTTGTTGCCGAGGCACAGAAGCGAGGCTATGCGGAGGCG
>CAXQOB010000215.1:0-24606 GCA_964225475.1 Candidatus Nitrosopumilus sp. | reverse complement strand
AGAATGAAGCACGACAATCAAAAAACAAAGACGGCTAAACTGGTTGCCTTAATCATTTCGCAACTCAAAACTGCCAACCTTTGACGTTCTACCAACAACTCATTTACCTAACTCAACTCATAGGACCATCAAACCGTTGCGATTCATTTCTCGGGTCCTCTTTACTCCTAACGCACGATCATCAGACTTGATTATCGATCATCTGTGGCTGATCTGTCATCCAATCTGGCTTCGTTGCAATGACTTCCCTTATACGCCGTACGACCTCCTCATCACTTGGGTAAGGAGAATTCAGAGCTGGACGCAAAGGCATAGGGACTTCATCCATGCGATAACCAGTTCCTGGTGCCGCAATTCCGGCAGGAGCCGTTGTAATATGAACCCGCGATAGACGACTGGTGTGTGTCACATGTGGATCAAGAACGATTGTGGGAACCTTGGCCAAGTGATCAATTGCGGGCTTTGGCATGGTTGCTCCAGGGTCGGCCCCAATAATGAATGCACAGTCCGTATCGCCCCGAACTAAAACATCCACGGTTGAAAACTCGCCAGGATTGTATCGGGGATAACCACGATTCAGTGAGATACCAAACGGATAACCAGTTTGCCAACGCATGATGACATCAGCTCCGGTCACATTCCCATGGCCACGCATTGGCATTGCAACAAACTTTGTAAACGCATTCATCTCGGCGGCGAGTGTTAACAAGGCCGCTGAATTCATGTGCTTACCTCGAGTCATGGATAGTCCCATGCCAAAGAACATGACACCAAACCTTGCTTGCTTCATCTTTTCAATCAGATCAAGCAAGACCTCCATGGAAAGTCCTGTCTCCGCAATCTGCTCCTCTGAAACCTGCTGCCCTTTGATCAGAGCTCGCAGAATCGTGAGAAGCTCAAAATCTTTTCCGGGACGCACCTGCAAGAATAAATCAGCCGCCTTCGCGCTTTTTGTTTCCCGAATATCCACCAGCACAACCGTACGGTCCTTGCGGCCACGAGGCAGAAACTTGCTCTTCTGCATCAGGGTATATTTGGTGAAATGGCGAGGATGACACTCCGCTGGGTTACCTCCCCAATAAACAATGAAATCTGCTCTATTCTTCACTTCGCCGAGCGTACACGTGACCTTGCCACCCAACTGGGCAGCTATTTCAGTTGGACCATGTCACAAGGAAGTGTGGCTATCAAGAAGAGCTCCAAGCAAATCTGCCATTGCGACGCATTCTTTCTGTGCCTCACAAGTTGTATTACTCATCCCATACACGAGCGGCATATCCGCTTGGTAAAGGTAATCTGCAGCAACCTCAATCGCATCGTCCAAGCTTGCAGGCTGCCCATCAATGAGAGCGTCAGGATACTTCTTCTCCGCAGTGTGATTGAGGAACCATGACTTTCCTAAAATACAGGCTCGCTTGGCTTGGTGAATTCGAACATCATCTGCATGCAGCTCGATGTCATCGCAGACGCACCCACAGAAGGTGCAAGTTGCGTTTTCTATCACTTTGAGTTCCATGAAAGATCTCTCGAAAAACTGCTTTTGGTTGTCAAGAAATAAAGACGTTCTCGATCAGGAGTCACAATCCGTTGACGAAGCTGTCGCATCTGATTCGTTATCGTTGCCGTCCAGACCGGACGACGGTACGGTAAACGTTCAGCCAAGTGCGCGGCCGTGGCAACTGCCGCGCACACGTCTCGGCATGAACCGCCCGGGCTCCACCTGCTCCCATGCCGCTTCTTCCGATGCCTCATCCGGCAAGGAGAAATGCGGTGAGTTGGGACCGTTGATATCTTTTTTGTTCATGGCTTTGTGTTCACATTCGATCAAAGGTCAAGCGTGTTCCGCCGTTGATATATAAATGTCTTTTACGAGTAGATCCGAGCAGACTCAACCGTGAGTCGTTGACCCTGCCGATAACTGTTGATCTGCTACTCCCCAAGGCTGCCCGCAAATCATCAAACCAATCCAATGTGTGTCAAATCATCACATCCATCATCGCAACGTGAGCGATTGACGTCGAGACTATTTTTACGACACAGCGGGCCTCCGCACTGCATTATTTTGATCGGCAGAATTGAAAACCCTATCCATTCGGAATCCTATTGGTCATGAATCCTCAAAGAATTAATGGCCGAAAAGGTAAGTATTTGCCCTACGCATCGTTTAACTCGCTGCGCGGAATGATTTCCACATCCCATCCTTTACTCGTTGGCATTCCGGTTCCATCGGTGTCACCACCCATTAATTGACAGGTAGGAGGGCCATAGGGCACAAACGCCAAACCCTCAGGAACTTTTGCCGTTTTACATGTAAATCCGGCTTCCCCATGTTCGGTGCGAACAATCACTTCCGCACCATCCTCTACCCCCAATGCTCCCATATCGCTTTCATGCAATGACAGGGTTGTCGTGATCTCTTTGTACTCATCTCCGTCTTTTCCAATATTTACATTGACCCCCTGCGCCGCAGTTCGCATGGGATTGAGCATTAAACGAATTGAAGGCATTGCGAACCTCGGTAACCAAAAAAACCATGAAGCAAGTACGGGGCACGACGACTCGAAGCGTCGACGGCATTTATGAATCCTTCACCCCACAACGAGGGTCGTCCAGACGGTGCAGGTGAAAATGATGTGGACCTAACTTACCGCCATAATTACCAGCAGAGACGCGTAAGACACCCGGCTTTGTTTTCACGGTATCCAAACCAACTTTCATCGCCTTCGCGACCGACTGCGTGGAAAGTCCATCGATAACAATTTCGTAGACAGCCTGCTCACCTGATTGCAGAGCGGTATCGGTCTGCCCCCGCAAAGTTGGGCACCAAGGATCATTCGTGCTCGCCTTGAGCGCCTTGTACTTTGAACCAACCTTAGAACCACTGCGAACAATTCCAGCAGGAAATGGCAAAATGACATCGTCCATGGCGTTAATTTCTGTGACTGCCGCACGAACAGCATCAAGCGTTTCAGATTGCGTTCTGCCACAAACCAAAAGGTTGCCGCCACCTATCCCCTTCACCGTACCAGCAACGTCTTCACAAACAAATTCTCCATCCATGACGGGAATACGCCAAAATCGTTGCGACTCAAACTTTTTTGAGAATTGAAAGCCATCTCCAAAAAACCGAAGTTGTGAACCGATCTTGATACGATCTTTTCGACTCTGAACCACTAAACCTGAATAACAGGCGGTTGTCGGACAGGTAAGAACATTTTGCCCGACTCGTGAAGTGACAGCAGATTCAAGCGACTCGGTATTAAACGCAAAAGCTAGAATCGCGACCCCGGGACGACCGTCTATTGTTTCCGATTGATTAAGGTAACGTTCGACACCAACCTCGGCATCGCAGCCAATCACACTCGAAGCATTACCACAGAATTCGCTTGCTGCAACCTTAACCAATTCCTCGTCGAACGCAGTAATGATTAAACGTGTCGCTCGCATCGGAAATGCTTCAGCGAAAGTATCATCTATCTGTGGTGCGTTGCTCATAGGGATCCTTCATCTGTTACCATCAATGAATCCAGAAAGAAATCCGTCTGGAAAACATTCGTTGGTTTACTTTCAGCCCATCATTTCCTTAAAAAGCACGTCTGCCATAAAATCGTCTCCAATCCACTCGTCGCGTCCGACCGGTAACGATTCAGATCGCGTTGACACCCTCGGATAATGGTCCGATCAAGCCCAAGGGAGGAATGAGGTGCGGGGTCAAAAGTGCGTGAGGACCATGAACAACAAGGATGGGCTACTCTGGCATTTCAACTGCGAGAATACTCACATCATCTTTCGGCCCATTCACACGGCACCAATCATCAACCGTTGCCTCTAAATGCCTCACGGCCTCATCGAGTGACATGCTTCCGGTCTTTTCGATCGCCGACAGCATTCGCTCATCACCAAGCTCATTGAGGTCTTGGTCCATTGCTTCAGGAACGCCATCTGAAAAAACATACAAACGATCCCCGGGCTGCAATGCAACCTCCTCCAGATCGTAATCAATTCCATCAATCCAGCCGACAGCAAAACCTTCAGCAGGCAAGATCTCCGGTTTTTGCCCCCTTCTCATGATTACCGGTGGAACATGCCCCGCCGATACATAACGAAGCATACCGGAGCTGCGATGAAGAACGCCGTAGAACATGGTGAAATACAATTCCCCCTGCTCCTCCATCGGAAACCGCGTGTTCAGCTCCTCTGCGACCTTGTGCGGTGAAGTAATGACGAGAGTTTCCTCGGGACCCGCTTTTGCAAGAATTGACGAGGAAGAGACATTGCGGGTCATCGACCTGGCAACGGCAACACTCAGTAGAGAGGAAGCGACACCATGACCACTTACATCCACGACGTACAACGCAACGTGCTCGTCGTCGAGGTCAAAGTAGTTCAAAAAATCACCGGCGAGCTCATCACACGGGATGTACTTCCATGCGACCTCAAGGCGGTCAATATTCACATCGTTTGCGGGAAGCAATGACTGCTGAATGCGAGCAGCAGCTTCCAAGTCTCGAGTCATTCGCTGATTGTGCGTTTCCAGCTTACCGTTGAGGAGTTCGAGTGTTTGGTTTTGACGAGCAAGCTCGTCGCGATTCCGCGATAACTCCTGATTAACTCGAATCAATTCGCTATTCTTTTCAACGGCATTCTCAAAGGTACTTATCAGAAGATTCAGGACCTGCTGCCTTCCTGACTGAACCGAGTAGGTTTTGCCTCTCAAATTGACTTCAAGAGCTGCTTGGTCCTCAGACTCGTCATCTTGAATTGTGGAGTGCAGCAGTGAATCAACTCGACTCAGCAAGTACTCCGCTTCATAGGGTTTGGTAACGTAGTTATCCGCCCCAGCCTGAAGTCCTTCGATGATATCTTCCGGTGACGATAATGTACTCAGAAGTATAAGAGGTATTCTTCGCAGCGTTTGATCTTGCTTCACCGCCTGACATAACTGGTAGCCATTCATCTCAGGCATTTCAATGTCGCTGATAATCAGATCTGGAGGATCATTCTGGATAAAATCCAAAGCCTCTTGCCCATTGGCGCCCCACCGGACTTCATAACCCGTTGACTCCAACCGCTTAATAAGCATTTTGGCCTGAATTCGGCTGTCCTCAGCGATAACGATCCGAGTCGGTTGCTCAGTGTTCACAGCGATGATTCACCTGAGTTGGTGGTCGAAGTCTCAACATTGGTTGAGATAGTGTAAGCCATTTTCCGGAAGATTTCCTCATCAACATACAGATCAACAACCTAGGAAAGCGGTAAAGATAGTTTTCCAAGCTGATTTCAAATGACAGGAATGCTACCGAAGAGAATCCGCAAATGCTTCACGAAGTCGTTTCGTCGCAGTATCAACGTTCTGAGACTGAATGACCGCATTCACTTGTAACTCACTGGTGTTGACCATCTCCACATTAATCTCTGAAGCAGCTAATTGGTCGAAAAGTTTTGTCGCGACATGGGTATGACTTCGCAAACCAATTCCACTTACCGTCACTTTGGCAATTTGATCGCAAGACTGAACATCGCCCATTGAATGCTTGTCACGTATCTCCTTTGCAACGGCAACGCCCTGTTCCATCTCTCCTGCGTCCACCGTAAAGCTGACACTGGTTGTCGCACCCTCACCATCGTTGCCTTGGACGATCATGTCGATGAAGATCCCGGCGTCACCGATCGTTTCGAACATCTCTGCTGCAATCCCTGGCTGATCAGGAACGCCATGAATCGTGATCCTGGCTTGATTGTCCGTGACAGAAATACCCGTCAAAGTTAAAGCCTCCAAAGCATCATCTTGCAGACGACTAACCAGGACATCGACATCAGCACGACGACCTCTCTCTGCTTTAATTTGATCCCATGTTTTTGCATCATCAGGCCGGCAATGCAGATCAAACGCCTGATGCACCGCACGCAAGGCGGTGCTGGCATCCGCCTTAGCTACGAGTGTTGAAATCTTGATTTCACTCGTTGTGATCATCTGAATATTAACACCAGCCTCTGACAAAGCGCGAAACATTTTCGCAGCAACATTTGTCTGAGATGCCATATTGAGGCCAACCACAGAAACCTTCGATACCTCATCATCGTGCGTGACTCGATTCGCTCCCACTTGTTCGATCACCGAATTAACAGCTTCAAGTGTCGCCTTCAGTTCGCTCCGTGGCACTGTGAATGAGATGTCAGCGCGTCCCTCTTTTCCAATATTCTGAACAACCATATCGACCGAGATTTTTCGATTCGCGATTGCAGCAAAAATCTGCTTACTTTTCCCGGGAACATCAGGAACACCCAGAATAGTAATCCTAGCCTCGTTTGCTGTCATCGCAGCTCCACTGACGGGCTGAGAGAGCGATTCCGGCTCGGCGACGATCATTGTCCCTTCAGTGTCGGAAAAACTACTTCTCACATGAATTGGAACACCGAACTTTTTAGCGAATTCAATACTGCGATTGTGCATGACGCCAGCACCAAGACTCGCCAACTCAAGCATCTCGTCATAACTGATCACATCGACACGTCTCGCTTCAGGCAACAGCCGTGGATCAGTGGTGTAAACACCATCAACATCGGTATAGATCTCGCAAGCGTCAGCCCCAAGGACGGCCGCCAACGCGACCGCTGTCGTATCACTACCCCCACGCCCTAAGGTGGTGATGTTCAGGTCATCATCAATGCCTTGAAAACCAGCAGCAACAACAATATTACCGTCATCCAACAGGCTTTCGATCCGCTCGGTTGAAATCGATTGAATGCGAGCTTTACTGAAGCTGTTATCCGTTTTCATTCCGATTTGACCACCGGTCAAACTGATTGCCTTGGCGCCAAGATCATCAATTGCCATCGCGACTAGCGCAACGCTCACTTGCTCACCCGTACTCAGCAGCATATCCATCTCTCGTGCAGGAGGCGATTCACCAACCTGCGCCGCCAGATCGAGCAATCCGTCCGTATTCTTTCCCATGGCGCTGACAACCATGACCACACGATGCCCCGCTTGCTGAGCTCGAATTGCTTTTCTCGCTGCGGCTCGAATCTTTTCAACATCGGCTACACTTGTGCCGCCAAATTTCTGAACAATCAAAGACATGTCTTAATACTTCTTATCAAACGCTGTGATCACGCGTCCGTGCGATTGATTTTCGGTGAGATGACCCAAGTCGCTGGCAACCCGTTTGCCAACTGCCATTCGCTATTTGATGAACTGATCCATCAGGTCCCAGCCTTTCTCGTAGCATCTACCAGACGCTGCCGAGGATTCCTCGCTGTAGGTTGATTGTGAATCCTTTTCAATTCCCGTACCGGCCATCACGAAGGGGACTGAACCGTGACTGTGTTTTTTGGTGCTGCAGGGAGTTGGATGATCCGGTGTGACCAAGATCCGATGATCTCCAAAACCTTGCAATGCCTCGATGATGGGCCCGACAATGCATTGATCAATTTGCTCGAGCGCCTCAATTTTTGCGTCATGTCGCCCTTCGTGAGAGGCTTCGTCCGGAGCTTCAACATGAACACATACGACATCATATTCTGATAAAGCATCAATTGCAGCTCTGCCCTTCGCGGCGTAGTCCGTATCGAGGTATCCGGTAGCTCCTTCAACTTCAATTCGGGGCCAACCAACTAAGGCTGCAATACCTCTGAGTAGATCCACTGCTGTGATCATCGTGCCTCTCACACCGTACCGTTGCTCGAACGAAGGAAGGTTAGGTGCACCACCTTGGCCCCACAACCAAAGATGCGTTGCAGGACGTTTTCCCTCAGCAACTCGAGCAATGTTCACCGGATGACTCGCGAACAGCTCGGCAGACTGACTCATCAAACTTACTAAGAGGCCGCTTCCGGGACCTCTTGGAAAATCATTGCTGATAGGAAGATCAGTCAAATCGTGGGGAGCGGACGTTCGAGTGTCTCGCGAGAAGAGGCCGGATGCATCCTGCTCTCCACGGTAAACCAGCAGGTTCCGATAACTCACTCCGGGTATAAACTCCAACGAGTGATGCATCTCCTCGCTGTCGAGCAACTCGGCTTGAGCCGCCCTGAGTAACTCGGAAGCCTCTGCTGTTGAAATATGGTCAGCGGAAAAATCCTTCATGATCTGATCTTCGATCGTGACCAGATTACATCGTACTGCCCAATCTTGAGGGCCGAGCGTGATACCCTGAGCAGCAGCCTCCAAGGGTGCACGCCCCGTAAAGTACTCATCAGGGTCGTATCCCAAGAGGCACAAATTGGCAACTTCACTGCCCGCCGGCAGATGAGCAGGCGTGTTGTTGGCCAGTCCACTCTGGCCAAGTGAAGCGAGATGGTCCATCGCAGGCAAATGAGCAGCTTGCAACGGAGTGATGCCACCGAGTGCCTCAAGAGGCTCATCGGCACATCCATCCGGGATAACGATCACGTATTTCATTGAGGTTTTCTATTCTTCAATCATAAAAAGTTTTCGATTCTAAATCGAAAACGCTGAGTTGGAGATCCAAAGTAATTCTCTTCGAGTAGCATTCCATGTTTGCAGGAACATCCACCCCGAGAGAACCGACTTCAAAATCCAGCATTCCGCGGTAGCCAATACAAAATGCCCGAAAGATAGTTTCGGCGACCAACGGCTCCAACGAAAGGGGGTTCCGAAAATCGAACCACCTCATCAAAAGACCCTTAATTGATTACTTCAATCCCCTGTTTTGGTCCAAAATCGGGAATCAAGAAAACCTGTTGTACCGCAGGGATTTCTTTCCTTCGAAGAGGACCTTGCTGTTGTGCCGCGATATTGTGCTGTTTTATTGCGAGAATCAAGAATCCCCAGACTCTCCTGCTCACAGCAATTTGGAGTATCCAATCTTAATGGGTACTTCCACAGCGCGGCGAACAGAGGCAAAGGGCCAGCAGGGACAACTTAAGCAATAAAAAGAAAGGCATTCAGGCCTAAACACTCACAGAGACTTTTTTAAGAAAATTGGCAGACGCTGGGCTCGTAGCCGTCGGGCTCATAAACACTTGGTGCAGCGATAATGAAAAACCGGCTTAGTTTGCCTAAAAAAGATCCATAATTCGGTCGGCAAAGCGAACGGGTTCCTCAGCGACTGGTTGGCCGTCGAGTGCAGCAATCCATTCCTGTGGATCATCACCATAATTCTTTCCAGTGGATTGCTTGAGAGACTCAACCGCAAGTACTCGGGTCGCTGGATTCCTATCAGTAAGCGCAAGTCTCAGCGAATCGATTGCGACTTCGCTGGTATGTGATGCCAAGGCTATTACGGCTGCATTCTTCACATCCTGGTTGGATTCCCTTCCAAAAGTCGACGCTAGCAAACGAATAGCCTCTTCATCATCTCTGTGACCAAGAGATCTACAGGCTTCCATGCGAACTTTTGTGCTGACGTCATTCAGACCCGACTCGAGCAATGACAAGGACTCTGCGCTGTCCAATCGGCCAGCCGCTAACACGACCACGCGTCGCATTTCGGCACTGTCATCATTTTCTAAGATGTCGGAAAACTGTTCCACCCAACGAGCTTGCTCGCTTTCAGCGAGCTCTGGAATGGAATCACTGAGCCGAAGCAGCTCCTGCCAACGCTCATGATCTGTCTTGCCGTAGATCTCTTCGTCACGCCACTCCTTCAGTGAATAATATGGATTCGCTACTTTGAGTGCGTACAAAGGCCCATCTTGGCATCCCGTGGTAACCAAGACAAAAAAAGAAAACGACCATCCAGCGGCGATCATCATCGCTCGCGATCTCATCAAAGGCAATCGTGCTCGCAAGGTCATTCTGAATTCCGCAATAGTCAAACTCAAATCCCAAACCGAATAATGTTCAAGCCAAGTGTTAATCAGCCAAAAAAACACAGTTGGATTGGCAGCGGCAGTAAAAAAGCCACGTTGGAACTTCAGCCTTTAACAAAGATTCAAAAGTGGAGCCAAGGTCATTTTCAAGCTCGTAGACCGCAGTCCGCACAGAACGACTTGAATATCAAACGTATAAAAACCTGCGGACTTCGACTCTGTTTCCAATGACGGAACAACTTACCCCATGTGCTTTCTAAGCAATGTTTCACGCATCTAGCAGCAACGGGAGGAAAACCTGAAAGTTTTCACCACCAAATCTTCCACGATTGCAAATGGGTGTCCAGTTTTCGAAAAATGCTTTTCCGTTCGATAGTTGCGTTAAAAGAGATGCCTTTTCCACGCAAGGACTGTTGCGGGCGGAGATCATCCCAAATCAGAGAGTCCACGGTCAATTATCCCCGCCATCACATGGCATGAGAACGACTGTGAAACTCACACTGAGTTCCATCAATTGTTTCACATCGAATGCAAGGGAATGACACCCTCGCTCTGAAGATTGATCTTCGTTAGCCGGCACGGGTTCAGTATTGTCGGACTCAGAAAAAAACGACGAAATAGCGAACGAAAGGGGTGGTTGGAAGATCACCTATTTGATGCTGCATGTTCGCCAAGCCATTAACTTGCAGCAACAAGTAATCGACTAATTCTGGCGAAACGAACCTATGCGGTCATGAAAGGATTCAGACCATGCGGATCGAACACATTCAAGTCAAAGCCCATGGGGTACTCAAAGACTTGGATCTAGGACCAGTTGGAAATACCTTAAGCGTTATTCAAACTGCCTCCGAAGGCAACGTGAACAAAGCCGTTGAACTTCAAAAGCTCCTATTCAATCTTATCACCGAGCAAGAGCATTACCTTGGCTCACACACCAACACGCTCGCCTCAGTGACTCTAACGGATCAGAACCACACCTACCATCAGCACCTCGAATGTAACACAACTCACACGAAAAGGTGGCACACAAACCCGGCGAGTGAAAAACCCATTCGTGATCAGCAAAATGACTCCAAATCAATATGGATGGAGATTTGTCGACACTCAGACACCCTGATCTGCGGGACGCGTTCTGATTCCCTGTCACCCATCATTGAATCCTATCAATCTATTTGGCGAGTAATCGACCATTCTGATCAGACAACGTCGGGAATGATACGGGTTGGTATCGGACAAACTCAGACTGAGAGTTCGCTCACGAAGGGAAAAAGATGGCTCTTACATGCGAGACTGGCAGAAGTAGAGCAAGAGACATCTGAGCTGATTGGCCAACAAACAAACCTTCCGGCACTTCTTGCTCGACGAAACCATCTTGCCAAACGACTCACAGAGCCTTCACCCTGCATGAAAATCATGTCAGAAACAAGAAGCCTTGAAATAAGTAAACAGATACAGGAGTACCAAGAACAACATGCTCTCATTTGCGCGCAGAATGAAAAATCGCGGCAGCAAATCGCAAACATAGAATTGGATCTTGCCCATTGCAGACCCGCCCCTGATGCTTCCAGCATGCGACAGCATGCCGGTCAACTCTCCGACTATCAGCAGTTATGTGACACTCGTAACCACATGCTACATGAGCTAGAAAAGTCAGAACGGCGACGCGTTGAAATTGAAAGGAACCTACTTCACATTTCTCGAAGGCAAGATCAACAAAACTACGCTCACCAAAACCGTCTAGGCATGCACCCGGAAGAGCTAGAGGAAAGAAGATCAATTGAATCGGAGATTCGTCGAATCAATCAACAGATACAATGCAATGAGAGACTTGCGTGGCTTGAGGAGCGAAAAACTAATTATCTCGAGCAGATCGCTCAAGTGAACAATGAGGAGTCTTCTAAAGATCATCTCATGCAAGCCGCACAGAACTGGTTTAGGAGCCTAAGCGAGAATCAGGAAGCCAAACTCACCTGGACGGCCACGGAGAAGACATCTCAGCAATCATCTCGCGCGGACACGCCACGATACGTTGTGACGATTAATGGCCAATGGGAGAAGAACGCGACGCAGAGTGAGCGACAATTATCACATCTTGCCCTCCGACTTGCGGCAGCCGAGCATCTGCAAAACAAATCAATCCAATTTCCGCTGATTGTTGCCCTGTGTCGCGAGGACGCATGGGTCTGCCAAGGCGTCTTCCGCACAATTGCCACGTACTCAAACCAGGATCGTCAGCTAATTATCCTCACGGATAACGCGAAGACCGCACAGGCAATCCAATCTGAAGGCGCCCAGTGCTTGCGAGCAGAGACAGACGAAGCTGAAAAAACCGCAGACAGCAACCGTGAAACAAAAACACAAGCATCAACAACCAACGCAACACAAAAGGATCCCGATACGAGTGCGATCGCTCCAAGCCACGATGAGCCAGCCACCGATAAACACACCTCTGATCTTCAAAGTGCCTCCTTCGTAAGCCAAATCCCCGGAATATCAAAAAAAGTCTCGGACCTACTTAATGAAAAGCAAATCGAGACGATTGAGGATTTACTGATCATTGATGATGGCGAACTCCTAGAGATTGCAGATCAGGATACGGACTTGCACTCGACGTTAAGGAGAGTGAAATTAATATGCCATTTACTCTGCAAGGTTTCTAACCTTGGATTCTTTGATGCAACCATTCTCATCGGGGCTGGAATTCATTCAGCGGATGACCTTAGTCATTGTGAGCCGGCCCAGCTCTTGATTCGCACTGAGCAATTCTTGCTAACACCTGAAGGACAATCTGCCCTCAACAAGGGAACAGCCCCGGAGATCTCCCGGCTACTGACCTGGCTTGCGGCTGCACACTTGAAATCATGTCAAGACACTGATCAAACAGCACATTCTATGGAATCGAAGATTGAGTCGGCCAGGCTCAGTGTGTCCCCATCAACAAACAGTCGATCAGGTAGAAGTCAATCTCAAGATGCACCAGTAGCGATAACAAAACAAATCTCCGGTGCAACCAATGCGAACAGTGGGCTCACAAAAACAAATGAAACGACCTCTGATTCTTCATCGTCCGGTGACGACACCAGCTCACTGGATCAAGACACCGAGTTAGTGAAATGTGCATTTCTGGATTCACAATCAGCACAGAGGCTCAGCGATCTTGGACATGCAAGGATTGGTCAATTCCTCAGTGCCGATCCAAGAACACTCTCTGATGAGTTGGGATCGCCTAAACTAAACCCAAAAGACATCCATGCTTGGCAAAAGCAGATTAATCTAGCGTTGCATGTTCCGACATTAACGCCACCAGAGTCGAGGCTCTTGGTTATCGCCGGCGTTGATTCGCCTCTAGCCCTCAGCGCGGCAAGCTCAATAGGACTACGGGAGCAACTAGAGCGATTTGCTAACAGCAGCCGCGGAAAAAGAAAATTACGAAGCGTCAAGATACCATCGCTGGAGGTGATCTCGGAGTGGATCGCCTCTTGCAAACCCACTTCACAACAGCAAGCTGCTTGAAGATTCAGTGCAGGATAACACTGACGGTTGCCCGATACTCGTTCCAAAACACCAAAATCACTCGTCCCAAAACACCAAGATCCAACCACCATGTCTTTCACACCCTTGAGCGATGAAGAACGTGCTATATATGAATGGCAAATGTGGCTACCTGACCTGGGCGAAGAAGGACAAGAGAAACTCAAAAATGCCAGCGTGTTGGTTTCTCGTGTTGGCGGAGTTGGTAGCGTCGTCGCGTATGAGTTGGCAGCAGCAGGTATCGGCAAGCTAGTCTTGGCACATGCGGGTAATGTTAAACCAAGTGATTTGAATCGGCAGCTGTTGATGACACATGATTGGATTGGTAAACCCCGAATCGATTCAATACGCCGGCGATTACTAGAGCTCAACCCACGTCTTGATTTGGTGACTGTTGACGAAAACATGAATGAGAGCAATGCGGATGCGATCGTGAGACAATGCGATGTCATTGTCGATTGTGCACCGCTATTTACAGAACGCTTTGCAATGAACCATGCTGCGATCCAACAAAGCAAACCTTTGATCGAATGCGCGATGTATGACATGGAAGCACAGTTGACCACGATTCTTCCTGGCCAAAGCCCCTGCCTACGATGCATTTTCCCGGAGGCTCCACCCACATGGAAACGTGAATTCCCAGTTCTTGGCGCCGTTTCCGGTACCGTTGCGTGCATGGGAGCAGTCGAAGCCGTAAAAACCCTCACTGGAATTGGCGAACCAATGACAGGCCGACTTCTGAGGATGGACTTTCGACGAATGACTTTTCACACGATGAAGATCTCTCGAAGAAAGGGTTGCGCAGAGTGTTGCACACTCGCGCAGCCCAAAAAGTGAAAATCCACGCAGGATTCAATTCTTCCCGCTGCAGTAAGTTGGCTTTATCAGCTCGGGTAGAATCACCTCGCACTCCAACCCGAATCGCATTCGATCGATTGTGTGCTGCCGCATCTTTCAAACTGAAACGATGGCTTTCTTTTCAGAAAAATCTTTTTTCTTCGGCAGTCTGCCAACATCCGAATAGCTTCCGTGCTACGATCTTCGCACTCTTGTTTGCGATTGAGAAATCATGTGGCGTATTCAAGCCTGAGACGCTTTAGGAATTGATTCGCACTCATTCGTTTAAGCATGAACATTCATGTAAGAGAGCCTCAATCCAAAAACTTGTTCAGCAACGCCGAAATTACATCCGTCCGGTAATCTTGAAGCGGAAGGATCAGCCAGAGTTCGGCCGCCCCCAATGTCGCCCAAGAAAGAAACAAAAGTATGCAATCATTTGCAAAACGCATCTCCACATTTTTAATTCTTTCAAGCCTCAGCTTTCTCAACCTTGCCCACGCCGAGTTAAAAGTATCCAACCTCTTTGGAAATGGAATGGTGATTCAACAGAATCAACCGATTCGAGTATGGGGGTGGGCAGACCCCGGCACAAGCGTCACCGTTGAACTCACTGACTTGGAACACATCAGCGTATTCGGCTCGAAGGCAGATGAGAATGGCAAATGGTCAGTTGAGATAAACCCGAGGAAAGCTGAGGGAAAAAAACTCAGCATGTGGATACACACTGACGAGGAAAAAATTGAATTTGATAACATCATGCTCGGAGAGGTCTGGATCTGCTCAGGGCAGTCCAACATGGAATGGCGAGTCTCTCAAGCAGCAAATCCACAACAGGAAATCGCTGACGCTCAGCATCCAATGATTCGTTTTTTTGACGTCCCTAAACACATCAAACAAAATGAACCGCAACAGGACGCCCAAGAATCTCAATGGAAAACTTGCTCACCGGAGACAATTGCTGGCTTCAGTGCGGTGGGTTACTACTTCGGAAGAGAGCTCCAGCAGCAACTGAACGTGCCCATTGGACTGATTGGTGCGAATTGGGGGGGCCAACGAATCGAGCCGTTCACACCGCCCGTTGGATTTGACCAAGTACCTGAACTCACGGACTACGTCGAAGACCTGAAAGCAGGTAAGTATAAAGGTGGAGCCACGCAAATTTATAACGGCATGGTTGCCGGACTCACTCCATTCAGTGTCCGGGGTGCGATCTGGTACCAGGGTGAATCCAATGCAGGAGATGGCCTGCGTTACGATTATCTGAAAGAAGCCCTCGTGAAAGGGTGGCGATCTGTGTTCAAAAACGATGAGCTATCCTTCTACTGGGTTCAGCTAGCCGATTTTGGACGTGGACATACCGGGCAACCCGCCGGTGGAGGCTGGGGTCCTGTCCGTGAGGGTCAAAGACGAGCACTTCGCATTGGCAATACCGGAATGGCGGTCATCATTGATATCGGCGCAGAGAAAGATATCCACCCCAAGAACAAGCAGGATGTAGGAAAACGCCTTGCGAACCTTGCCTTGGCAAACAACTACGGTCGTAAAGATGTTGTCGCCTCTGGTCCAATTTATCGCTCACACGAAATCAAAGACAACCAAGTTCATATTCAATTTGAACATATTGGCAGCGGTCTGATGATTGCCGATAAAGGGGGTGAACATTACCTAGATAATGTAAAAGAAACACCGGACGCAAAAATCACAGAGTTTTCTCTGCAAGACTCTGATGGCGAATGGCATTGGGCCGATGCCAAGATCGAAGGCGATATGATCGTGGTTTGGAGTGACTCCGTTGACGAGCCAAAAAACGTTCGTTACGCCTATGACTCGAACCCACGGGTGACTCTCTATAACAAAGAGGGATTACCAGCCTCACCGTTTTCGACAACGGATTGAACTCCTATCCGTTGATGGCGGACAAAGGGATTCAGTTATTTCAGCTTAGAAACCAATTAGCCGGAGTGCCTCAACGCATCAATGGGACTCATCCCAGCTGCCTTTCGGGCTGGGTAGAGACCGAAAAGCACACCAACGAAAACTGAAATGCCAAACGCCAATGGAATCGACCAAGGGATAATGATTGGCTCCATTGTTTGAACGGCCTCGGGCAGCGAGTTCATCAGTCCTGGAAAGCTCGTCTCAAGCAACCATCGGAACAACTCCAAAGCTTTTTTACACGTCAAACCCGCAAGGATTCCTGTTACTCCTCCGGTGACACTCAAGAGCACCGTTTCGATAAGAAACTGCCGAGTGATATCAACACGCGTAGCTCCCAACGCTCGCCGAACCCCAATTTCACGTGTTCGCTCTGTGACTGTCGCGAGCATGATATTCATGATTCCGATGCCACCAACTAGAAGAGAAATTCCGGCAAGCAAGCCCATCATCGCAATGAACATCATGCGAGTATTCCTTGCCTGCTCCAATAATTTCAACGGAACGCCGATCTTGTAATCCGTGAAAAGGTGGCTTCGAGACAGCGCTTGCTCGACCGCCTGTCCCGTTGCGACGGCATCATCCTGATCTCTCAACCTCAAGGTAATCTGGGACAACGCTCGCCCACCATTGTTCCCGACAGAATACGCCTCCCCGTACCTCCGCCAATAGGTCTCAAGAGGCACGTAGATGTTATCGGAAAAATCTTGACTTCGATTCGTATCCTCAACACTGTCTAGTTGTTCCCTGGAATCAACGACCCCAACAACACGAAAAAAATCGTCCACAACATGGATTGACTTGCCAATTGGGTCTTCATGCCGAAATAAATCATCGGCGACTTCAGCAGACAAAACACAAACATTGTCTGCTGTCTCAATGTCACGCTCATGAAGGAATCGACCCTGCCTCAGTTGCAAGGAATAAAGATCTTGGTAATCCGGAGTGCACGCGTTGATTTCACCGATGGTCACTCGATCGGAATACCGGAATTGCTCACCGCTATTACGGTAAAAAGGGATCACCAGATCAACAGTCGGAATATTCTTTTGCAGCAACCAACAGTCTTCCTCGGTCAGTCCGTAATAGTAAACTTTTCTACCAGCTGATTCCTCAGACGAAGGGCGTGATGTCATCACGATGATGTTATTCGCACCGAGTTGCTCAATCTGGGAATTGGCCTTGTCAGCAATTCCTTCACTGATTGCGAGCAACCAAATGACACTTGCGACCCCAATGAAAATACCCAGAACAGTCAACATGGAACGCAGTGGATGCATCAGCAGTGTTTTTAAACCCACTCTGATATCACGTAGCCGTAAATTGAAACGAGACGGCGAACCTTGCCGAGGTTGGATTGAATCGCCAAGGTCCTCAGAACTTGGTGCCCGACTTCGAACATCACTCTCAACCTGACCATCCCGTAAACGAACGATCCTTCGAGCTCGTTGGGCAACCTCCTCCTCATGCGTGACCATAACAATGGTCACACCTTGTTCATTGAGTGCGTCAAAAACATTGAGTATTTCCTCTGTCGTAGCCGTATCAAGGTTGCCTGTGGCCTCATCAGCAAGAATGAATTCTGGCTGATTAACCAAGCTCCGAGCGATACCCGCCCTCTGTTGCTGTCCGCCAGAGAGTTCGGTGGGCCGGTGCTCTGATCGACCTTCGAGACCGACAAGCTTTGCGAGCTTAACCGTTCGTGCTCGATCACCCTTTGTCATACCGCCGTTGTATGCAAGCGGTACCTCAACATTTTCGATCACATCGAGTTGGGGCAATAAGTTGTAAGCTTGGAAGACAAAGCCTATACGTTCCGCCCGTATCGCCGACAATTCATCATCAGACAGATGAGCGACGTTCTGATTACCGATGAAGTACTCACCAGCCGTCGGTAAATCGAGCCCGCCAAGCAAATTTAAGAGGGTACTCTTTCCCGATCCACTGGGTCCCATGATGGCAACGTAATCACCTCGAGGGACATCTAGATCGATGCGATCAAGTACACGCAAGGACTGACCTCCGAGTTGATAGTCTTTGCAAAGACCTCGCACCCGAAGAGCGTTTCCCGCATCACTTGTTTCCTGAGACAGGTCGTTGCCGATCAAAAGGCGTCCTCGTTCTCGTCTGACCAAAAATACGTTCGTGGAAGGGGACGAATATCGTCCGCGGTTCTAGTAAGAGCTTGACTCGGTATCAAACCGTGTTGTCAAATCGCCCTGTTGAGGACTCAGAATCGGGGAACGAGAGACGAAACCAAGTTGCCTGACGCTAGCCTCTGCGTCAATTGTCACTCACAAAACGCAATTCAATTTTTGCGGGCGGCCATTGAAATCTGCCGGCGGAGATTACTGCTCAGAAGACTTGGGGAATTTCAATTGCTCCATGATCGCTTCGTCATTGAGGTTGAGTACAACTTCCTGCCCAACATCAATTCCAGCCTTGATAACTAAACTCGTCTCATTTGCCTTACCAACAGTGAGCTCTCTTGTTTGGATCATTCCATCCTGAGTCGGTATCGCACAGTAGTACCGATCGTCGCGTTCCTTAACCGCTTCAATCGGCAACTGGAGAACATTCTCTTCTTGCTCGATGAGAATCTTTGCCTCTGCCGTCATTCCCGGACGCAAATCCAGCGGAGGGTCGTCGATCTGCACTGACACTTCGTACTCTTTCACATGCGTGGTGTAGACGCTTATGGGTGGCAATGGATATTCGCTCACCTCCACAACCGTTCCGGTCAACGGAGTCTCAGGTAGAGAATCAAGTCTGAGCTCTGCCGTCTGGCCGGGAGAGATGAAGCCGATTCGCGACTCATGTACTTTCGCTACCACTTTCATCTTCGAAGGGTCAGGTAGATTGATGATCACCTGTCGTTCTCGCACCGGCGCGCCTTCTTCGATGACGACGCTGCTACTTGAACTTCGCCGACTCTGTTCGTAGACCACCTGTCCCCTGACGGGAGCCGTGATGTTACACAGGGCGATCTGTCCTTCGATCTCGGCCAGTTCTTTGTTCTCAAGCTCGAGAGTCTTTTCCCGCGATCGAAGTTTTGCCTCTGCCGTTTGAATGTCAGCCTGTAGTTGCGTCAGCATCTTTTCTTTGGTGAACTTGCTAAGAACATCAAGCTTTGTATTCGCAACACCCAGTTCTTTTTTCGCTTTCTCAAGAGCGAATTGGTCCGCATCCAATTGTGCATCTGGAATGTAACCACGTTCCGCCAGCCGATTACTGTATTGCAAATACTCTTGTGCTCGACGCAGGTTTTCCTCGGCAACGAAAACCTCGCTTTGTTGCGTTGCCAAGTCCTCAACGTAGGTTCCTTCCGAATACTCATGAAGAGCTAGCTTGGCTGATTCGAGGTCTGCTTTGGCCTCGATGGCCGCGGACTCACTCGTGCTGCAAACAATTTGCTGCTGAACCAATTGCTTCTGCAACGCGGCATCATCCAGTTTTACAAGAAAGTCACCCTCTTCCACCCAAGTTCCTTCCGGAACAATCTCCAAGATATTGATGCTACTACTACTACTTCGACCCTTCACCAGAGACCGCACCTCAACGTTACTAGAGCTCTGCAATTCTCCTCGTTCAACGACGACATGCTCAAACATCGCGACCTGAGCTTTGGTGGTCAAAATATCAAGCTCTAGATCGTTATCGAAAAAACGAAACGAAGACCTATCGGGCGAACCAACAAAGTGCAAAAGGAATGCAGCAACGACACTCGCGGTCACACAGAATACGAGTGTCGATTGAAAGAACCCGGGTCGTTTGCGTCGATTATGCATTCAGCACTCGCTAACGAGTTAACGTCGTCCAAATGGATGACTCGAGGGAAGACGTAACGCTTGATCGAACTACTCTCATGACGAATTCACGCCAGGTAGATGATAGAGTCACGTCACTGCGTGGGGTGTTGGTGGGCAGGACTTGGATTTCAAACCGATCTCTTGTCGTGAAACCAGTCTTCGCTACGACTTAAGATCTGATGGAATAACAGCAGAATCTGCTTGCGTCTGGTCTCTGACTTAAAAGCGGATGAAAACCGAGTCGTTGTAGTATAGCCTCGGGGGCAATGAGTTCTAGAGTGGACGATGGTTAATACGTTGGTATCCCTCTCAAAAACGCCGTAAAACCTGCAAAAATGGCTTTGTCAATAAAACGAATCCCATTCACGATTGAAGTCACTGCACGGGGAGCAAAACCACATCTTACTGCCGAAGCATCAGTTTCCCGACTCACCTCACTTTATTCTTTGATTTCAACAATGACAGGCACAATTGGGTCGAACCCATCGGGTAGTTCTCGCATCAAATCTGACTTCTGACTCTGCTTCGAAGAATGGTCACCCGAATCCACCCAAGCGACTCCTGAACTTGTTTGATCCAAGAGTGGCAGTTTCTCATAATAACCACCGTCATCCGATGCGGGATCCAACCATACACCCGCTTCATCCAACTGCATGGTCCCCATCTCAAATTCAATCAGGACTCGAAGAACTTCATAGCTGACCCAAACATTCAAAAGGTCATTCTGTGCGTTGAGCAAATCAGACAAAGCTGAGACCAAGTCACGTGCTGCGGTTGGAGAGGTTCTCGACGGTTGATTGGGTCTGACGGGAGGATTTAGACGAAGACGTGCAATATCCACCTGTGCGATGGCAACACGAACCGCTGCCCTTCGCACCTCCAAATTAATCTGACTCAACTTGACGATTCGCAACGTATTACGCAGGCTTTGAACGACCTGATCTTCAAATAACATGTAGTCGCGTCGTGCCTGCTGGTAAGTGATCAAGGCGCCGCGGTAGCGGTTTCGTTCGATCAACCGAGTGGTAGGTGTATCAAGCTGGAGTCCCATTCGAACTTTCGAGTAATCCGTATCAAATGCGACCGGATTATTTGGCCGGGTTCCCAAATCGCCAGTAACGACAACATCAAGTTCGCTTCGAAGATCATTGGCCACCACCTCAATTTTCCGCCACGAATCAACTAGATTCGATCTTGCATTCATCCAATCCAATCGATTCACTCGCGCAATCTCAAGCGCCTGCTGTGGATTCAGATCAATCGGCAAGAGGGAAATACCCTGTAGCTTCACCTCTGCATGCACGAGTGATAGCTCCAAAAGCAGATCTGAGAATTGCGTGGTGATATCAACGAGATTCGTGTGTGCCTGGGCAGGATCCAACTGTCCCATCTGCTCTCGCAACTGATCGGCTTGCTTCCGCGCGTTGGTAAACTCGAGCTGTATTTGCGGTACTCGTTCCTTCAGGAAATCAACTCGGCTGGTAAATTGTTCCGGATCGTAAACACGAGGATCTACATCCGCGCTGAGATCTTCAACTTGTTCAGCAACGGAGTTTAATTGCTTGATCCTATCTGGTATTCGGTCATTCAATTCAGAGAGATTCTCAGCAGCAAGCATTAACTCTGTGTCGATTAGTACATCCAATGCTTGGAGGGTGCTGATCTGATTCTTCATGATTGCAAGATCTGGAGCGGTTCTTCCGCCACGAATCTGCAGCAATACTTTTGCAACCTTATCCTGCAGTTCGGTCAAACTGGAATCAATCAGGATAAAACGATCAAGCAATTGATCATTGACTTCCACAGGCAGATCCGGTGGAAGCCCCAAAGAAATCTTATAGGCATCAACTCGACTATCGTATGAAGCACGTGATGCCAAAAGACTACTCTGCGCATTCAACAAAGCCTGCAATGCTTGATCGACTTGCAGGCGACTGCTGATACGATTCGCATCAAACGCTGCCTCGAGTTGAGCTGCACTATCTCGAAGTGCAACAACGTTTGCCTCCTGGTTGCGAATCTCTTGTTGATCTTGCAATAGCCCGAGATAGCCTCCAGCTGAAGGTGCTCCATTTCGACCACTTGGGAACCCAGCAACAACCCCTAACCCTGCTTGCCCAATGCGCGATCCAGTCGATGGACCACTCCCGTTTGTTCTACCTGTTGCTAGACGGACATAAAAACCTTGGCGGTACTGTTGCATCTGCCGAACATTGGCCAGAAGATTCCGCTCACTTTGCGTCAACGGCTCCAACACCTGCGCACGGCCACCGAAGCGGAGCAATGGTTGTCGAAGAGCAAAATCGAGTGTCGACCCAAAGGTATCCGCACTGGAGCCCCAAACATCCCAAAGTAATGAGTTGGCTAGACCGACGACAAATTCTCCACCTGCCGCCTGTGTCTTACGAAAAAAAACGGATGTGTCCAAACCGGTGGCACTACTTCCCCCGATTCCGGACCCCCGAAAACTCTGATCAAGAATACCATCGGCAAACCATTGGTAGTCAAATTGAAACCGTTGCCGGGACACATCCAGCGCTGAAAGGTAAAGTGTTTCCAACTGCCTCTGATACTCTCTTGAGTTCAATCGCGCTAACGAAATCGCCCCTCGTATATCCAACTCCACCTTGCCGTTTTCATTTCGTGGCAGCGAGTCATCCCAACCCTCTGGCTCAACAGACTCAAAAACCCCATCGGCATCCCATAAATCACTGCCCCGCTTACGATCAACTTCATTCATCAGAAGATGCGAATCAGGGTCATCTGGAGGCATGGGAGGATCGTCAATCGAAAAAGGATCAGCAAGCCGCGATCCTTTCTTGGGGTAGATTGAACCATGGTCCAAGTAACCTCCCTTTTCATCGATCAGGGAATAAACCTCCTGATCTGCTTGCTTTCGGTACCAAGGGCGCGAGCAACCCAAACTGGCTAGCAATAGCACGACCAGACTCAGAATGCATTTACATTCCGTGCGACACCAGCGATGATCGACATGTAGCATGGGGATCGGGATCCGTTACATTCGATAACGCGAATCGCGTCAATTATGGCCTGTATGATTGAAAGATCCGCAATTCTTGCTTCAGATCAGCCATTGCAGAGTCACCATTTTTTTCATCGGCCAAGATGAGCAAAAGGTTTGATTTTTCATGAAAAGACGAGGGAAACAGTCGGATAATTTAGGTAAATCTTGTTTTCTGACTGCGATGTCGGGCGAAGAAGAATACCTCCGCAGGATTTAGGATGTGCCAAGGCGTCGAAATCAACGGAAGAATCCTCGCTGAGATCTCGGGAACAGGCTCTGATGAACAAGGCTTGGCCTCGCAATCAATGGGTGCGCGAGACCCACTTGGAGGAACCGAAGATTTTCACACTTGATGGGTAAAAATGATCGGCTCCTGATGAAAGTGATCAGCAATTAAGTACCAGCAGCGTCAATCCGACAATTGCAACCATGCGGTAAAAAGTCCTCGTGCTATTCGTTATCAATTCGCTTTAAGAATTGAAAGATATCGCTCTGAGTCGTGAAGACCAAGGTACTATCTTCACCAAGCATCTCTGGATACGTCTCCATCGTCTTGATGAATTGGTAGAACGACACAGACTGCTCACTCTGGTTATAGGCTGATGCATAGATTTCAGTGGCGGTCGCGTCTGCATCACCTCGGATCTCCTGCACTCGTTTGTAAGCCTCAGACTCAATTTCGAGGAGATCTTTCTCTTTCCGACCAATGATCTTTGCAGCTTCACCAGCACCTTCACTACGAAAACGCTCAGCAATCTGTTGACGTTCACTAATCATTCTCTCGTAGATTCGATTCTGCACGCTCTCGTTGTAATTGATTCGCTTGAATCGAACGTCCAGTAACTCAATCCCAAAATCGGAGAGTTTTGAAGCGGCTGCATGAAAAATCTCATCCTCGATTTTTGCTTTGCCTTTGGAAATGCTGTAAAGCACGCCAATAGCACTGGAGGAATTCTCGCCATCAGCGGCATCGGCAATCACACTATCCTGACTGGGCTGACGATCTTTCGTGGTTCGGATCATCTCAATCAATTCGTGCTTGGCAATTGCATTGCGAGTTTCACTACCGAGAATATCGTCCAAACGCGATTGAGCACTTCGCTCATCCCGCAAACGCAAAAAGAATTGCTCCGGTTGATCGATTCTCCAACGGCCAAACGTATCGACTACGATGTACGTTTTATCTTTTGTGGGCATCTCACTGGAGGGACCATCCCAATTCAAGACTCGCTTATCGAGACGATTCACCTCTTGGATAAAGGGCGTCTTAAAGTGTAAACCCGCATCACGAATAGGATCACCAACAGGCTTGCCAAATTGCGTAATGATCACCTGTTCCGTCATATCAACCGTATAGGCCGAACTGAACAATAAAAATAACGATACGAGCACAATGATCGGTACCGCAGATAATAAGGCACGATTCATCTTGAACTCCCTGTCGTATCAGTGGGTAATTGAAGAAGTGGCAGAATCTGGCTTGCCTCTTCATCGATAATGATTTTGCGTCCAATTTTTGGAAGAACGTCTTGCATGGTTTCAATGTAAATCCGTTGCTTCGTTACCTCAGGAGCTTTCATGAACTCAACAAATAGTGCGTTAAATCGAGCAACATCACCTTGGGCCTCGTTGATACGCTTGACCGCATATCCCTCAGACGCCTGTACCTTTTGCTCTGCTTCACCCCTA